>JAIETE010000092.1 GCA_019745505.1 Candidatus Obscuribacterales bacterium | reverse complement strand
TTTTAATTTTTTGTTATTTTTAACCATTTCTATTTTCTTCTGCTTTTCTCTCAGGTCAAGTTTATTTTTTATTAGATTATTGTGTTGAACATTCACCTCTTTCTCTAGAATATGCTTTTCTTCTTGAAGCTTTCTGAGTATCCGGTCATTTCGACATAGCCTTCACCTGAAATTGGTCTGCCCATTTTTGTGCCGGTTATTGTAGATGCACCTTCCCAGTAAGTAACATCCGTGGAACGCTTGGTGACCAGCTCTTGGTCTTCGAAGTCTGCAATGACTTGCAGTTTGATCTGTTTGGATGGAATTTCAACATCCCAATTCAGAGGGTAATTGCCCTTACTTTTTGAACTGAGCCATTTCGATTTTGAGCGAATCTTGAATTGCGACAGCGATAAGTGTTCGGTTTTGCCGTCCGCACCAATTATGGTGCCGCTGGAATTTTTGTCGATGCTGCCATCTTTCTTGCGCATGACGTAAAGCATCAGTTCGCTATAGTCATTGAGCTGCAAACTGTACCAATCCCAGCCGATTTGTTCGTCCGTCAGCTGGTTTGAACCAAATTCGTGATCCATCCAGGAAGAACCGCTAACCCGCTTCTCTTTGCCGTCGATGAACAAAAGACCCTTAGTGTCCATACGTGTCAGAGAGTAGTAATGAGAAGCGCAACCTAGACAATCGGCTTTCTGGCTGACGCCATCCTTTCCGTGAATAACTGGTGGCTTCTTCGAATTCAAAAGCAACTTAATGCCGTTTTTCTCGGCATCAGCGCTCAGTATCATCGCGTCGCCTGCTTCATCCACTCGCCAGCCGTCATTGTAAACATGCAGCACTGAATTACTGGCAGTGCCCAGTGATAAGCCGCTGCGCGTGAGCTTTTCATAAAAATAGAATTTCTTGTTGCTGATGTCGCTGATTGCGAAGTGAGCCAGGTAGACGTTGGAGTGGTCTTTTCCTTTCGGCAGTCCCTTTTCGGATGGTGAAACGCCGCTGCGAAAGAAAGTCAATTCATATCCGTATCTCTTTCCATCATCGCTTTTCAGATGACCGGTGTAATACCACCACTCGGTTTTGAACTCTTCGTGCGATGCATGATCGCGAGGGAAGGAAAACCTATAACCCGGCAATGCCTTCTTGTAAAATTTGTCGGACTCTTCCGCTTGCGCACCGCCGCTGCAAATTGCCAGAAGCGGGATGATCATGGTGGCGGTTGCGAAACTCGCCAGATAGAGGCTTTTAGCACTTAGAACTTTAGGTAAATGGGAAAACATCTTATTTGCCACCTGCGCCACCTTCATCCTACTCACTTCGTACAAATTCTGCTGCTTTTGTTCGGCCGGCTTCATTTGCCGGCAGTATTCCGGCGGCCAGGGCCGCAATAATAACCAGCCCGCAGGACTGCAGTATAAAATCCCAAGGTATCATCATTTGAATTGTCCATCCAAACGATTGCCTGTTGATCACGTTGACCAGAAGAAGCGACAAGACATAACCAACGCCGATGCCGGCGATGCTGCCGCAAGCGCCGAGAATTACCGCTTGCGAAAGGACGACTTTCCTTAACTGCGCGCGCGTTGCACCAAGATATCTAAGAATGGCAAATTCACGCCTGGATTCATGGGTGAGTGCAAGCAGCGCATTCATGACTGAGAGCAATGCCACTGCTATGGCTATCGTGTGCAGTGCGTAAGTGACCGAAAATGTTCTGTCGAATACGCGCATGGCCTCGGTTCTCAACTCTTGATTGTTGCGAATGAGTACGAGCGAAGTGCCCTTCAGCTTCGCGATGCAATCATTTCTGACAGATTCAGCGTCTGCTCCAGGGGCAAGAAAGACAGCAATGCTTGTCAGTTTCGTATCACTGAAATTCTTCAAGTACTGCTTGCGGTCGATAATTATATAACCCAGATCGCTCGAGTAGTCGTAGTAAATCCCTGCCACCTTCAGCGGCAGCAGTCCTTGCAGTGTCGGAATTTCGATTGTGTCACCGGTGCTGATGCCGCGTCTGACTGAGAAAGTTTCTGAAATTACACAGTCATTCGAGTCCATTGCTTCTTTGAGCGCGCTGCCTTTCTCTCCGTTCACCAGCCTGAGACGTCCGTATTTTTTCAAGACATCAAATTCACCGGCACCAATCAACACCGGTTCTCCATTCACCATGGTGCGGTGCTCCACAAACCCGTCTACTGCTGCAACACCTGGGACTCCTCTTATTAAATCGGCGGTTTTCGAGTCAATTTTGCCTTCTCGATTTCCTTCGGCTCGAGATTGAGATTGAATGTACAGATCCGCCTTGAGAGTTTGCTCGACCCATGCCACTACCGTGCTGCGGAAACTTGAAATCATAATGGCCAGGCTGATCATCATGGAAATTCCGACCATCAAGCTGGCTACGGCCACTGCTGTCCTGCCGGGGGCACCACCGAGTGCGCGCAATGAAATTGTGCCTTCAACCCCGAGCAGCGATTTAATCGACTTGCTCTTGTTGACGGCGGTGAATGCCAGGTTAAGAGCGAACGGTGTGGTGAGAGCGGTGCCGATGATGGCTGCGAATGCCGCCGCGTATCCGAAGAAGGGGAATCCTGCAATCGGTTTGCCGAGTGTGGCAATTGCGCCAAGCACGTATATGACGATTCCGGCCAGGAAGAGCCCCCTGGTTGAATGAACTATTCTGGATTCGTATGAGCCCTTGCGTGCAGCTTCAGCCGGAGCGACAGAGGTCGCCTCGAGAATGGGAGGAATCGATGCAATGATTGTCAGCGCAACGCCAATGGCGAATGCTTTGAGCAGAGTCACTGGATCGATTGTCGTGGAGCCGAGAGGATGGCTGAAATAGAAATGTTCAATAGTTCCTGCAATTGCTGTAAGCGCGCTGTCGGATAAGACGACGCCGGCGACCACGCCGAGGAGCGAACCGGCCATGCCGAAGAACAGTGCTTCTGCAAAGAAAAGACCGGCGATTTTCAATTTGTTTGCGCCGAGAGTTCTCAATATTCCAATTTCTTCTCGACGCCGAACAATCGAAATCGTCATCGTGTTGTAAATGAGGAACATGCCTACAATAAGTGCGATGAAGGCAAGTGCCGTCAGGTTGTATTGAAATGAACGCGTCATTTTCTCGACCGTTCGCGCCCGAGCGGAAGGCGTGTCTACAGTCACCGGCTGCAAGATGTTACTGGACAGATGTTCTTGAACAGCCTGGTAAACGCCTTCCGGAACAATCAGTTCGACTTGGGTTATTTTTCCAGGAAGATCCAGCAGGTCTTGCGCGGTTTCCATATCGACAACCACGACTTGTCCGTTGAATGATTTGCCGAGACCTTTAGATTTGAGCACTCCGATGACATTGAGTTTTACTATCTTGTCATTTACGGACAAAGCGAGCTCGCTGCCTTTGCCCAGTTTCAAGTCTTCTGCTAATTTCTCACCTATCAGTGCCGTGCCGAATTCGAGAAGTGATGTTTTAGAAGCACTCCTTTCCTGATCGCTCTTCGTCGACAGGCGAGCGTCCTTGGATGCGGCTGATTCTTCTTGGTCCGAATTATCTGTTTTGGTTTGCACAAATTCTGTCGGTGCCAGAGTGTCGATGCCGTTGATTTGGACCAGCGGATTCTTGCCGCCGACTGCAACTGCATGTGCCTGCAGCAGAGGCGTGTAAACTACGCCTTCTCGACCTAGCGGTGCAAGCGTCGAGAGTATCGAGTGGTCGATGTAGTTTCCGGCTGCCGGACGAATTTCCAGATTGGCCTTTCCCGAAACCAGATCTACTGTTTCTTTGAATTCACTCAGTGCCGTTTCGTTTGCCAGGCTGATCGCAAGAAAAACACAAACACCCAGCGCGATGCCTGTGACGGTAATGGCGGTGCGCCGCCAACTGGAGAGCAAATCTCTGATGACGAACGGATAGAAGAGGCGCAAGATGGACATCACTAAATGCTCTTATTCGAGGGCGCCGGCGTTTGCAAAGCGCTGTTGCGCGTATTTTCTGCCGTGTCGAGCACCAGTGTTCCGTCGCGCATTTGCAGCAAGCGATCGGCAGTCTGGCTGGCCTCCTTGCTGTGCGTGGCCATGATGATCGCTAGCTTGAAATCGCGGTTGAATTCCTTTATCAGTTGCAGAATGTTTTCGCCGTTGTGAGTGTCTAAATTGCCGGTCGGCTCGTCTGCCACAAGAAGCCTCGGCTCGTGAATCAGGGCCCGAGCGATGGCCACTCTCTGCATCTCGCCGCCTGATAATTGAGCGGGAAAAAAATGTGCTCTATTCTCCAGCCCGACTCTTTGCAAAAGTTCTTTTGCACGTTTTTCGGCAGATGGAGCTTTGTTCTTGTTGAGCTCGATCGGCACCATGATATTTTCCAGGACTGAAAAGGTCGGCAAAAGATTGAACGCTTGAAAAACAAATCCGATTTTCTCTCCACGAACGCGCGTCAAAGCTTCATCTTCCAGCTGGTTCAAGACTTGCCCGTCCAAAACAATCGAACCTGAGTCCGGGCGATCGATTGCGCCGATCAGGTTGAGCAAAGTGCTTTTGCCGCAGCCGCTGGGACCCATTATTGCTACGAACTCGCCTGCTTGGATGTCAATCGACACGTTCTTCACCGCGTCAATGTTGTGCGCTCTGTAGCACTTCGATACTTTGTCCAGTGAAATCAAGATCTTGGATTCCGGCATTTTGTTTTTTCGACTTCTATTAATTGCCAGTTTTAATTGTATTAAGTAGAAAAGAACATTGGGTGAACGCTCTAAGGCCCACCCAATGCTGATTGACTATTTCGAGCTCCCAGGCTCTTTGTCGCTTGAAAAGATCGCTTATTTCTTGGCGCTCTTCTTTGCCTTTTTGCTGTCCGAAGCTTCACGCTTGTCTTCCTTGCCGGCTTTTGCGGCAGGCTTGCCGGAATTTGCTTTGAGGAAGTCGCGAGTGAAGTCTTGACCCAATTTGGTTACGGCTTCCTTGGGCTCATGAGCCGTCAGGAAGACTTTGTCGCTGTAGGTGACGGCCTGCACTTTTGACTTGGGATCGCGCAAAAGGCTCACCCACTGTCTCACCGAGAGTTCGGCGATAGTGTGACTGGCCGTTTTGTAGAAGGTGATTTGCAGAATGGCATCCACAGGAGCGTCGCCTGGCTTCAGTTTCGTGGCGACAAAAAGCGGTACGCCGGTTTCTTTTAGGATGCCGCCCAGTTCGCTTTCCAGCGGTTCGAAATTCTTAAAGCCGACGACGCGATAGGCGATGCCTCTGATGCCCTCGAGCGATGGGACCATGAGAGTTTCGCGGGCTTCCTTGCGCTTAGCCTGGATTTCTTCCATGGAGAGCGGGACGCTGGGAGCGTTCTCGGCTTGGGCCGGCATCGCGACCGCGGCAGCACCGAGGGAAACGGCAAGGAGTAAAGAAGCAAGTTTATGGTTGAGTGTCATAGAGACTGCACCTTGAAAATTGACCGACACAATAGCTTATCTGGCCGTAAAGAGTACCAGCTTTGGAGCTTTGCGGCTATATTCCCTTGTCAGGTGGCGTTTTCGAGTCCTCACGAATCCCTCAGACCGAGAGTTAATACTGAAATGACAAGAAAGACCAAGCCGGAAATACAGAAGACGCCGCACAAATGGGATAATGTGACACCGTAGGCGGCAAGAAGATTAAACGCCGAGATTCAAGGAGTATTTAGTATGCGCTTCTCTTTTACAAAATTGCTGGCAACCAGCTTCTCTTTGGCACTGGCAAGCAGCTGCGCGATGATGTTGTCCGCTTATGCTCAAGGCGAAACCCAGGCAGATCAAGCCGCTTTCAGCGATGACGGCGATATGCTCCGCCTCAACGAGGCCCAATTGAGAGACCTCGAAATGCAAGAGCAGAGCGCTGAGAATGTTGCGAATATGGACGCTTCGAAGAATCAGCAATATCGTCTGTATGCTGAAAAAAGAATTGCTGAGGTTGAAAAACTCAAAGGCGCGAAAAAAGCAGACGCTGATTCGCAAGTTCAAACTTTGCGCAGATGGCTGCAAGCCGACCAAGCCCAGCGCGCTCGCGATTTGCAAATCATCCGCAGCTTGCAAGCAAGAATTGCCCGATTGGAGCAAACGCAGCAAACTACTATGGCTAACATGAGCAACGATATCGGTGCAGTCAGAGAAGCCGCCAATGATGCTCGTTCTGATACAAAATTCCGTCAGCAAATGTCGATGAATTATTTCAACGAGATGCAAACCGAAATGGGTGCAGCTTCGTGGTACCCGCCGCGTGGTGGTGGCGCCAACTACAACATGGGCGGCATGGGATTCAACGGCGGACAACAACTGTTCGGCGGGTATTAGGAATTAGACGTGGGGAAAAAATTCCTCGCTATCCTGTTTAGCCTAATCTGTTCGTTTACGACTCCCGGCGTTTCAGCCGACGCGCAAGACTTGAAGAAGTTGCCCCGCGTGGTGATATCGTCGGGAGGTCCGTATACGGCGAATGGAGGCGCTTCCATTCAGTCGTTCGATGATGCGATCGAATTGCCGCGCGAGTATTCGAACAAACCTCTGGCCCTCGTTTTGACAAATGGTTCGGTAAATTCTTCCGGCTTCAGTTGGGTGCGGATGTTCCTGCAAAATGGCGGCAGTGACACCAATTTGCAGGCGGGAGCGCAAGAACTGGGGCGCATGCTCTGTGACGAGAATTCATTTCTCAATAACGCGCAGATGTATGTGGATATGACATCGCAATTGGCGCCGGGGCGCAATCGAATTCATATTGAAGGAGTGGGCAGGCAAGGAGCGCAATTCTATTGGGAATTGCGTTCGATCGGCGCACCGCAGCTTTCAAAACTGAACCCGCGCGTGACTATGGCTGGAGCACAGCTCGTCCTCGCCGGTATGGGGTTCAGCGTTCGCCCTTCCGAAAATATAGTGATGCTTGGGCCTGCCCAATTGCAAGTAATCGAATCGAACGGTCACATGCTGCAAGTTTATGTGCCGCCTAATATGCCGGAAGGACAATTTCCTCTCTATGTCGGCATTCAGTCTATGCGGAGCAATGTCTTGCAGATGGAAGTGTTGCCGTCGCCGAAAGTGTCGTCGGTCAATCCCATAAGACTCTTGCCCGGTCAGACTATTTCCATAAGAGGCAGCGGCTTTTCAACCACACCGCAGGAAAATCGAGTTTATATCGGACGTTATCCAGCGCCAGTCGTTTCGTCCAATTCGCAATTGATAAATGCGATTGTTCCAAATATGCCTGCCGGCAACGCCAAAATTACGGTGGTCGCCGGCGGAGCCACCGCTCAAGGCAACCCCGAAATTTCAATCAGCTATCTAAATAGATAGGAGCTAAATCGTAACTACGATCTTGCCGAAATGTGCGCCGCTTTGCTGATACTTCAATGCTTCGATGATTTGCGTCGCTTTGAAGGATTTGTCGATAACCGGCTTCAGTTTATGCAGGGCAATTGCCGCATTCATGCGCTCGTACATCTCGACCGAGCCGACGAAAACGCCCTGCAGTTTTACTGCTTTCATGAGCAGTGAAATTTCAAAATCGGACTTTTGTTTGGCATCGGCAAGTACACCGATCAAGCTGATGTGTCCACCCACTTTGACGGATACTGCCGATTTAGCCAATGTTCCTGCGCCGCCGATTTCGACGACGTGGTCTACGCCTCGACCGCAAGTGTATTTGACAACTTCCTTCTCCCAGTCAGGGGTTTTCTTGTAATTGATGACATGAGAAGCGCCCATTTTTTGCAGGCGCTTCATTTTCTCATCGCTGCTTGTTGTGGCAATCACTTCTGCGCCGCTCATGATGGCAATTTGAAGAGCGAAAATCGAAACACCGCCCGTGCCCATTACAAGAACGGTTTCACCCGCGCGCAATCCGCCGTTTTCAATCAAACCGTTCCAGGCAGTCAGAGCTGCACAAGGAAGAGTTGCCGCCTCTTCGAAGCTCAGGTGCTCGGGAATGCGAACAACCGATCTCTCGTTGAAAACAGCATATTCGCGTAAGACACCATCTTTGGTGCCACCAAGATCGGAGGACTTTACGGTTGCATTGATCGGACCAGCCAACCAGTCGGCAAAAAAGTTCGCCGACACGCGATCGCCGACTTTAAAGCGGGTGACCGAAGACCCTATTTCGACGATTTCTCCGGCGCCGTCTGAAAGCGGAATTCTGGGCAGCGGTATGCCTTTGTTGTATACACCGAGGGCAACCAGAATGTCTCTGTAGTTGAGCGATGCCGCTCTCATCCTGACAAGGACGTCGGTCGGACCGAGAGCCGGGGTCACCCTCTTTGCTGCTCTGATGGCGTCAATTGAAAATGTGGGCAACTCAAAGGCTGCGTGTTCGATGTTTGTCTTTGTAGTCGCCGTAACCATTTTCGACCTCCGTGCCGTCTAATCGAGATTATGTGGATAGCATTGATAGCATCTTCTAGGCTTCGGATCATGAGAGGGAGCGGTTTTGGAGCATTTTCGTCGCAAACTTTTGAAATTCTTGCAACCCCACGCCAGCAATCTGTCAGATTCCTTTCAAAGGGTTTCAATTTGGGCTGCCGGTGGTCCTTTTGGGGTATCCGGTTGATAAAATTCAATGGTAGGACCAATTCGAGATAACCCTGTCGACAAATAGGCAAGGGGTGTAGGGGCTAGAGCGGATGAAGAGAATCTGTGTGTTTTGCGGATCATCGTCAGGAATAAAGCATGAATATGCCGTTGGTGCGCGCGAACTCGGTCTGGTCCTGGCAAAGCAGAATATCGACCTGGTATACGGCGGCGGGCATGTCGGGTTGATGGGCATCGTTGCGGATGCTGCAATGTCTGCGGGCGCCAAAGCAATTGGCATTATTCCGCGTTGCCTGGCTGATAAGGAAGTAGCCCATCAGGGGCTGACAGAGCTCAAGGTTGTTCAAACCATGCATGAGAGAAAGGCTCAAATGAGCGATCTTTCCGATGGTTTCATTGCCATGCCCGGCGGATTCGGCACACTGGAAGAGCTGTTCGAGGTAATTACCTGGGCTCAATTGGGGATTCACAAGAAGCCGTTCGGACTTTTCAATATTGCCGGTTTTTTCGATAAGCTCATTGAGTTCATCGACTATCAAGTCGAGCAGGGCTTTATTCCTCAGCGGCATCGCGAGATGGTCATCGTTTCCGACGAAGCCGAAGAATTAGTGGAATTGCTCACCAATTTCCAACCTGTCGCCCAGGAAAAATGGGCCTCAACGCGGCAAATCTAGCTCAATTGCTGAAAATAGCCACGGCGCCGAGCCGAAGCCCGACGCAGTGTGTCCCTTGCTACATTTTTTGGTCCTGTCAAAGCGTAAGCCGTTTGCAAATCGGCTTGCAGTCGGCCGGCAGGCAGAATGTCCTGCTCAGCGCTCTGGCGCTTCTCTTTTGATTTACACGGGGAAGTTGAGGTCCATGCCAAGACAATAACAAATCGGGTGTGAAGAGACCGTGAACGAAACCGACCCTGATTTTTTGCCGGCAGATTAACCGATCATGAATTGAGGTCCTGGTGACTTCACGCAAATTGAAGCCAGCAACATACCTTCCAAGGCCGCGTCGGTTGCGTCTAGACCTGCTGCCATTGCCGTAAAAGTAGCACCACAGAAAGTATCACCGGCGCCGGTCGGATCGACTTCTTGAACTGCCTCGGTCGGCAATTTCCAAGCCTCGCCCTGGCTGTAGATCGAGCATCCACCTTTGTTTTCCGTTACGAAAAGGGCCTTGCGATAAGCACCTTCAGGCGGTCTTCCTTCGTATAGAGTCTGGAATTCGTTGAGGTTCATGAAAAAATAGTCGCAATTTCGAACTAATTCGCGCACTACATCCGGTGCTGTCTTCACCAGTCGATAGTAAGTTCCGCACGAGACTGTTCTTGCTCCCAATGAGCGCACTCGCTCAAGGAAATCTCTCTGTTTGACTGCCGAACTGAGCGCTGCTATATGCACGACATCGAAATCATCGAGCGGCTCCGTCAAATCCTCCGCTGTAAGGGATGACTCCGCTCCCCATTCAGCATTCAGGAGCGTGGCGCGTCCGTCTCCATGATGGATGATTTCCAGGCGAGGCAGGTCCGACTCCGGCGCCTCAGGACCCGTCCAGGTGAGCATTTTAGAAACGCGCAAGAAAAGGTCCGAAAAGCTTTCCGGCATCGGAGCAAAGAAAGTCACGCGGCCACCCGACGCATTCGATGCCAGCGCCGTGTACAGTCCCGACCCGCCAATTGTGTGCAGTGTCGTGCGTTCGCCATTCACTTCGGAGTGAATGGTGTCCAGGGAAGCCGTACCAATAACGGCGACTTTCGGCGATTTGAGAGGTGTCTTCGAAGGTTGGTTGTTCGGCAAGGATTTGTCTCACCGCAGGTCTCTATTAGGGAAGTCTAAGGCATTGGCGCTCTTTCTTTCGGCTGTTTTTGCCTGAGAGATGCTTTATGAACCTGCGCCTAACAGGGGCAGCGCGATTGTGACAGGGCTTGCAGCTATTTTTCGGATTGTTGAAAGACTCTTTAGAACTGGGCAAATATGGCTCTTAGTTTGCGAAACTGTATATATAGGATGACCTGAGGTCGGTCGCATCGGACAGAAGTTCTGAATTGCAATGTCGGGAGCTAATTCGTGCCACAAATGAAGAATCGCGAAAAACAGAGAGTAAGGAAGTTAGGAGAGACGCAAGCGCCTCCTGTGAATACTGCACCAAGCAACGAGCTGGGGGACAAGTACGCGACGCTTCTGTTCTATTCCGCTGAAGTTTTGGCGGGCTTGCTTCTGATTGGCGGCACTGCATTTTCAGTAACCAAGTTCATTCAGGCGATAAACGCGCATCCGCTCGACTGGGCTACTTGCATTTGGATGACCCTTGCACTGGCGTTTACTTTTGTTGTTGCTCGCTCACTGGCATGGTTGGCTGTTCTTGGTTCTGTGCTTCTGGCTGGAAAATTGAACGCCTGGCAGTCGATGGAAGACATAAGCCGCAAAGCGCAGAAAATGCAAAAACTTATGCCTTCCGGCGCTTCATGGGCGAATATGGTATTGGCCCAAAGTCTCGCTTCGCGTGGAAAGTATAAAGAAGCCGCTGAAATTGCAGAGTTGGAATGGACCAGAAATGGAGCTTCCGACAAGAACGATCAAACTCTAGGTCCCACTTGCGCTATTGCGTCGTTCGCCTATCAGATCGAAGGAGACATGAAAAACGCTCTGGTTTGGAACGATCGCACGATAACGACTCTCGGACGCGCGATTGAGAATTTGAAAAAACCGAAAAAAGGAATGCTTGCCAATGCAATGTCCGCGCAAAGCGGACAGTATGTCGCTCAAGTGCAAACACAATTGGGCGCGGCATATTTCGGTAATGCCAATATCTATTTCCAGCAGATGAATTATCGTCAGGCAAAAGAGAATTACAAAAAGACGATTGAAGTCATGTCGCAAGCATCCGAATCACCGCAGAAAGCAGAGATTTTGAAAGTGGCAAAAGAGCAGATGCAGCGCCTCAAACACTCTTAGAGAAGCGAGCCTTCGTTTACTTCTCTTTTGCAAAGACGTTTTCAAAATCATCTTTTATGCTGACCACCTTCCAGCCGCGTTCGCTAGCGGTCTTGAGAGCTCTTTCCGCGCCTTTGTCGTACTTGTACTCTCTTTTCTCGTCATCGTGGTGCAGCAAAATTCCAAGGGACGGACCTTTTCTATCCGTGCAGTAGGTGAGCATCTCAATGTCACCATCTGAATTTCCCACGGCTATTAGAGGTCTTTTGCCGATATGCTCGTCAATCATTATCGGTTTATGCGGCCCGACGTTGTAGACGTGCAGCACCGGTCGGCTGACCACGGCACAACGACCGTCTTTCTGGACAAATTCACGTTTAAGGCTGCTGCCGATCACCTGTTCGGCGGGGATTCCATAGGAGTTGTTGGAATAGAGCCGAATGAAATCAGCGCCGGCGCCTGAGCAAATATAGGTTTTAAAACCCTTCGAACGCAGATAAGAGAGCAATTCCACCATGGGCTGATATTTCAGTTCAACGTAAGGGCGATTGAATCTTTTGTGTTTTGCATCGGTAATCCACTTGCTCGCCAGCGGCGGCAATTCTTCCGAACTCATTCCGTTTTGAGTTGCAGCTATCAGCTTGGTTGCTTCTGCACCGCGCAGACCCGCAATAGCATTGTCGTCGGCGGTAAGAAATGGCCGAATCGCCTCGTCATTCTTCCATTCAGGATGTTCATCCTGTCTCGATACGGCGCTGTCGCGGGCGAAAATGACTTGAATGAATGCGGGTTTTTCGCATATCAGCGTGCCGTCATTGTCGAAGACGGCTACGCGATCTTCCGGCGGCACGAAGTCTTTGCTCGCTGGATCTGTCACATTTTTTACGAAGTCAAGAATGCCTTGTTTGAGCTTGTTATCTCTCCAGCTGCCCATGACTGCGCCGCCTGCTTCAGCTTCGTGCTTTTCGCAGCACAGGGCGCCGGTCCACAGAGGCGAGCCGGCTAGAATTGCCGCCGTTATTCCTGCAGTCAAAGCCCTGGTGAAAGGGGACGAGTATTTCTTGAACATTCTTGCAACTACCTAATGATCGAATGCCGGACACTGTCCGCCGCTAAGGCTTCATAGAATATCCGATCATTGTGGACTTTCGGCGACTCTTTGCGACTTGTCTCGTGATAGACTCCCCTCATGCTACCCGTTGAGCAATCTTGCTATTGGCTGGCGTCGCGCCAGGGTTATAACCCGTCCGCTCCTTTGACTGAAAAGGTTGATGCTGATTATGCAGTGGTCGGCGGCGGATTCACGGGGTTATGGACAGCTTTGTTTTTGAAACAGCTGGAGCCCGGTGCTCATGTCGTGGTTGTGGAAAGCTCGGTGGCCGGTTATGGTGCCAGCGGCAGAAACGCCGGTATCGTGAGCAACTCGATCGATCATTCTCATGCTCTGGCAATTTCTCATTTCGGAAAGCCGGAAGCTGAAAGATTGGCGAAAATCGGCATGCAGAACATTTCAGAGATGGAAGAGTTTGCCGTTGATTGCGACTTTGAACGCTCCGGGCAGCTGCAGGTTGCGCTTAAGCCTGGACATCTCGAAGATTGCAAACACAATCTCGAAGTTGCCAATGAAATTGGTTTGGCTGGTTATCGAATGCTGAGCCGTGAGGAAATGCAGGCTGAAGTAAATTCGCCGCTTTATCTGGGCGGTTTGTTCGTGCCCGGTGGCGGCATTCTCAATCCGATAAAGCTCGTTGATCGAATAGTCGGTGAAATGAAGCGACTCGGTGTTGTTATTTATGAAAACACGCGGGTGAATCGTATTGGAGACGGTGTGCTTCACTGCCAGAAAGGCGACATTCGAGCCAAGAAAATCGTGATGGCTACGGATGCCTACACTCACCACCTGCTGCCCCAGTTACTGTGGCGATTTATCCCTCTGTATGACTACATCCTGGTTACAGATCCACTGACGGCCGAGCAAAAAGAGCAAATTCGCTGGCACCACCGGCAGGGCATGGTCGATGGGCGAACTTTTTTCAATTACTATCGACTTACTGCAGACAATAGAATTTTATGGGGAACGAGTGAAGCTGTTTACTATCCACCCAATAAAGTCGATGCTACGTGCGATCATTCCGAGCATCACTACAGAACGCTGAAAGAAAGTTTTGCCAAACACTTCCCATACTTGAACGGTATGCAGTTTCCCTTTGGCTGGGGTGGCCCGATTGCCTCAACAACACGATTGACGCCATTTTTCGGGACGATGAATGGCGGTCGTGTCATTTATGGTCTTGGCTATACAGGACACGGTATAGGCACCACGCGTCTTGCCGGAAAAATCATGGCCCATCTGGCGCTTTCTAAGGACAGCGAGCTCTTGTCATTGAAGATGGTTACGGATAAACCTTTTCCATATCCTCCGGAGCCAATCAGAGGAATGTCAGTTGCTGCAGTAACTCGCTCTCTTCAAAAAGTTGATGCAGGCGAAAGCCCGAATATCCTCTTGCGTATTCTGGACAAAATGGGAATCGGATTCTCCAGCTAAATTGTTCCTGGTGAAATTGTAGCTTTCACCTTTTGCAGCGCTTGCTCCCAGGCCTCGAAGTTAATCGGCGGCGAATCCGGTGTTGGTGGTCTGAGGTTTCTCGTCTCGATCAAATAATTCGCGTTGCGCAAAGCTGTTTGCGGATAGAGTTCGTGTCCTGCTCGCAGGAAAGATTCCATATGTGCCGGTTCGATAAGTCGCATCCAGCTTCCCAGGGGAACCTGCGGGCGAGTTTTGAAGACTTCCTGCATTAATGCTATGCGATCGGCGGGAGCAGCTTCGCTTATCATCTTTCCTAAGTCGAGCATGCCGTTCTCGGGAATATTGAATTTCCTTGGCTGAACTGTTTGCGTGGTCTCCGGCCTTAATGCATTGGCAGAACGGAGAATTTCTGCTGGTTCAGCCTTTATCCCTTTGTTTGATAGAGCATCGGACAACCACATCCTGGCACGAGGTCCATACTCTTGGGCACCATGAGTAATACCACCCATTGCAGCACCAAACATGCCGTAATAAGCCATGTTCTTGCCGACATCGACAATGTCTGTATTGAATCCTTTGCCGTCGACCAGTGAGTTTGCTTGAGATTCGACGAAGCCAGCCGGAAGACCGGCAAGCCCTCCCAGTTTTACATTCTGCATGAAAGTCCGGCTGCCAGCCTGTCCGAGAAATTCCGACCTGGCCAGACCTGTTGTTGCGGCTCCCAGTGTGGCGAAAGTGGCAAAACCGACAGCTGCATGCTTGGCTCTTTCTCCGGCCGTGCCTTCAGTAAAAACTCCGTTGTACAGAGCGCCTGTAGTTCCCATGGATAGCGTCGATGCAAGCATGTTGCTACCGGCCAGGCTACGCGAAATATAGCCAGTTTCTGCTGCCGCTCCCAGACCCTTATTAACGAGGCCTCCGGTAACTTTCGAGAGCACCACCACATCAGTCACTGCGCCGCCGAAATTGCCAACCTGAGCAGCAATCGAGTTGCGATTGTAGGATTCGGTTAAATCCACCTTTGGCAGAACATGACCGAGTGTGGCGTCATACGGTCGTGCAATAGCGCCGTCGAAGAAGCCGAATCCCAGGTCCGTGAGAGAACCCATCTCGGTTTCTTGCTTATTAGCTTCGACTCTTGCGTCCAGGTTCTTTTCAGTCACTGCGATACCTGAAAGTGCTGTCTGTGTTGGCTTTTCCGCCGCCGGAAGGGGACCGTCATAGAGTTCGACCCATCCTCTGCAATATACCCATTGTCAAGAATAGGCTTTCCTATATAGATATATCCTGCGTATGTGACGTGAGCGTGACCGGATGGAAGTCAAGCTCGGGTAATCGAAGAAATTCGCCAGACCTTCAAGATTTGAGAAGTCAACAATTGAATCTCAATCGGTCTCATGCCAATATGGGACAAAGTTGATTGATTTGGTCAACATTGAAGTTGTGAGTTTTCACCGCAAGAACTCGATACTAAGAAGGAAAACCGATGTCGAAGATCTATTTGGATAACAGTGCCACCACTCCTGTAAGCGAAGAGGTGATTGAAGCGGCGCTTCCATATTTAAGAGATGCGTTTGGAAATCCGGGATCGATCCATACGCTCGGACAGCAGTCTCGCCAAGCGATCGACAAGGCTCGCAAACAAGTCGCTGCTCTCATCGGCGCCAGGCCTCACGAGATATTTTTCACTCCCAGCGGCACTTACGGCAATAACGTGAGCATTTTAGGTCGTGCTCGCTATGTCGAAGAAAATGGATTGAGAAGACATTTGATCACTTCCAGTATCGAGCATTCGTCTGCTCTTGGACCGGCGAAACATCTTTTGTCCCGCGGATGGAAGGTGGACATTGTCGATGTCGATTCAGAAGGTTTCGTAAGTGTCGATCAAATTCGCAGCCTGATAAATGAAGACACAAGTATTATTTCAATAATGTGGGCCAACAACGAAGTCGGCACCATTCAGCCGATTGAAGAAATTGCACAGCTGGCCAGAGAGCGCGGCATATTCTTTCACACTGATGCAGTGCAAGCTGCCGGCAAACTCAAAATAGATGTGACCAGAACCCAGGTTGATACATTGTCAATTACGGGCCATAAGTTGCATTCTCCAAAAGGAATCGGAGCGCTCTATGTTCGCGACGGCATCGAGATACTTCCGATAGTCTATGGGGGAGGTCAAGAAAAAGGACTCTTTCCAGGCACCGAGTCAGTCGCCAATATTGTCGCTTTAGGTGCTGCCGCCGAGTCGGCTTTGTTTGAATATGAATCGAATTACGAGCATCTTCGATCGATACAGAAAGTTTTCGCAGAGCGATTTTCCGAACTTCCAAACGTAACCTTGACTGGTGCGGTCGATCCCGAAATGAGAATTCCTGGTCATGTGAGCGTAATTGTTGCCGATGCAATCGGAGAACAACTGGTCAATTCAGCAAGCGATGCCGGTATCTGTATATCAAGCGTTTCTGCTTGCTCGAGCGGGCACCCGTCTCATGTATTGAAACAACTGGGTTATTCGCAAGCTCAGGGAATTGGTTCGGCGCGTATTTCCGCTTCTTGCCTGAACTCATATGAAGAATGCCGGTATGCTGCCGATATACTCGCGCAGATCTTTGCCGGCAAGACAGTTGCGGATCGTGCCGACTCACTGAATGTCTTCGATTTTTCCGTCGATTCATCGACTGTTGTTGATATCAACCGCCGTCACAGAGTACATGCGGAAAAATTTTCACGGCGTGTCAGAAACAACCACTGAGGCTGCGAATTAGAATAGCCCTGTCGGGGGGACGTGACCGCTGGAGCCTGTCCAGTTGCTTGCAGGAATGCCGCTGGGACCTGGTTTTGTCTGTTCTGCGGCAAGATCGTCCAGCACCATGGAGTCGAGTATTTGTGTACGCTCTAAATCGTAGAGTTTCGATTGCATTCCCTTCACGATCAATACAGAGCAATGAGCATGTGTTGAGATGTGTTGCGAGACGCTGCCCAGCATGATCTTTGCTATTCCGGTTCGTCCGTGAGCGCCCATTACAATCAAGTTGGCCGGCCAATTGCGAGCTCCCGTGAGAATTGTTTCTGCAGGTGATCCATCCACGGTGCCACGGGTAATTTCACGTGCGTTGGCCCCCTGCTGCAGAAAGATGCCCCATTTGGTCAGAAGGCTTTCAATCAGCATCTTTTCAGCTTGGTAGGTGAGCAAATGGTCTGAAGCAGACCTTATTCCGTCCATCGCTGATTGATGCAACGGCTCGGTGACAGAAAGCAGTGCTATGTGAGATTGTTTCATCCATTCCTGCCACTGCAGCCATTCGACTGCTGCTGCACTGTGTTCGGAATCGTCCACAGCGACAAGGACATTTGCTCCCCTGTCCGGGTCCAGTCGCGCCGAGTCACCGCGAACAATTGCCACGGGGCAATTCATCCCCTCCAGCAGCTTTTGTGAAACGCTGCCGAGCAGTATGGAGTCGACGGCCGTTTTCTTCCGGCAGCCGGTGACCAACAAATCGGGATGGAAAGTGTCTGCGAATGACAGTATCGAATCGACCGGATCTCCGGCCAGAACTTCCGCACTGACTGATACGTTGTGCAGACTTCTGGCCAGTTCTTCAGCAACACCGGCAAGAATCAAAGACACGTTTTCAGTGTCGCATTCGTTCTCCTTTCCGAAAGCGTGCATGACATATTGCATGAGTCCACGCTCGCAAGGCAATACGTGCACCAATTTGATCCAACTTCCGGCAGGCCAGTGATAGGAAAGCAAGAAGTTCAAAGTTGCGCTCGAATGTTGTGATCCGTCTAGCGCTGCAATTATCTTCATTGTTTTCACCACCTCAGCGTTTTTTTGTCACGCTGTTTTTCTGTTGTATTTTTCGTGCCTACGCTTTGCTTGCGACGACCTCGCCAAGCTTATGTTCCTTGATTACCGCTTGAAGCGACTCTTCAAGCATCTTCAAGAAGTGATCGATTTGCTCGTAAGTGATCACCAGCGGCGGTTCTATGCGCAAAACACGAGCGTTGATGTATGTACCGGAAATGAGAATATTGCGTCCGAATAATTCTTTGGCAACAGCATATCCCAGATCGTTGTTTGTGAACTCCATGCCGAGCATCAGACCGACACCTCTTGCACCGGCCATGACCTTGGGATATTTTGCGGCAATTTCATTGAGCCTGGGCAGCATGTAATCGCCTTTTTCCTTGGCTTGATCGACAAGACCTTCATTGAGCAATACCGAAATGGTGGCAATTGCGGCAGCACATGCCATTGGATTGCCTCCAAAAGTGGTCGTGTGCAAGAAGGGGTTTTCAATGTATTTTTTCCAGGTTTTCTCGGTGCCTACGCATGCTCCGATCGGCATGACGCCGCCACCAAAACCTTTGCCCAATGCCATCAGATCAGGAGTCACATCATCGTATTCGCAATAGAACATTTTGCCTGTTCTGCCCATGCCGCACTGGATTTCGTCAAAGACAAGCATGGCGCCATATTTATCACAGAGTTCTCTGGCTGCTTTCAAATATCCAGGTGGTGCTACGTTGATCCCGCCTTCGCCTTGAATCGGTTCGACTACAAATGCCGCTACACGGTCACCTGAGAAGTCGCAACTTTCCATGATCACTTTCAATGCTTGCAGGTCGCCGAAGGGAACATGCGACCAGTTCAAAAGCGGCAGGAATGGTTCTCTGAAAACCGCTTTCGATGTACCGCCCAGAGAGCCCAAGCTCTTGCCGTGAAAACCGCCGATGGTGCCGATGAAGTGGTGCCTTCCTGTTGCCAGCATGGCCATTTTCAAACATCCTTCTATCGATTCCGTTCCGGAATTAGTGAAGAATGCATATTTAAGATCGCCTGGCGTGATCAGCGCGACCAAATGCGCCAGGTATGTGCGCAGCGGATCAATCAGTTCTTGCGAGTGAATCGCCTGCTTGTCCAATTGATCGCGAACTGCTTTTACGACAACCGGATGTCTGTGTCCGACACTGTAGATGCCGAATCCACCCAGCATGTCCAGAAATTCCTTGCCGTTGATATCACGAAAGACCGCGCCCTCGTCCTGCCATTCGACGGCAGTGTAGTCAGTGCTTACCGATTTGCGATATTGCAGAAAGCCTTCGTTGACGTGGTCCTTCCAAAATTTGACGGACTCTTCGGTGACCTGCTTGCACTCGCTTTCAGAGAGTGTTTGCTTTGCAATCAAGTCCAAAACATCTTTGGCTTTTGATTGGGCTTTCTTTAGATCCTGAGACATGATGTTTGCTCCCGATGGGGAAATGAAGCGCTTCTTCGTGCGCCAGAAGATCTTACTGCAAAAGGCGTGTTATTACACTGTTGATGTCAAGCATTGTTGCGAGCTCAATAGCACGGCGTTTCCGCCTTCGGAAAATATGCATTTTCGGCATTCGCGCGTCGCTTATTTCTTCAGTTTTCTAGCCAGGATCAAGATCGCCAACATTGACATTGCATCGGTGATCTCGCCTCTCATCACCATCTCTATTGCAGTTTCGAAAGGCACACGCTTGAGGCTTAATCTTTCAGTTCCTTCAGGTTGGGCCAGTCCTTGCTTCAAACCCTGGGCCAGATACAGAAAAGCGATTTCATCCGTGGCTGAATTGGAAAGATGGGAGCTGCCCAGAAATTCCCAGTGCTCCGCCGTCAGTCCGGTTTCCTCCAGAAGTTCGCGCTTTGCCGCTTCCAGATTGTCCTCACCTTCAGGACACCCACCTTCCGGAATTTCCCAAGAATACGTTCCCAGCGGATAACGATATTGCCCGACAAGATAAGTGTATCCCTCATCGTCGAGGGGAATCGCACCGATCGCCCTGTTTCTAAAATGGACGACGCCATAAATGCCGGGATTACCGTCCGGCTGGACTACTTCATCTTCTCTGATGCGAATCCACGGATTTTCATAGATCTGTCGGGTGCCATTCGTAGACCATGGATTTGATTCATCTACTTTCATATTATTTTGCTACTTCTTCCCAGCCTGTGCCTTTCAATTCTTGATTCTGTCTTGGAGTGGCAGGTCTTGCCGTGCCGATTGGTTTCAATTCACCGGTCGATTTAGCGCCCGGCGCACCCCTGGCTTGTTTGCCTTCCTTGATGATCCTGGCCGGAGGGGTTTTGGATGCGGGAGGTTGCACATTGCCGCTGCGAACGCCGATTATCTTCTTGATGTCGGCGATGTCTTTGAGTATGGCTTCCTTCTCTTGCGGCGGCGGATTGCACTTGAGCGATTGCTCGAAGGCTTTTATCGTCTCTTCCAGGCGGTCTTGCTTTAAGTAGGAATTGGCCAGATTGCTCCAACTCATCCAATCTTTTGCATTCAATGCGGCCGCGCTTTTGAATGCCTGTTCGGCAGCCTCGAAATTCTCGATCTTTCGCAGCGCTACGCCGAGGTTGTTGAAAAAATCAGGATCGTACTCGTAACGACCAATTGCCTCATGATATTTCTGGATGGCGTCTTCATAACGCTCCTGCTGCATGTACTTATTGGCGAGATTGTAATAAGGCAGAGCCGCGCTCCAATCGTGCGGATTGCCGCGACCGGGAAATCCGTCTGCAAAGCATGGCTGGCAAAAAGCCAATGTGCCCACGGCAACCAAAACCGATAAACGACGATTGATGGAGGTGGTTGGTTGGAATACCATAATTGGAGATCTTGGAGGAAACTATGTCCGATACGCGGTCTAATCTGTTCAAGTCTTTCGGTAAAGAAGGAATTGTCAGGAGAGAGGCGCTGCTCGAGGCTTTGAAAGAGCGCGGTATTCTCGAAGACGATCCGCGTCTAAAAGCTTTGTTTAAGGCGCTCAATGGTAGTTCTCCGGAAATTTCCGAAGCGCAGTTTCAAATTTTATCCGATCTGGCGCCGGGTCTTCTCGAGCAAGCTTTAACCGATGGGTTGGCAATTCCGGACTTCAAAGCTTTTACCAGCGAACTGACCGATATTTTTGAAGAAGTTAATACCATTCGCATGGGCAAGCTTCCGACCTACATTCCTCAGCTCGAGCGTGTGGATCCTGAGAAATTTGCGATGTCGGTTTGTACAGTTGACGGACAGAGATTTTCGATTGGCGAGTGCGACGACTACTTTTGCGTTCAGTCCTGTTCCAAACCGGTGACATATTGCCTGGCCCTGGAAGAACAAGGCGAAGATGTTGTGCACAGTTATGTCGGTCGCGAACCGAGCGGCAAGACTTTCAATGAATTGACTTTGAATGCTAAGGGCCTTCCGCACAATCCGATGATCAATGCCGGTGCCATCATGTGCGGTGCGCTGATCAAGAAAGGCGGCGCTGCATCGGACCGATTCGATTTCGTGATGGAGAAATGGAAGACGGCAGCAGGAGGCCAGAAAATCGGTTTCAACAATGCCGTCTACCTGTCCGAACGACAGACTGCCGATAGAAATTTCGCGCTCGGTTATTTCATGCGTGAGAAGAAAGCTTTTCCGCCTGATGTGGAACTACTGGATGTTCTCGAATTCTATTTCCAATGCTGTTCTATAGAAACGACGACCAAGTCGATGGCTATCATTGCTTCGACTTTGGCCAATGGCGGCATTTGTCCGATGACGGGTGTGCAGGTGTTTTCACCCGGGCATGTGAAAAATTGCCTGTCGCTGATGCTCTCATGCGGCATGTATGATTTTTCCGGCGAGTTTGCATTCACGGTCGGCATTCCTGCAAAAAGCGGCGTATCCGGTGCCATCATGCTGGCTGTACCGAATGTCGGCGGTATCGCCGTCTGGTCTCCTTTGCTCGACGAGCTCGGCAATAGTGTGAGGGGTGTTGAGTTTTGCAAGCGTCTGGTCAGCCGCTTCAAATTTCATACTTTCGACAGCATGCTCGGGCTAGGCGACGACCGTATCGATCCCCGCAGAAAGAGATGATCGCCAGGTTTAAACTTTGTCTGTGCACGGCCGCCTCGTGATATGATTCGTGCCGTTTGAAATTCGCTTGAGGGATTGATCATGGCAAGTTACGGCGCAAGAAATAAGATCACTGCAAAGGTAACCTCGGTGAAGAACGGCGACATTATGTCGCTGGTAAAATTCGATGTCGCCAGCCCAGCCCATATGGCATCGGTGCTGACCACGGAGTCACTCGAAGAAATGGGATTGAAGATTGGCGATGAAGTCGAATTGGTAGTCAAAGCAATTCACGTCTTGCCGGTCAAGAAGTAGTCTTTTACCTGTTCTCAATACTTCTGAATTAGCGCAACGCCTGCGACGAGCAGAACAACTCCGACAATGCGTCCGAGATTGATTGGGTGTTGCGCAAATCCTATGAGACCAAACTGGTCTAATATCAATGAGCAGATCAATTGCCCGCCGATGATGCTGGCGATCAGTGCCGTTGTTCGGCTGCTCAGGTGTTCACGCAGCTTTGAATTGATACCGGCTTGCAGCGGAATGAGAGTCCCGGCAAGCACGCCCAAAAGGCAGTTGATGTAGAACATGTTTGACTCCGCTAAAGAAGGCTATTCTCTATCTAATGACAACCGTTTCGTCCTGTTTGCAGCCGTGCGAAGAAGGCTAGGCCTCTGAGCTAAGCGCCTCCGGCGGCGTCGACTTTAAGATATGTTGCGGGGGAAAAATTCCTTTCAATGCAACGCAGGACTGTTTGCAAATTCAGGTTATCGCAGACTTTCTCAATCATTTGTTGCACCTGCTGTCATGGAAAAGTGGGTTTTTGGTCTGTTTTTGTCACTTTATTGCAACTCATTCTCATTTCTTGCTATCTGCACCGACAAGGTTTGCAAGCCGGGTTGCGACAATGAGCGCGCATCATCGCTTGTAAACGCCACCGGTTGCCGTTTGCCGCTTTACACGCTTTGGCAATACCTGTGAGAATGCAGAAACCGTCATGAGAGAAATGCCGTGGCTACACCACTTGCCGAAATACTTCACAACATTGCCGATCACACGGAGACTATTCTCCATGTGCTCAATGATCCGGGCGTCCCGGGCGATGTTTCTCAGCGCATGTTCGCGCATATCCTCTTAGAGGAAAAAGAGAACACCACCAAACTTGAAGAAATTCATGGCGCCGGACCAACACTCTTAACCCAGAAGTTGCTCGATCACAGCTTCTTCATTCAACGCATGCTGCAAGAGCAGGCGATGTCGGTTGATTTGAAACGCGAGCTGCTCGACCATTTTATGGAAGAGCATGTCGAGTGGAGAACCGAACTGCTTGGTCCGGACGCCCCGCCGCACACCGGCGGCAGACCGGGGGTGGTATCAAATTTTGGTACTCATCAAACCAGACCCAGTGGTGCTGGACATTCTGCTCCACAAGGCAAACCGCAACATAGCGGACGCTCAGAACAAGGATCGGGGCAATCCGGACAAGAGCATTCAAAAGGAAAACCCAGCACCACAGGTGCTACCAAAAAAGATTGGACTGTCGGACCACTATGGTCGCAAGGAGGCTAACTGTGTGGAAGATGCACCAAAAGCTGGTTGAATTACCGCTGACGAACGAACAAGCGTCAGACATGATTCAGGCTGCTGCTCAAGAAGTACGACGCACCGTTGTCGGTCGTCGTTTAATAGCACTCTTCGGACCTCTTGGTGCGGGGGTGGAGAGCGTACCGCTCGAAACGATAAGAGATGATGAACCTGCAGAAGTCGATCTCGAAGGAAGACCGGATACCAATCCGATCGGTACTCATGAGAAAGAGACCTATGTTCGTGTTCCAATTCTCTACAAAGATTTCTGGCTGCATTGGCGCGACGTGAAGTGGAGCCAGGATATGCATGCGCCGATCGACATCACCAATGCCGTTCGTGCTGCTCATCAAGTCGGCGACGCTGAAGACGATTTGATCTTCAACGGCAAAGCCGCTCTTGGAATTCACGGACTGTTCAACTATCCTGGTTCCCAAAAGATCCAGGGAGGAGACTGGAGAGTTCCTAACGAGCCGGTCAAGGACGTCTATGCTGCAATCGGCAAATTGATCGCCGCTCAGCATCATTTCCCTTATGCTCTCGTTTGCTCGCTGGATATGTACGAGCAATTGCTCAAGCCCGTGAAAGAGTCCCCTGCATTGGAACTCGATCAATTGAGCAAGCTTTGTCTCGATGGCATCCATTGGAGTCCGATGATTGAGAAGGGTACCGCAGCCGTAATTTCTACCGGTGCGCAAAACTTCGATATTGCTGTTGCAGAAGATCTGCAAATCGCATATCTCGGACCAAGCGACATGAATTATCGCTTCCGCGTATACGAATCACTCGTGCTTCGTGTCAAACGCCCAACGGCTGTTTGCGTGATTAAGTCGAAGACCGCTTAGGTTCGAAACGAGATAAAACTGAAAGAGGGCGTCGCACAGATGCCCTCTTTTTGCTAGGCGCCGGGAGAACTGGCTTTGGGTTTTGTCTTGCCTTTGGCTTCCGGTTTTGCAGATGGTTTCACCGTTGCTGCTGGTTTTGTTTGCGCTTTACCGGCCGACTTTGCGGCTTGCTTGGACGCTTCTTTGATTGCACCGGTTTTTGTTGCTGATTTTGTTTCATGCGCTTTTGCGGCACCCTTCTTTTGAGGATGTGTTTCTTTGGCGGCATCCTTTTTGACCGGAGCTGCAACCGCTGCCGGTTTTGCTTCGACTTTCTTTTGCACTACCGGCGGTAGCTTCGGATTAATCACAAGCACATGTCTGCTGTGAAATCCGGCAGCATACGACACAAAAAATGTGTCGATTACAAGAAGAGCAGAAATGAAAATTCCTTTTGCTTTCATGGCTATTTGGCTGTGAAGTGCACGCTGTCGTTGAAATCTTCACTTTCAGTAGCGTTGCGCTTGTAAGTCGTTATAACGTCAGAGGATTTGAACTCTTCCTGCACCTTTGGCCCTTTGACTAGTTGAAGAGTCAAAATCGATTTTGCGTCACCGTCATGTTTGTTGTACTGATCGCCCAATGCTTTAGCTTCGAAGGTGACTGAGTTGTCTCCCTCTTTTATGTAGCGTGTTACGTCAACGTTTTTTCCCGGACCGAAGAAGCTATCCACAGCGTTGCCGTTCACTTTGGCGGTAATTGAATAGCCGATATACTCTTCACCTGATGAGGAGATCCAGTACTTGGTCTTGCCTGGTTTTGCCGAAGCTGCTGAAGCCGAATCGGATCTTGTCGGCTCCGTGACGGTTTTGACTGGCGTGGCAGCAGCAGCCGGAGCCGGGGTGGCAGAGACAGCCGTAGGTTGAATTGCATTTGCAGTGCCGGGCGGCACTTCTTGAATCGGTGCCAATCTTTCGTGCAAGCCCCAGAAGTAACCGCCGAATCCTGCTCCGCCAAGTAAAAGTGCCAGGATGACCAGATCGAGAAGAGCTTTCACTAACTCTTGCCCTTTCTTCTTTGCCGCGTTGACTGCGCCACCCGATTGCGACATCTTCTCCCCCTGAAATCAATCTTTCCTTAAGCTTCTTTGCGGTCAAGACCCTCTGGCCTTAAGAGTAATACTACCCTTCTGTGGAAGTTAAGAAACAGGATAAACAGTTCGTCGATACCAGTGAAAACACTGGTTAGGAAACCGATAAGCCAGGGAAAATCAGTGTTTGAAGCTTTGGGAAAGATGCTTTTGCAAGAAAGGGAACTAATTCTTAAACCGTACGGCGGCGGTCCCGAACGTCGCCATTTAGCCATGGCAGTCTGGAATGTGCTTCTGTCTTTGGCTCTTTTATCGCCCCTTTTTCAGCTGTCGCCGGTACTTGCAGCCGACTACCAGGCTGAGAGCCAGGCGTACAAGCTCTATGCTCAAGGTTATGAGCTCTACCGTGCCGGTTCATATGCTCAAGCCGCATCTTCCTTGTCTCAAGCAGCAGCTTACGATCCGACGAGTTTTTCAGCTCGCATCCACCTCAGTTTGGCTCAGAGTTATCAGCAGTTGAAGAGCAATAAGGACGCGATCAAGCACGCGCAGATTGCCCAGAAGCTCGACCCTAATGATCCGTATCCGACATACATCATGGCTCTTGTGTACAACGACATGAAGCGCTATGACTTGTGCCTTTCCAGTCTGCAACGATACATCAATTCTCCCAATGCGACCGCACGCAGTGAAGCGGAGCAGATGATGAACACGGTCAAGGTGTATACCTGTGCGAAAGATGGATGCGAGAAAGTCAATGCCGGAAAATATCGAGAAGCGATTAAGTTATTGGAAATAGCTGCCACTGCAGATCCTTCTCAAAACTCCGGATGTATTCACGGCAATCTGTGCTTTGCCTATCGCAAGATCAAAAACTTTTCGCGCGCTGTTTCTGAAGGACAAAAGGCACTTTCGTTCGACCCCAACGATGCAAGCGTCGTCTATAACGTTGCAATCGCCTACATGGACATGGCCAGGTTCGATGATTCGATCTCGTATTTGCAGCGCTATTTGACTCTGGAATCGGATGGAAGTCAGAGAGCCAATGCCCAGCAATTGATTTCGGAGCTGGCTCAGGATAAGAAGAAACAGAATAGTCCGAATAATAAGTTGCCGGACTATCTCGATATTCTCAAAAAGAACGATCATATGTACACCTGGTCCAGCAGCCGAATGCCCATCAAGGTGTACATGAGTAAAGAGACGAATACGCCTGGTTATCGGCCGGTATTTCGCAACTTTGTAATGAAGGCGCTGGACACTTGGTGCGAAGCTTCGGGCAAGAAGATCAATTACAAAATAACGAAAGAGAAAGACAACGCCGATATTGTGGTTAATTGGACTGCCAATGCTCTGGATGCTTCCTCTGAATTGCGCGTGGTTGCCGGTCTTACGACTTTCGCTGTCTTAGAGAATTGCTTTACCAGCACTATCGTGCAACTGCGCACGACCGACGCATTTACGCCGGGTGCATTCGTAAAGGATGGCGAAATGGCCTCCGTCACTATGCATGAAATTGGCCATGCGCTCGGCTTGGATCATTCCAATTGCATTTCCGACGTCATGTACTTTCGCTCCAATGGGCTGCAGAACGGTTTGCCGACAAAACGAGACCGATTGACTCTCGCCAAACTGTATGGTGGGCATCCTTCAACGACTTTTGTTCCTAACCCTGAGTCCACCCCTGCCGGACCGCCGGTCGTATTCCTGCCGCCTCCCACCTTCTCGCCGCCAAAATTGCCGGACAACAGCAATATCGTGCCGCCAATGTTCACGCCGCCGCCCCTGAAGGAAAAACTGCCACCTCCTATGTTTACGCCGCCACCGCTTTTGCAGAACCAGAAATCGTCACCGAATGCGGCGGCTATACCTACTTTCATTCCTCCTCCTCTAAACAAGAAAAATTCAGGCAGCAAGAAAGGCGGCGAGGGGCATGGTCCATTTTTCGTTCCGCCTCCAGCGCGATGACATAAAGAAGGAGCCTTTCGGCTCCCTCCTCCCTTGCGACAAACTTTTCGGTTTTTGCTGCCGACCGCCTTACAATCGCTCTTTATGCGTGTTCGAACGGTGGCGGACTTGTAGCTAATCTGTGCATATAGATTAAATGGCTTGAGTTCCTGTACTATGCAGTCTTTCGAGCTTCGGAGGAATTTTGGGTGGCGGCGAAAAACTCGAACGCAAAGAATTTTTCGATTCTCCTCATTCGGATCATCTTGGTTGTCAATTTTTCTCTTTTAACGATTGCTCCCACCGCCCTTGCTCAGCAGAGTCCATTCAATCAGGGTGGATTACCATCCGTTGAGGGAAGCGCTCCTCGAGATTTCGACTACTCATACGCTCCTCAAGCAGATGATGAGCCGGATTCTCTTGCGCCGCAAAATGCCAGTCTCTTGGATCTCGACGCGATAATGACGGAGACTCTTCAGCGATATTACGTGCCCGGCGGTTCTCTTGCCGTCGCACATAATGGTAAGTTGATTTATGCCAGAGGTTTTGGCGTCGCGAATTTGCGCACACAAGAGCCTGTTACTCCCAACACTCTATTCAATTTGGCAAGCTGCACCAAAGCAGTATCGACATTCGCCGTCATGCGCCTTGTCGAGTCGGGAAAGCTGAGCCTAGACGACACGATGTACAACGTCATCGGCAGACCCAATCTTGTAAGCGGAATGCAAGCGGATCCCCGGGTGGCACAAATTACAGTCAGGCAATTGCTCCATCACTCGGCCGGCTGGAATGACGACTCCGCCTATATAAAAGCCGGTAATGAGGTAATGCGGCTGGCACCCAATGGACTGCCTTATGCGCAAGCCGTGCGGGTATTGCTCGCTACTCCGCTCGATTATGCTCCAGGCACACAAGCGAAGTATGCCAATGGGGACTGGAATCTGATCAAGTACATCATCGAGTGTGCAGCCCAGAGATCCTACGGTGACTACTTGCAAGAACAGTTGAACTCAATCGGTATTCACGATATGTGCGAGGAATCGCGCGGCGTCATTCGCGGGCAAGCTTCTCGATATGGTGGCTTTCCTCCGCGCATTATTCCCGGCGGACAGCGCACTGTTCCACTGATGCCTGACTTTGGAAATTGGATGGCTTCGGCGGTCGATATGGTGAAGCTGCTTACGGCAATCGATGGAACACGCATGCAGGGAATCTCTTTTGACTCGTTTCAGCAGTTGATTGCGCCATTACCGCCACCAATGAAAAACAATCCCAATGGAAGTCATTTCGGCCTTGGCTTGGATACAGTGCGTATGACTGCAGAAGGTGTCACATTCAGCAAAAACGGCGGCAAGCCTGGCGTTCATTGTCAGATTGTTCACTTGCCGAATAACACCGATTTTTGCTTGATGCTGAATGGAGGCTCTTCGCAAGACGGAAGCACAGTCAATCCTTTGACCACTTCGATCAAGGCGATCAGGCAGTGTCTAAATAACATCAAAGAGTGGCCGACTAGAGATCTCTTCGCTGACTATCAGTAGTGATGAGATTACTCGGCGAACAATGCGGCAATTACTGTACTCAAATGTCTATGCAGCAGAAAATGACCACTTTTTTCCACAAGCACCAGATCAGCTTTCGGTATTCGCGCTGCCAGAATCTTTGCCGCACTGACAGGGCAGAGGTTGTCTTCAGTGCCCTGGAACATTATTACCGGTGTTTGCAAAGAATCGAGCGTGAAACCCCAAGGCTTTCTCAAGGCGAGATAATCATCCAAGGTGCCTTCAAATCCATGCTTTATCGCTTCGAAGGCAAATGAGGTCGCGTCCTCTAATGTGAGGGACTGAATGATCTCATAGTCAGGACCGTTTTTGACTGCGCGGAGCAGTTCGCTTTTCATTTTCACAGGGGAGTAAAAGTTGAAGAGAAAGCCGGCAGGCGAAAGAAGGTGCAGAAGTGTCTCGGGCCAACTGAGCAAAATTCTGTCTTCCAGCAATCCCAGATCGTCGACGGCCCCATCGTAATCAAGCGGGCCAACACCACCTATGGTGGCAACTCTGGAAATCCTATCGCTGAGTAGTGCGCCGCAGGCGAGCGCATATGGTCCGCCCAGCGACCAGCCCAAGACGGGGAGATTTTTCAAGTTAAGAGCAATGAGAAGTTGGCGCGCATCTGTGGCCCAATCGCTCAGTGTGCGTCCAATCTGTCTGTCCGAATTTCCTATGCCGGGACGGTCAGGCGCAATCACTTTCACATCGAGATTGTGCAGCATCTCATCGGCAAAATTTATATCCAGGCGGCTCGACATTCCACCATGCATGTATAGCAATTCCTGCCCGTCCGGCGCTCCGAGCGTGGCATAGCCCAGTTTGCGTCCATCTTCGAGTTTTATGCTGCTGTCGATTCTGGGCATATAGTGATCCCGAGTGCGCTTAGCGCGTATATCAACTGTTATATTACGAACCTGCTGGTTTGGATATTAGATTTCGTCACCTGGATAGCTTGGAAACATACCGCATGCGACAGCTTTTACTCACATTGGTCCTGCTCTATGCGAGCGTCATGATTGCCAGCGCTCAAGATGCAAATACATCATCGAATGCTTCGCCTGGATCTGCAGTTCCTTTCAAGTTGTTTGCCGGTGTGACGCATCAGGAAGTGCTTCCTCAGGCCCATGATGCGCTCAAGCCGCATGTGGAAAAGCAGATCAAATCAGTCGCTCCACCGATTGTAATACTGCCGCCCGAACATCCAAGCAAAGCGCCTGCAGTACCGGCAAAACCGGTAACCTTATCGGTTGCCAGTTCGCCAGAGCGCGCTCCTGTCTTGACTGCGCAAACCGCGCAGAAGCAAGCCTATGAACCTGCTTTTGGAGTAGCTCGATTAACTGCCGACAGAACCGTTGCACCAGCGCGCCCAGTTCAGCATTACACGGTCGACTGGTTCATGATCCCAAATTGGTTGGCCGGTGCGTGGTTGAAGGATGGAGACATGACGACTAATGTCACCGACTTGAGGACGGGAATGAGCAGTTCTCAAAGAGAGTGGACCGAGAACCGAATGGAAGCGACCTGGGGGCATCAGCAAGATGCTCGAGGTAATTACTGGCACGTAAATATTTTGCCCGCCGAACGGGATGGTAATTCCGCCGGCAAGCTGGTGCGATTTGTAACAGTCGCACAGAAGTGTGAAACTTCTATGCCAACACAGTTGATGACGCGCACGCACTATATAGTCAGTGAATCAAATCCCTGGAACAATCAACCTATTGATACTTTTCAGCAGGAGTCGCTCAATCATTATGCTCTGGGTGGGCAGAATCAGTTGATCAATACGAGCAGCAATCGAGTCTTTACTTATCAGGGCGTACCTGTCAGGGAAGGACATTTAGTCAGTCAATTCGCCAAAATACGCCAATTCTCCCCGGTTGCCAGTTTGAATGGTGTTGATCTGAAGGCGTCCCTGACCGATTACTTGCAATCCCACTCCCTTGGAAATCTGGCGAAATAGTATCTTTTGGATATCTGGTGTCCGATTTGCATATATAAGGTACGTATAAAGTCCGTATGAAACGGGTACTTTCAGTTTGATGGGGCTGAAAGGGAGCGAATTGATGTTGAAATTCAATTGGCAAAACAATCTTTTACTAGACGTAAGCAATGGGATAGGGAAACTTTCTCTTCTATCTCTTCTGCTTATAGCTTGCAGTCTTCTGCTTGCCTGCCCCGCCAGGTCGGCGAATCATGATGCGGATGCGCAACAGATCCGCGCGCAAGCGGATGATTATGCAAAAGCATTCGCTTGCGGCGATGTGCCTGCTTTGCTGGCGATGTGGGATGACAATGCCGTTCTTACTGATCAATTTGGTCGAGTGGCAAGCGGGCGGGACGCGATTCGTGCACAAATGTCTTCTTTCTTCAGCACTTACGGTAAACAGCCTCTTGAACTCAAGATCGATTCGCTGGAATTTCCGGCTGAGAATCTGGCAATCGAACATGGTGTGTCACACGTTGGCACCACCGTCAATCCCAAGAGTTTTTGCATCTATTCCGCAGTGCATGTAAAACGCGACGGTAAATGGCTGATAGTCAATGTTTCCGAGTCGCCAAAGTTGGACACGGCAACGGCAAGCGCCCTGTCCATTGCAGATTTGTCTTGGTTGATAGGAAATTGGAATGTACAGGGTCCCAGAGGCAGTCTGCAAATCAAAGCCGACTGGGTGGCAGGAAAAAAGATTATCCGCTGTGACTTCGATGCCACCACCAAAGATGGCGAAAAAAGTAGCCAGACTCAGTTTATATTCTACGACCCTCTTTTCAGAAGAATTCGCTCGTGGCAATACGATTTCAGCGGCGGATACGGAGAGGCCCGATGGTTCAAGAATGGAAATGACTGGGAGGCTCAGGGTTGTTCGGTTCAGCCTGACGGCAGTACAGGCTCGGCCAGGTATCTTTTCAAGAAACTCGACGACAATACCTTTTCCTGGCAATCGACGTCGCGCAGGCTTCTGGGGAGAAGCTTGCCTGATACACCCGTATTGACGGCGAAGAGAGCCGGCATTTAGAAAGAATTTCGCAAACGATTTATCGGTGGATTCGAGATGAAAAAGAAGAATAAACTTACTTCGGTTTTGATTGTGGCTCTGGTACTGCCGGTGGTTGTAATGGAACCTGGCTGCGCCAGAGGTGGATTCGGCGGTGGCGGATTCGGAGGCGCTCGCGGATTCGGTGGTGGTTTTGACAGAGGAAGTTTCGGGGGTGATTTCGACAGGGGTGGGTTCGATCGTGGTGGAATGGGACGTTCAGACGAATTCGATCGCTTCAATGATAGTTTTGATCATCCGGGAGATTCAGCTTTCGGTGGCAATAATGCCGGGATAAGGCCAGGTGAAAATGGCGTCAGAACTTTTGCTGACGGCAGAGACAATCTAGCTGCAGACGGTGGTTTCGGTCGCATCATGGATAGCCCTGCTGCAGGCTGGGCAGGGCGAGCGGGCACCTACAATATGTCACCGCGTGCGCTTGCCGATCGCTGGAATGCCGTGAACGGCAATTTCAATCACTGGAATTATTACGATCGCAATTGGTGGAATAACCATCCTTGGTACTGGAATAACCGTTACTGGGGCGACAATTGGGCTTGGGGTTGGACTGGATGGGGTGACCTCGGGGCGTGGTGGGGCATGGATGTGGCCAGCGATCCTGTCTACTATGACTACGGAAACAACATCACATATCAAGGCGATCAGGTCTATTATGGTTCGCAGCCACTCGAGTCTGCAGACAGTTATTACACGCAGGCACAAGCTCTAGCTTCGACAGCACCGCCTACTCCAAGTGCTCCCATGTCGGATGCCGATCAAAAGAAAACGGCCAACAACATGAAGCCGCTCGGCGTGTACGCGCTCGTGTCTGGCGATCAAACGAACAGCTCGCAGCTGTTCCAAATTGCAGTAGACAAGAAAGGCATCATACGCGGCACCTACTTTAATGAGGTGACGGACGAAAGCAAACCTATTTCCGGAGCCGTTGATAAGAAGAATCAGCGCGCTTGCTTCACGATAGCCGGCAACAAGAATGTTGTTTACGACACTGCGATTGGAAACTTGCTTAAGGAGTCCAGTCCGATTCTGGTGCACTATTCCAAATCGAATACACAGCAACTTACGCTTGTTCGTTTGAAGAAAAACTCAAGCAATTCCTGAGCTTGGTTCTACGCATCCATGGCTGCGCCGGTATCCTGGCAGTGCGTGATGATCACATCCAGGAAAGTTTGACCGAGATCTCGCAGTTTGGAATCACCGATGCCGCTGACCATTCTCATGCGATCGAGCGATGAAGGCCGAATGCGGGCCAACTCGCGCAGCGTGCTGTCCGGAAAAATAATGTAGGGCGGCACACGGCGTAAATCCGCCAGCTCTCTGCGCAACTCGCGCATGCTTTCGAAGAGATCGCGATCGACACCATCCCAGGAGCCGCTCTCGGCTTTGGACATTTTTGCTCGTTCGCCTTTTTTGCGTTCTGCCGGCTTCAGCAAACGAATGTTTGTGCGCTGACCGCGCATCACCTGCCATGAGCCGCCATTCAGCTTCAGTATCGGCACAACGCGACCGTAGGATTCGACGTTTTCTTGAACCAGTACTTCCTGGCTGATCAGCTGGTAAGCCCAGTCTCGAATGTCATTGACGTGGTGTTCTTTCAACAGTCCATAGGTGCTCAGTGATTGACCGCCGCGATTTTTTATTTCTTGAGAATTTTCGCCTCGCAGAACCGCCGCTACATATCCGATGCCGTATTTTTCTTTCAGGCGTGCCACGCACGAAAGTATTTTTTGAGCAATGACCAGCGCACCCTCTACTTCAATCGTTTCACCCAGACAGATATCACAGGCACCACAATTGTCTTTTCCATATGTCTGACCGAAATGCGCCACTAGAAGAGAGTGCCGGCACGCTGCACCGCGGCAATAGCGGTCCATCATGTTCAGATGTTCGAATGCCGTTTCCAGATAGGAAAGGTCGTTGTCTTGATAGTGAAAGTCCCTCTGATTCTGCTCCGACGCGGCCTTCTGCATGATTGCTTTCCATGTGAAAACATCGGCGCCCGAGTGAAGCAAAACACATTCAGCTTCCAGCCCATCTCTGCCGGCCCTGCCTGTTTCTTGCTGGTACGCTTCCAATGATTTGGGCATGGCCGTGTGCAGGACATAGCGAACATTGGAACGGTCAATGCCCATGCCGAATGCGACAGTTGCTACAACAACATCGCAATGTTCTTCCGAGAACGCTTCTTGAGTTTGCGCTCTTTCTTGTGCAGTCATTCCCGCGTGATAGGGCATCGCTTTTATGCCTGCTTCTTTCAAATCGCGAGTCAATTCGTCTACTTCGGCTCTGCGAATGCAGTAGATTATGCCGCCTTCCTTTCGATGGCGATCGATTACGGAGAGCACCTGTTTTAGCGTCCCGCCTCGGCGCGAGATGATGCGGTAGGTGAGATTGGAGCGGTCGAAATTGCCGATCAGTATTTCCGGATCTTTAAGCCCCAGTTGCTGAATGATGTCGCAGCGAACTTGCTCAGTGGCTGTTGCCGTGTATGCGTGAACCGATGCTTTGGGAAACATCGTTTTGAGCAGGCGCAGTTGCCTGTACTCCGGTCTGAAGTCATGCCCCCAATGGCTGATGCAGTGAGCTTCATCGATTGCAAATGTGCGCACATCGATCTTGCGCAGGAGGTCCTGCATGTCGGTTTGCACCAATCTTTCGGGTGAGACGAAGAGCAAACGAATTTTGCCGTTGAGAATGTCGCGCTCCGCCTGCTGTCTTTCCTCGGGTGTTTGAGAGCTGTTCAACTGAATGGCGGCGATTCCGGAAGAAACAAGTCCGTCTACTTGATCTTTCATCAGTGATATCAGAGGCGATATCACAACGGTAGTATCACCGCGTAGCACGGCGGGAGCTTGAAAACAGAGTGATTTGCCGCCGCCTGTCGGCATGACCACAAGAGAATCGCGTCCGTTCAAGACCGAACACATCGCCGGCTCTTGCAGCGGGCGCAGGTCACGAATACCCCAATGCTTTGCTACAACCTCGCGCAGTTGGGGAATTTGCGTGGCAAGAGTCTGCATGTAGTCAGCCGGGTTGTCCTGAATCTATATCCAGCTTAGATCATAAGCCCGTGCAGAGCTGTTAAACCCCGACCGGGTCTGAAAAAGAACTTCATTTGACAGTCGATGGCAGCGTCGGTTGGGCAAGTATATAGAGTCTATCGACTGTGGAATTGTGCAAGAATATCCATTTAGAAGTGAGTTTCAAGTAGGAGGCATCTTATGTCCCGAGTGTTCAGCCGCAGAAAGATTTTGGGTGCAGCAGCACTGGGTGCGGCAGGTATGGTGTTCGGACGTAAATTGCTTTCACAGGCAGGAGAAGGCATTAGCAATTGGAATGCCGGTGGAATCGGCTCTAATGAATTGCAGGCCAGCACCGAAATTGTGAATGCCGGCAATCTAAAGCAATCTTTCGAACAGCTCGGGCAATATATCTACTTGACACCTCAAAAATTGGGCGGTGGAACCCATGCAGTCGATTTGAATTCCGGTCGCACTCTGGCGTGGATAAGTTACTGGAACTATGGCGATTCTTGTCCCATATCGCACCATTTGGCCGCCTATCCATCGCCTGATCCGTATAAAGGCTTCGAGTTCTTGAACTCGACTCAAGGCGGCGACAACGTCATGATTTATGGTTTGCCAACCCGCATCAAAGAACGTGGGCTGACCGGCAAATGGGGTATGGGCAATCACATTTATCGTGTGCAATTCGACGGACAGTCGATGAATCTAATGGAAGATGTCGCCGAAACCACCGGTATTGGATTAGGAGTGCACACGACAATCTTTCCGGATGCCTCAGGCTTTGCGGGTGCCGATGGACAGAAAGATGTCTGCGCATTCTTCAATCGAGCAGTCGGAGCGGAAAAGACAAAAGTGCAGATGGCTTTCCGTGCTGATTGGGTGGGAGCCAATCCAAACGGAGGCATGGAGGAAAATTGGTCTAAAGGCGGAAAGATCCGCCTGACGCGACTGAATGCCGCAAAAGAAACCGGTAAATACGATCTGGAAGGCAGCAAAGGCAACAAAATCGATTGGGAAATGGTGCCCATGGCTGAATATCTCGTCTATACGGGCCAATTGCCCGGAGACAATCCGAAGGCTCTGACCGGTCTCGATGCCGTAGTACATCATCCCGGCGGGCGTTACTCCGCGCTGATCATTCGCATGCTGTCCTGCGCAATCATTGTTGACAGAAATAATTGGGAGCCTGTGTGCTGCTTGCATTGCCCGGAAGGATCGCCAGGCAATCTTCCTTTGACGAAAGTAAGTTCAGGTCCGGATACCTGGGAGATCAAACTGGACGACGTCAAATGCGTCGGTCACGAAGCTGGTTTTTCCCCGGACGGAAAGTCTTTCTTGATGATGAACAACATCAAGCAAAACAATATGGCGGTGTTTGACACCGCTGATGCAGATCCACGCAATTGGAAGAAGATTACCTATGTGAAAGATCCCAGCTGGTCAGGTGATTACCCCAGTCCTTTCCATCTGTGCTTCTCGGTGGACGGCAGCAAGATGTTTGTTTCCGTGCTCTACCCCAAACCTGCAAATAGTGGTTGCTGCGTGGTCGATACCAAGACTTGGAAGATAATCAAGAAATTTCAAAACATTGGACCTGATTGTCAGACAATGGCGGTCACATATGACGGAAAATATGTTTTCCAAATTTTCAGCGGATTCCAAAGATTGTCCAGCGGAGCATTTATTTTTACGCAGGACACGCTCGAGCCGGTCGGCTATTTGCCTAACTTCGGCGGACACCATGATTGCGTGATTGTGCCCACTAAAGCGGAGCAGCTCAAGAACAGCCGCTGCACAACTCTCTAGAGTCAGGATTCGAGGCAAGAGAACGTGTCGCTCGAAAATGAAGAGAAAAAAACCGGACGCCGGCCCGGTGCTACTCTTTTTCTTTTTACACGGCTGGCTTTGCAGAATGTGCTTCGCAGACCTGCCAGAACGCTCATGCTTGTTCTTGCCGTGACTTTGTCTACGGGCGGCGTATTCGCATCTTATACCGTCGCCAGCGGTATCAAGAACAGTATGGACAGAAGCTTTTCGCGAATGGGTGCCGACTTGATAGTGGTGCCCTCCAAGGCGATGGTGAATATCACCAGTGCACTTCTTACCGTGCAGCCGACTGAAGAATTGATGGATGCGAAGCTTGTCTCTCGAATCGAGCAGATGGAAGGCATTGCTCAAGCGGCGCCGCAGACTTATTTGCAGGTGCCGATAATGTCCGGCATGCCGGAATGCAAGGCCAATTTGATCGCGTTTGACGCCAAGAAAGACTTTACGATATTGCCCTGGATGGTGGCGCACGCCCCTCGCGTGATGGTGTCCGGAGACATTCTTGCCGGCAGCAGAAGAGGCGAAAATATCGGCGACGAGATTGCACCTGCGAATCAACCGGTCAATGTCTATGGCAAGCTGGGCAGAAGTGGTGTCGGACCATTGGACGATTCGTTTTTTACCACTTTCGAAACCGTTGAGATGTTGCGCGGAAAAGTCAAAGATGAAAGTGCTTCTCCTTCACTGGCCGGATTCGAGCGCTCTAAAGTCTCTGCGATTCTGGTGAAATTGAAATTTGGCGCCACACCTGAACAAGCTCGTTTTGCAATCGCCAAACTGCCTGGCGTGAAGGTGGTGACTGGAGCGACGATAGTTACTTCGACTCGCCAGGCTACGGCTGCTTTGCTCGGCGGTATGCTGGGCTTTACTGCCATGATGCTGGCGGCCATGTTGATAATGGTCAGTCTTTTGTTTTCAGGCATTATTTCAGAGCGGCGGCGTGAAGTAGGCTTGCTTCGTGCGATCGGTTCTCGGCATGTGGATGTTATGCGAATGCTGCTGGCCGAGGCCGTCTTCACTACCACCATAGGTGGATTTACTGGCATTGTATTTGGTGCCGGGCTTTTACTGGTGTTTCAACGCTCATTGGTTTATTACCTCGAGACTCTGCATATAGACTTCGCATGGCCGGAGCCCGCGACAATTCTGATTGCGGCAATAGTGTGCGCCGCTGCCTCCTCTCTGGTCGGACTGGTGGGAGCGCTTTTGCCCGCATGGAAAGCCAGTCTTGAAGAACCATATCGGCTGATACAGGGCGAGGGTGGTTGATGCTTACTCTGCAAAATCTCGGCAAGAATTATTCAGGGGAGCACACGGTAGAAGCCGTTAAGAATTTCTGTCTTGAACTGGGTGATGGAAAATCGCTTGCAATCATCGGCCGTTCTGGCTCAGGTAAATCCACTCTGCTGGGGATGATCGGCGGAATAAGCAAGCCGAGCAACGGCCAGGTCTTGATCGATGGTGTCGATCAGTGGAAATTGGACGACACGCAGCGAGCCGATTTACGCAACGAGAAAATCGGTTTTGTATTTCAATTTGCCAGTCTGCTTCCGTCCTTGAGAGCTGTAGATAATGTCGCGCTTCCCTGCTTGATTTCAGGCAGGATTTCAGCTCGTGAAGCTTACGCACGTGCTCGCGCTCTGCTCGATCGAGTGGGATTGTCTCATCGCTACGATTCTTTTCCCGGGCAACTGTCAGGAGGAGAGCAGCGTCGCGTTGCGATCGCCAGGGCTCTTGTGAATTCGCCGAAACTGCTTCTGGCGGACGAGCCGACCGCTGATCTGGACGAAGCGACCGAAGCGGAGATTCTCAACCTGCTCATCGATATTCACCGCGCTTTGAATGTGACACTGATAGTGGTGACACACAATCCGGACATTGCTGCGCGAGCCGATCAGATTATCGAGATGCGCGGTGGAGAGACTGTTTCAAAAAAAGAAGGGATAACAAAGGACGAGCGCCCGCCGGCAATCGAAGCGATAAACAATCTGTACGATGTGTCACCGGAAAAGGCTGCTGGCGAGAAGGTTCGTCTCGGTGAGGGACTGGAATTATTCCTGGGTCGCTTTGTTACGTGGATGGTGCCGATCTGTGTTATCGCCTGGTGTCTCAACTGGGCGGTTGCCGACTATGAACGGTCCGAAATACAGGCGAAAGCTCAGAGGAAACTGGCGCTTGAAGAATTGGCCATGCAAGGACTGCGGGCGGACCTGAAGAAGGTCGAGTTCGGCGAAGGCAAGTCTTACATAGTCACTCTTTATTTGCGAAATACCAAGGGTGACGAGCCTTTGTATGTCATGTCGCCTATGGTTAGAGGATTTGTGCAGGTGGGAACCAGTTGGTTGGAAGTGCCGATGAAGTGCCTGGAGTCCGGCAATTCACAAGTGTTGAAAATCGCCGGCACCAAATTTTTGCGATACGAGATGGTTCCCGATGTGCCCGACTTTACCCAATTACTCCCCTATTACATGCATGTTCGCTTTACCAACGACATGCTCATCAGTCCTCGAAGCGAGCCGAAAGATGATCTTGTCGAACGCAATGACAGTTATTACGTTTATTTGAAACCGCATGACGCAGATGACAACGCCATTCTCAGCAAGATGAAATTTCCAGGAAAGCCTCCCATCTGGATTCCTATGCCTCCGCACTGAATTCTGGGGCTGAGTCCAGAAAGCAAAATGGGCAAGTCGCTTGACTTGCCCATCTATTTATACGTTTCGCTATGCGTGAATACGTGTCGGTCGCTTTTTAGTATTTGCGTCCGCCGCCGCCTCCGCCGCCTTTCGGCTTCGGTTGAGCGATGCTTACTGCGATTTGACGACCTTCGCAATCTCTGCCGTTGAGACCCTTGATGGCGGCTTCGGCTTCAGCCTGGCTGCCCATCTCAACGAATGCGAATCCCCGTTTTCTGCCGGTTTCGCGGTCGGTCGGTATGGAGCAGGAGACGACGGTGCCGAATTCACCGAAGAGCGACTCGAGTTCTGCTTCCGAGAGTTTGAAGGAGAGGTTACCTACGAAAAGTTTGTTATTCATGCGAAATACCGGAAAAAAATGGAACACTGAAACGTCATTATCGCACGCCTGCGCACATCTTCAACGGCTTACCACTTTGATTCTGCCGCGGCTTGTCTTTCTCCTGTAGCCCGGAAAGGGCGGCTGGTATTCAATCCCGTGTTGGGTGGCACTTTTCGGTAGCCAAGCGGCGACGAATATTCGGTTAAAATTCGTTTCCAGTTCGTTTTCGCACAAAACCGAAAAATGCTCGAGACTTCGCCCCCGTTTGGCAAAATCATTGCTGTGCGAGCGGGTTTGTGAGCAAACTGTTAGACTTTGCCTTTATTTGGTGTTTGGTGGAAATAATGGCTAGAAATAAGAATTTTTGTGCGCCCCTGGCTGCAAGCCTGGCAATCTCTCTGCTTATGGGCTCTTTGAGCTCTTTGCAGGCGGCTTCTATCGGAACGAAAACGCAAAAAGCTGATTCCAAGTCCGTATCTAAATCGGAAGCTAAGAGCGGCGCAAGAGATATAAAGACCGCTTCGCCTTCCGGCACGAGGACTTTTTCCCCGAATATGGATAAGTCCGTGTCGCCCGCAAAGGACTTTTACCAGTACGCCAACGGCACCTGGCTCAAGAACACGCCGATACCGAATGAGTACGACAAATGGGGCGTGCTCAACATTATCAATGACAAAAACCTCACCCTGGTGAGGAATTTGCTCGAAGATGCCGCTAAGAAGGCATCGAAGTCAGGAACCGTAGAGCAGAAAATCGGCGATTTCTACAAAGTCGGTATGGACACCAAAAAGTTGGAAGAGGACGATATCAAGCCTCTAGCCGATGAGCTGAAACGCATCGACAATCTGAAGAGTCTCGATGACCTGCGTTCGGAACTTGCGCATCTTCACAGCATGGGCATCGGTGCATTGTTCTCTTTTGGCTCCGGGCAAGATTTCAAAGATGCAACCAAAGTAATCGGGCAGGCAGGGCAAGGTGGTCTGGGCTTGCCGGAAAAGGATTATTACTTCAATCAGGCAGAGCGTTTCAAGAAAATTCGCGGGGAGTATCTCAATCACGTCGCTCGAATGTTAGGACTTCTGGGCATCCCTTCGGGGGAAGCAAAGACTCGCGCCGAGAAGATTTTGGAAATCGAAACGCAGTTGGCTGAGGCTTCGATGGACAATATTCAGTTGCGAGATCCGGAGAAGATCTATCACAAGATGAATGTGAAAGAACTGACGGAATTGACTCCGCGTTTCTCATGGCCGATTTATTTCTCGGAAATCGGCTATCCAGGTATCAGTGAAGTAAACGTAGGTCAGCCCGACTTTTTCAAAAAGCTGGACCATCAAATCTCAGCTGTGGCAATGGAGCACTGGAAGGATTATTTGCGCTGGCATTTGATTGATGCGGCCGCTCCTTATTTGTCGTCGCGCTTTGTCGATGCTGATTTCGACTTCCACGGAAAAGTGTTGACCGGAAAGAAGGAAAATCTGCCTCGCTGGAAGCGCGTGGTCAATTCGACCAATCACGCCATTGGCGAGGCGGTCGGTCAGCTCTATGTGAAAACGGCATTCACCCCGGATGCCAAAGCCAAAGCGCTGAAGCTGGTCAAAAGACTGCGCGAGGTTTTGCGCGAGGATCTCGGTGTCCTGGAGTGGATGGATGACACTACTCGCAAAAATGCAATTGCCAAGCTGGATGCTTTCGTAGCGAAGATCGGGTATCCGGACAAGTGGAGAGACTACGGTGCGCTGAAAATAAGTCGAGATTCCTATATTGCCAATGTTTTGCGGGCCGAGAAGTTCGAGTTCAATCGCAATCTTGCCAAGATCGGCAAGCCGGTCGATCGTACCGAGTGGCTGATGACTCCGCAGACTGTCAATGCCTATTACTGGAGTGAGATGAACGAGATAGTTTTCCCTGCCGGTATTCTCCAGCCGACGATTTTCGATCCGAAGGCTGACGACGCTACGAATCTCGGTGCCATGGGCATGGTCATCGGCCATGAGATGACACATGGTTTCGACGACCAGGGTAGCAAATTCGACGCTCAAGGCAATATGAAAAACTGGTGGTCGGCCGGCGACGAAAAGCGCTTCAGAGAAAGAATTTCATTGATAGAGAATCAGTATGACGGCTATACCGTAGATGGTGACACCCATCTAAAAGGAAAGCTCGTCGCCGGAGAAGCCGCTGCCGATTTGGGTGGTTTGACAATCGCCTACAAGGCCCTGGAAAAGATCCTGGAAGGAAAACCGCGCACGCGAGATGCCGAAGGATTTACGCCGGAACAGCGCTTCTTCCTCTCATTTGCGCAAGCGTGGGCGACCAATATTCGTCCGGAGAAAGAACATATGATGGCTGCTACCGATCCGCATCCGATTCCGAAGTATCGGGTCAACGGAACTCTCGCCAACATGGATGCATTTGAAAAGGCATTCGACGTGAAAGGCGATAACACCATGATGTTGCCGAAGACAAAACGCTGCTATCTCTGGTAGATTCGCGCAGATTTCGCATATCAAATACATATACGGGCAGCGAATCGTTTTTCAAAACACGCTGCTGGGCAGATTTCTGCGCGATTTTGAATTTGGACCGCGAAGATAAAACCCTGATGTCAAGCTGATTAGTCTAGGAACTTTATCATGCCACTCGTGTCATTAGTCACAGGTGATACGAAAGTGCATTGTTGAGGATGTCGTTGCATCCGAAAAACGAAGCAAGGAGGTCCGATGAGAATGCAAGTACATGATGATAGACATGCGGGCAGTGTTGAGCGAGCCTCTTCTCATTTGTTGGATGCTCTTAAAGGACTGTTTGCAGAATTGTTTGCGTCCGAAGAGGCTTCGCAGCAAAGAGCGCTTAATCTGTTGCAGGACTCGACAGGGTTTGATCCTGTGAAAAACCCGCAAAGCTTGGTTTTTCCAAGAACTGCCTTGAGGGAGCGTACGACCGACAAACGCTTGCCGGTTCGCAAAGCTGCTTAGTCGCCGGTTGGAGTTGTAGAGAAGTTTGAGGGCAGAATCAGCCGAAAGACTGATTTTGCCCTCCGCGCATCCCGTTTCCCGGCTGATAATCGACGACGATGCCCCCGGGCTGCTAAGCTTGATGAGTAGGCTTTGCCTGCTCGTCAGTATGCCCAGTGTTTGTGTAATGAGTACGGACCCTCAAAGTGATCCCAGTTACATTCTCCAGGAATTGGAGAATGCAAAGCAGGTATACGGCGGCGGCAATTTCGCGGCTGCTGAGCCGATGCTGCGCGAGGTTTTTGAAAAACTCCTGTTTAATCCAGATGGCATGGCTTATTGCGCTGAGTCCTTGTCTGAAATCTATACGTCCTGGGGAAAATTTTCTGAGGCGATCAAGCTCAATCAACGCTTCATCAACCTGACTGCTCCGCTTCCTAATCATAATGTCACTGCCATCGGTGCCGCTCTCGAGCGCATTGCCGCGGTCAGTTTAAAGGTCGGAAAGCAAGAACAATCAGAAAAACTGGTTCGACTTGCAGCGTCTGTCAAGGCTGGCAAAGTCGACGTCAATACATTGATTACGGACAAAGCAAAGGTTCCGAACGCACCGCCGACGACTGAACATACTTATACGTTTCGTGCAATTTCTGCCGATTCGCCTCCTCCTGTTGCAGAGCCGCAGCAACCTCCAGCTTCTCCCGACGTTCTTTCGAAGCCGATAAAAGAAACGGCCATGTTTTCAAAACCGACCTTGCCGGTACAGGCTGAGAGCGCTCCGCCAGTAGCACCACCAGCAGTGGCGCCACCTGCTCCTGCTGCGCCGGTGGCACAGACGCCACCAGCTCCGGCAGCTGATGTTCTTTCAAGACCGATCAAAGAAACTGCGATGTTCTCTCGCCCGACATTGCCTCAACAAGCAGCGATTCCCGCTGCCAGTATCAGCAAGGAGCAAATCGGAGATGTTGCGGATTTTGCTGATTTTGACGAGGAAATTCCCGTAGATAATCCATCTATTTCCGGCTCGCATTCGGCAGTAGTTACAGCGCCCAATGAAAAGCCTGCCGCGCAGGAGCCCGCCCCCCAACCAGAAACTCCAGCCGTAGACGATTGGAGCCAGATGGAAAATGATTCCTGGGGCCAACCTGCCGAACAATTCGATGACTGGGGACCGGCAGAATCTTCAGAAGCTCCGCCCGTACAAGAACATTACGAAACGCCCGTAATGGAAGGAACTCCCGCCTTTCCCCAGCCGGCTCCATCATTTAATGAGACGCCTTCGATTTCAGCTCAAGAGTCCGGCATATCAGGATTTCAATCTGCCAGCGAGTCGCCGGCCGATATTTCCTCGGGTTCCGATGCCATCAACACGATTGATAATCAAAACGCATCTTCCGTACCCAGTGCCGCAACAAGCGCACGTTCCATTAGGTCAATGTCTTCTAGAAACATGACTGCACCGCCTGTGGCAAGCGGCCCTGACACGGGTGGATTGATTGGCACGATTGCCACTATGTTTGCCGGAAAACGTGACCCGGATCAGCCCGTTCAACAGCTCGTCGATCCGAGCACTACTTCCGCAAATGCTGCAGGTGTGCTTGTCCTCATTGCAGCACTGGTCATTGGAGGAATGTATTGCCTATACAATTTCATTCCAAGAAAGTTGACGGCGGCGCAAGCTTTTCTTGCCGTCCAGCATAAATATGTTTCTGTGGATTCAGCCAAGACTTTCAATTTGTTGGATGAGTCAACTTGCGAGTTTGGGATTGGTGAAAACAAGCTCAAGGCAAGATTGAAGTTTTATCTTGATGATTGGCGTGATGCCGTGGATATGTCTTTGGGGAAAGCCGGGCAAAAGCAGTTTCTCATGTACAGAACAGATGACGGTCTGGTAGATGAAAACGAGGCGAAATTGTACCTGCATGGCGGTCCTGAGATTCAGATCGCCAACAAACTCGATATTGTCGGTCAATATGCCGGACTCGTTTTCACCAGGACGAAAAAATATCCGACAAGCGGTGACTTGATCGGTGGAGCTGCCGATCTTAATTACTTGAATCCATACTCCAAAAGGAAGGAAGTTCCGACTTTCCATTCCATTACTGTTGGCAAAGGCATAACTGTTTCGCTCGACGCCGATCACGCTCGCACGAAGTTTTACGATGATTTGCTTTCAGGCGGTATTCCGAGCGATACGCCAAAAGCCCATCCGGGTGAAATTCGCTGCTATGCCGTAGATTTCCTCAGTCCGCGCGGAAATATTCAGGCATTCATAGTTCAGCTGATCGGAAAGGACGGCAAACCCATTCGCAGCGCCAGGGCCGGTATGGCTTATCTGTATGCGCTCGAAGACGGCAAGGAGTATAAGCCTATTGGCGCTCCTCAATTGCCATTCAATGGTGAGCAAGGCCTGAGACCCATCGTGGTCTGGCTCTTGATGGATAAACTTGATTCCAACTTGGTCCTGCTTTTGACGATGGCGCCTGTTGTTATATTCACCATTTTGTCTTTTGTGTTTCTCGTACTCTCATTCTTGATCCCGAGGGGACTTGGTCGTGCAGTGGCGGTCATCCTTTTGGCCGCATGCGCAATACCTGCTCTGACTTTCTGTTTTGTGAAATTCTTGCCTTAAGGCTGAGCGATTCTTTCGATTACGACCGCTGTTCCATAGCAGACAATTTCAGTGCCGAAATCATTCGAGCCGCCCTGAAATGCATCGGAGTCATACTTAACCCCGACAATGGCGTTGGCACCCTTTGTTAGCGCTTGCTGCACCATGGCGTCGTAAGCCGCTTGTCGACCGGTTTCGCAGTTGCGGATGTATGAGTTGATCTTGCCGCCGAACATTCCTTGAAAACCGGCCTTGAACTGTTGGATTGTATTAGGCTCTCTTACCATGACACCACGCACGATACCGCGATACTCTCTGATTCTGTATCCTTCGAGTGATGGCGTCGTCGAGACGATCATCCCGCCTGCGGTGTTGGACGCGTCAATGGTGGCTTGCGCAATAGTAGTCTTGCCTGTTGCTTTTGACTCATCCGCCGTGACAGGAAGAGTGCAAATGAAACAAGACACTGTCAGAAGTGTTGCAAAACAATTGATTCTCATGGCGATTCCCGCTTGAATTGATGGAAGGACGAAATTATAAGGCATTGCGGCGATGTTTGTCGCTGTGCCATATCACCGTTGCTCCCGGAATTTTGAAGAAACAGTCAGGAGTGAAAATATTTCTTCCATAGACTCTTCGCTCGGCAACTGGAATACCGGCACTGGTAAGCGAGCTGGCCACAAGCCCATTGCAATTGCCTGCGTGCTCTCTAAAAGACGGATCGTAAAGTGTACCCAGCTTGCCTCGTGCATAGTCTATGGCGATTCGACGTTGTTCGTCATTTTTGTAAGGCGGTCGTATCAGTGCTAATCGAGTACTACCCCAATCACGATAGATATTCCAATCGGTCTCAATCGCGGATTTATGAACAGTCAAGATCCGTTTCTTCTCATCGATTAGAGCTGCATGAACCCACGCAGTTTGAGTTGCGGCCAGGCTGAGTGCCATCCATTGCCAGCCATGCAAGTTCGATTCGACCAGAATGTCACCAGGCAGACTCAGCCGGCGGATAGCTTCCAGTTCTTGCTGGTTGGTATCCCATGGCAGCGGCCATGGCCACATTTTTGTGCTGAAGATCCAGTTTCTGACAGGCGGTACCAAGAGGGCAACGGCAATTGAACCAGCCAAAAACGAGGTGCCGGCGGCAAATAGTTTAAGCGTGCGGTTGACTCTCAAGTGGATTTCCTAGTCCTTCTTCCTGTAATAGCGCTTGCTCTCGCTGCCTTTAGGAAATAGAGTGACGTCCTTGTTGATGCCAAGTCGTTGTTGCTTTTCGGGTGAAGAACCGGCCGGTGGATTGCCGAATCTCATTTTTATTTCTCTCCATGCCAGAGGGATCTCTTTGAAAAATGGGCTTGCTCTTTTGACTCCGAAGGCGCGATATTTGCCTGGCGGAACCTTGCCCTTTTTCTCAACGAAGGCGACAAATCGATCGATCCATCGATCAAACTCATTCATGAAGTAGTTGTCGTTGATCATATCTTCCGACTGATTGTCGCTGTAGACTTTGCCCGCACCACCAATGGTGTAATTCCATAATTGATCGGGAACTTCAATTCCGCTGTATCGGCATTGCCATACCAGTGGTGCATATGCATCGCGCTCATTCTTGAACGGTTCATCGGCTGGATTGAAGTATGCCTTGTGTTGCAGTAGTTTTGGCGTTCCATCATCGCCTATTTCGTCTCCGCCCGCGTCTCCGTAGCAGAAGAACGCAGCAGTCCTTCCTTCCAAATGGTTCGCCGTCAATTCTTTCCACCGCTCGGATTTTTCGAGTTGCATTGCCAGTTCCGGGTTTTTGTGTTCGATCGAGTCTTCGTCAGGGTTGCCTCCGCTCATGCAAACAAGTCTGTCGAACATCAATTTCAAACTGCTGCTCGGACCATACCAGTTGACCGGACCAATAATCGCCCAAGCATCTGCCAAGTCCAGGCGTGAGTACATGTCGAGATTCCACATCAAATCGGGCTCAGCGTGGTCAAAAGGACGATAGCAATTGCATGGCCAAACGCAGAGAGCCATTGATGTCGACACGCATGAATTGCAGCTTTGTATACGCTCTTGCGCGTAGACGTTGCCTAAATCCTCCAGGTCTATTTCCCAATTTTGCGGAAGCCTTTCAGCCATTCTCAACATGAGAGCGCGGGCTTTGGAGTCCACACCGGGACAGTTGTACTGTCGTCGATTGGAGCCCGCAATCAAAAATATGCGATAGGGTCTCTGTTCGACCGGAAGATTTCCATTTTTATTGTCAGGCTTCATAGTCAACCTTCTTCAGTTCGCCTGTGTATTCCCAGGTTGATTTCTGTGGCTCGAATGGCAACTTGATCATGGATACGAGGCTGACCTCATCTTTGTCTCTGTAGGCAGGAACGCCGATGACTACTGGCGTGTGCTCGTTGAAATCACGATATGTTCCATGGATTTTGTCCCAGACAGTCAGCCCACTGGACCAGTTCGAATTGGTTTCCGCCTCGATGACCGAATGATGAATTCCATGCATGCGCGGCGTCACAAGTAAGTGATTCAGTCGCTTTTCAAAAGCGAATGGAAGGCGCACATTGGAATGGTGAAACATTATGCAGCCCATCAAGAATGCCTGCCATGCCAAGAGGTGAATGGGGGCAATCCCGAGAAGTCTAATTTGCATCAAGCGCCAGAAGACAGAAATACCCATCTCCCCAAAGTGAAATCGCAGCGCCGTCGAGGCGTCCAGGTCGAGATCGATGTGGTGGACTACGTGAAAGCGCCAGAGAGCCGGAATTTTATGGTTAATGACATGCCAAATATACAGCGTGTAATCAAGCAAAACGATTGAAGCTACCAGGCGAGCAAAAAACGGCATTCGTACTTGATTCAGAAGGCCCAGCCGTTTTCTTTCCACCCGACGGCTCAACGGGGCGGTCAAAGGAATTTCGATGCACTGAAGCAGGAGACCTGTCAGTCCGGCAATAGCCATGTTTTTTGCCAGGCGTCGACTCTTGGGCTCGATATTGCGCCTCAGCGGCCGCTTTGCTTCTGTGAGAAAAAGGACTAAAAACCAAGCCGTTACGGAAAGACCGACCATTGACCTCACTTTCATGACGGTAGCCCTCTCGCCGACTCGGCGACTGCTAAGAAGTAGTATTCAGCCCTAGTCTAGCGAAGTTGCTTCTCTGTTATATTATTAGGTTCCAGAGCGCGGCTTCTGCCGCCTGGTAATCGAATCGCGGTGGTCTGGTCAAGCGATGGCTCTACCCCATCAAGTGCCTTTATTCAATGCCCTGGATGCCTTAGAAAGCCGCGATTTTGACACGGCTGAGAAAGAAGTCAATCAATTCTTCGCAGCGCTGGAGAACGATCCGATTGCCATCGATTGCCGGCGGCAACATTTCGACCGCCAGGTTTTTGAAGCCGATTTCCTCAGTATTTTGACAAAAGAGGAAATCGACGCCTGGGGCATCTTAGCTACGATAAAGATGTCTCGCGACGACCTGGAAGGTGCGCTTGCCGACTGCCATCGGATGATCGAGCTGATCGACCAATACTATGGCTTTGATACTCCATCGTGGGAATCGCCTGAAGCGCGCATCCCGATAAATCCGGAATTGATGAGTCGATACTTTCAGATTGCCGGCATTCTGACCGAGATTTATGATGCGCAGAACGATGATCAGATGAGCAAGCGATGGGCGAATGTTCGCAAGACTGCTGTTTCTGATATCCAACATCCGGACGAGGTTTGGGGACGATGGATTTCTGATGAATGCCCGGCCAGTTCTGTTGGTATCACAATTTACGAGCTCTCCGATTGGCAAATAGAAAAGCGAACTGTTGATGGAAAAGAGTGGTTGGTAAATGTATACCGATCGCTGAGCGAGCGTGTTTCTCCACTGGAAATGAATTGGCTCGTTGCCGTGCATATACCGACCGATGACAAAGCGGATGTGCCATCGAAAGCGGTGCGCTGGAAAATCTGGAGCCTGCGGTTGGCTATTGCCTCTCGTTTTCACCGCGCCGGAGTCGGCGCCTATTTTGGAGAGTTGCAAACTCGCGGTGAGCGCGTTTTGCTTTACTACGCATCTGGAGATGAAGACGCCAGGACAGCTCTTGGCCGAATCTTGGAAGATGCCTCGGAGTTGAATCCGAGACTGCAAATCAGGCATGATGAAGGTTGGCGAGAATATTCGAAGTGGGGTAACAGTGCGGTAATTTTGACGTCTCCGACTGCGGAGGCAATGCCCGAGCCGCGTGATGATGAGCATGAAAATGACAAGCTATTGCGAGGCATTTGGTCGGCATGCGAATCTATACATGATGCGATGAGTCGTTTGTTCGCTCTTGTCAGTGATTGCGCCAAAGTGCCGCCGCAAAATCCTGAGCTCAAACGTTTTTGCATCGACTATTTATTTGGGCTCAAAGACAGGCTTTCGGGCAAAGATAGAACAGTGGCGCTGTTTCATTTGATGTCATATTTGCCGAAAATTGACGGCGATGCTGCTGTGCGTGCATTTGATGAGCTGTGGGTGGAACCTTATCCTGCCGACGACGAAACAGCACTTAATTTAGCCGCCTGCGCATTTGCGGACGTCGCTCCTCTGAAGGCGCTGGAAATAGCAAACTATCTGAAGAGTCGAAATTATCCAGTCGTTCACACGGCCCTGGCGAAAGTCGCACAAAAGCTGGCCGAGACTGATCGCAAGCGGGCCATGGAAATAGCGCAAGATGCCCGTAAAGGCATTATTGAAGGAAGCGATCAAGAGTTTGGCAAAGCCGGTTTTCTAATGGAGCTTGCTGGAGACGTCGCGCAAATGTCTCCTGAGTTTGCACGTGAGCTGTTGATAGAATCAGAAGCGTATGTGCGCGACATTGAAATGCCTGACGCGAAAGATCAAGCGTACATGAGCTTGCTTACCCTGGCCAAAAAGTATGCGCCTGACAAAATTTCCGAATTCTGCAGTCGGGCCGTGGAGAATTCCATTCGTCTGGAGCAAAACGATCCGAATGACTTCTGGGGATTTGGCGGACCACCACGGGCAATACTATCGCAAACGCTTCTTGTGCCATATGTAGCGACCTACGATAAGGCAGCCGCACAAAGACTCTTGCATCGAACCGTCAATCTTCTGGACGAGTTGGAAGAAGATGCTTTCGGTCAGATTTTGCATCTCTCGAATATTGCCGAAGCGGCGGCATCTCTCGATCATTCCGCCAATCGCGCTCTGGCCGAAGAGCTCTGGTCGAAGCTACTGAAGAGTATGGAGAGCGTCAGTGCTCAAGACTCCTATTATTTGAGTCGAAGTATGGAAACAGGCGTGAATAGCCCGATTATTCCATTCGTGATGATGAATCCGGCAGTCGCCGACGAGAGATTCACCTCAGTCATTAAAGTGTGTATGTCTGCAACTTTGCCTGAGAGAATCGTAACGCTCTTGTGCTCTTTTGCTGTGGTTTTCAATGATGATTTTCCGAGGAGAACAAAAGAGCTGATCGCTCTTGCCTCCGACCGCGCACCGGAATGTTCGTCCGAGCAGCTCTGCGTCAAGTCGTGCATGCAAGTTGTAGCTACGATGGACAAAGTCGGTTTGCCTTCCGACAACGAGTTTGAGCATGTGCTGGACATGATTCGAAAGAATTCCAGCGAATCGACGAAATTTCACCTGTTGCTTGAATGTGCAGCTTTGCTTTCTCACTCTTCTGCGGCAAAATGCGCGATTCTTCTGGACGAGGCAACTGAGATATTCCAGTCCGGCAACATCGAATTAGGTGATGCAATCGAATTGATTAAACAATTGCCTGCTCGTCAGTGCAGTAAGCTCTTGTTTATCATTCTGGATAAACATAAGAATGAGTCGCAAAGACTTGCCGCATTGAGCTGGCTTTCCAATCAGTTTGGCAAGGAAGGCGCGCAAGATGTTCGTTTTTGAAATTGTTCAGTGAGGGTTGGCCGGCGGAGCTGAAAGAATCAAGTCTTTGCCGCTCCAATGCATTTTCATTACCGGACTCTGAAGTTCGCCGCGATCTTTCAATACTTCGGTTATGACCGAATTCTTCAGCTTTTCAAAAGCTTCGCCGAGAGGAATTTTGCCGCCCTTCTCACGCAGAGCTTGAATAAGCTGGTGGGTGAAGACACCATTTTCATACCGCTTCGATTCCCACGATACTTGATTCGGCTCACTGGAACAAATTATCAGTTGACCGGTGCCGAGCAAAAGAGAATTGCTGTCGAAGTTTCCGATTCTGGTAAGACCCTTGGCCGGATTTGCAGCACCGCTATGGCAGGCGTCGACGATAAGCACCACTCGATTGGCGTGCACCCTCTGTTTTATGGCCGCTGCCAGGTCTTGCAACGGCAGCCCTGTGGCGTAGAGGCTGGCAGGGTCCGTGTCATGCATGACCAGGTAATTAAGCCCTTCCAGGTCGACGCTGGAAGGACTGCCATGGGTCGAAATGAAAATCAAAACAAGATCGTTGGGATGAGCTGAATGGGGCAGCCACTTGTCGCCGATTTCAGCCAATACATTTGATTTTGTTGCTTTTTCATCAATCAGGAGTTTTACATGGTCGGCTGAAAAATTGGCCTCCTTGACGAGAAAGTCGCGCAGGTCTGCTGCATCTTTGGCGGGATATTTGAGGTTTACCTCAGGCTTCTGAAATTTACTGATGCCAACTATGAGAGCCCACTTGTCGTCGACCGGCTTATTGATACTCTCATCGCCTTCGCTTGCGACCTCCTTTATTTGAACGGTTGACGTTTTGGAATCTGACGATATTGAAAATTGCGACGGCTGTCTTCCGGCAATCGACCTTGTCGATGTCACACTGGCAGGCGCTTGCGCCAATTGTGAATTTTGCGAAAATGCATTTCCTGCCAAAACTACTCTGTAATTGACTTGTACACCGACATCAACTGAAAACATGATTTGCATGATCAGGTTTTGTGGTGATGCCAAATGCAATGTCGCCGTTTTTGCGGAATCATCACTGCCGGCTGGAAAGGCAATATTGGCGAGCTCTCGTGATTTGGTATCACGTATGATGACGCGCATCGTCGTAGAATAGAAGTCGGTGGCGCCGTTGATTTTTACGGTGATATCACCTGGACCGGCGCTGAATGAGTAGAAGCGACTTTGGCCTTTCGGCTCCTCCTTTCCACTCACCTCGTTGTTCGAGAGCGCGATAGGGTTGCTTGCGTCGCCGTCCAGTGCATACGCATTCGTGTATGCCGCCAAACACAAAAGCATTGAGGTAAAGACGCAGATGATTGTTTTTCTGGAAATCAATAGTGCGTGTGTCAAGTCTCAATCCCGAAAGCCGTCGATGCCATATTCTAGTCGATTGAAACTGCTTTGGCACTGACTGGCGAGCGGCACTGTTGCAGCTATTTTGGTACGGGCGTTTGCCACTTTGACGGTGATAAGATCTATGGCTGCTGGAAGGAGTCATTCGGGAGCAAGTTATGCTTTGCATCGGTATCGACATAGGCGGCACCAAGATTGCCGGAGGCATAGTCGGCCAGGACGGTAAGGTGCTGGCTAGAAAAGAAGAGCCGACTCCGATCAAGCTAGGTGGCACTCAAATTCTTGCAGCGGCAATTGCAGTCGCCAAGTCATTGCGAGCGCAAACGAGTGAATCCATTGACGCAGTAGGTATAGGCGCCGGTGGGCAGATTGATGCGGTGCAGGGGTTGGTCTTTTCTGCGACTGATGTAATTCCAGGCTGGAAAGGGATTCGCATTGCCGAAACATTTCAAAAGGAATTGGGAATTCCCGCCGCCGTTGACAATGATGTCAATGTTCTTGCGCTGGGAGAAACCAGGTTTGGCGCGGCGCGCCACTGTTCAAACGGTACGGTTGTCTTTCTGGCGCTGGGAACAGGTGTAGGCGGCGCTCTGCTCACAAGAGGAGGGATACACCACGGCGCGCATTGGAGTGGTGGAGAGTTCGGACATATACTGCTTTCGATGGATCCTGGCGCACGCCGTGATACAGGCGGAGCACGGGGAACTCTTGAGGCTTATTGCAGCGGACCCGGACTTGTCGAGACGTGGAGAGAGCTGTCGGGAAGCAGCGATCCACTTTTTACAGGACACGATGTCCTCAAAGATGCACATCAAAACCCCAGTGGAGCTGGTCGAAAGGCAATACAGAAAACTGGAGAGTATCTAGGATTCGGTTTGGTGAGCCTGGCAAACGCGCTTGATCCGGATTTGATTATTATCGGCGGTGGACTTTCCGACATAGGCGACTGGCTTCTGGAGCCTGCAAGGTTGGTTCTGAAGGAGCATGCATTGCCGGGACCGGCGACCTGCAAGGTCGTATGTGCCGAGCTTGGATCCGATGCTGCGATTGTTGGAGCGGCCAGCCTTGTGCTGCCCTTAACCGTGGGCGCGGTCGGCTGCTGATTGGCGGGCAGATTAAATCTCGAGAAGTCCAATGAGTGTGGCTTTGGCGCTTTGCGCATGGCCTTGGTCACGGCGGGGGTATAACTATTAAAGATGTATCTGCATCTAGGGCACCCCTATGTTCAAATATTGGGAAACTTGGGCCTGGAGTTCGCAATCCTGAAAGGTTGCCATAGCTGCCCGTTCGGACCTCCGAATCGGATCTGAGAGCTGTGCACTCCGGCATCTTTGATGAGAGTAGAAAATGCCGAGTTACGATCTCACTAATGCTACGTTCGAGCAATTCATCGACTATATTTTCGACCATCCCATTCCGGTAAGCGAAGACGAAGAATATTGGTATTGGTCCGATGATCTTGATGTCACTTTTGAGCCCATCAAGCTTATGGATTACTACACGAAGCTGTTCAATAAGCCTCAGGTGCTGATCGATAAATATTCGGACGAGCAACTGGAGCAAGGGCTATTAGCTATGCGGTCCTGTCTTATGCCCGGAGCTATATCGGAAGTTATTTGGGAAGATGAAATTCCTTCTGATGTGCGGGAAGAATGCATCAGGTCGATGTATTTTCTCTATAAGGATCTGTTCTCTGTCAAACCGCTTCATACTGCTTGCTTTATGTGGTGGGATTCTTTTACCGACGAGTATTCCATTACTCATGTCCATTCGGAAACCGCTGAGGGTCCAAGTATTCAGAACGTAATGTTTGAAACTTTGTGTCAAACATTGAAATTGGATGTTGAAATTTGCCAGCACGGCGCTCTTCATGGATTGGGGCATTTGCGTCATCCCGGTACCGAAGCGATTATTCGTTCATGGATGGCTTCCAAACCTGATCTCGATCAACAGAGCACTGAATTTGCCGAAGAGTGCATTGTCGGGAACATTGTTTGATCACTAAATTTCGACACGATGAAGTGCATTTCGTAGACTGACTAGGCGGCGCACTTTTGCGTGCTGTGATCAAATGGTTGTCCACCCATTAAGTTGTTAGTCGGCACCAAAGTGATCAATCTATCTCGCGAATTGATTTGCCTGATTGAATTGGATACGGACGCTGCACCTGCTGCATACCAAATCGCTGCATCAAGTGTTTCAAATCGAATCTCACTGTCGTCATGTCGGACGGTCCACTGTTTTTTGACCAGATCTTCAATTTTCATAGACTCTTTCCATTTTGGTTGGCTACGAAATCACGTGCGGGAATCATCGATTCGTGCTCTTTAGATTCTTCGACGCATTTGTCATCCCGCGTTGTCGATTCGACCTCGGAGGCCGTGCCGTTTGTCAATTCGTCTCTGTCGTCCATTACGGCACCTCCATAAGTAGTGTGTAGACTTGTCCGCCGCTGTGCGGGTTCCTAATTTGAATTCTCTCCAAGACAGATTTTAGGAACCAGTGGTCATATCTGAAGTCTCGATGAAAGGTATGAAGCAAGAGAGCCGTAAAAGTGTCGAACCAGAACTTGGATCATCCCCCAATCGAGTCTCCCAGAACACTGGAGGCTCGAGCTCAGAGAAATCCTATTAAACGAGTCTTCAAGATATTGGGACCCGGACTGGTGACGGGGGCCTCGGATGACGATCCGTCCGGCATCGCGACCTATTCAACGGTTGGAGCCGGGTATGGCTACAGTTGTTTGTGGATGGCGCTTTTCACTTTTCCACTGATGCTCAGTGTTCAATATATTTGCTCCAAGGTTGGTTTGGTTACTGGCAGAGGGCTTGCTGGTGTTTTGCGGCGGCACTATCATCCCGGCATTTTGTGGACTTCGGTTGTTTTGCTGACTGTGGCAAATGTTATCAATGCCGGCACTGATATAGCGGCGATGGCTGCAGGTGTAAATCTTATCTTTCCAGCTGTTTCGCCTAAAGTTGCGCTCTTTCCAATTTCACTGGCTTTGCTTATTTCGCTGATGTTTTTTTCGTATAAACATCTGGCAGGCGTATTTAAGTGGCTCACGCTGAGTTTGTTTGCATATGTTGTTACCGCTTTCATTTGCCGGATTGATGCAGCTACAGTCCTGAAGGACACTCTGATTCCAAATATTAGCTGGCAGCCAGGATATGTGGCCGCACTGGTTGCAATTCTCGGTACGACAATTTCACCTTATCTATTCTTCTGGCAGGCAAATAGCGAAGTAGACGAACAGAAAGATGCGGGAATGCGTCGTGTGAAAGATCGAAAAGGAGCTTCGGAGGCGGATTTGAAGTATGCAATTGCAGACATCGCTGTCGGAATGTTTTTCTCGAATTTGGTGATGTATTTCATCATTATGACTACTGCCGCAACCTTATTTAAGAACGGTCAATTTCACGTCGATTCCGCAGCTCAAGCAGCCAAGGCACTTGAGCCCTTGCTTGGTTCATTTGCGAAGTATCTATTCGCCGCCGGATTCATTGGAACAGGCTTTTTGGCTGTTCCGGTTCTCACCGGTTCTGCCGCTTATGCGATTGCCGAATCTCTGGATTGGCCCTGCGGATTCAGCGAAAAGTGTGTTGATGCCAAAGGGTATTACTGGCTCATAGGGGTTTCGATTCTTGCAGCCGCAGGGCTGAGCCTTATAAACGTAAACGCGATGCAAGCTTTGTATTGGACGGCAATCCTCAATGGCATTCTTGCGCCACCACTGCTTTTATTGCTGATGCTGGTTTCGAACAATGAGGTGATTATGGGCAGACGTACTAATTCGACTCTCGTAAATGCAGGTGGTTGGTCGGCATTTGTGATTATGACAGTGGCTGCCGGCTTGTTTTTTTGGTCCTCTTTGGCGAAGTGACTGAGCACTCATGCTGCTGCTGACTTGCTCTGTGAATCCGTGTTTATCGGCATCTCGACGATAGCGCCGTCATCACCGTGCACAATCACATCGAGATTTTCAATCTCAGCGGCATGTCTGGCGGCCATCACAGCTTCCGTTCGTGTATCAAAAGTCTCATCATTTGTGTGTTCTGACTGGGAAGTAATTTGCCAACCTTCCGTGGTCGGAACGACATGTAATTCGTTATTTCTCATTGTCCTTCTTTCCTTCAGTGATTCCGCTATTAGGACAGCAATTCACTGCAAGAGTTCCGCCTCACCATTAATTGCTCAAGCTCACTATTCCAGGTGATAAATCCATACCGCGTGATCCCCTGGCCTCTTGGGGAGTATGGCTTCAATGGTTTTTTCTTGACGAAAATATTTACAGATTGAGACTTCAGCTCTTCCCATTGCCTATGAAATCGATCAGAGTGTGTACGCAATTGTATACAGTCTTGGCCCGAAAAGCATTGTGCCACAAAGGTAAAGGGATTCCCTGTCGGGAGTTTTGTAGGCGCCGATTTCGGCTATTCTTTCGTCTTTGTTCCAAGATTTTTCTCTAAACTGATTGACTGCGAAAGATCTTACAGTATTGTTCTTTTGCCCGGAAACTGAAGAGCAGCACAGGTTGCGCGTTTGCGGTCTGTTTGATAGCGAACAGTTCAGATCTTCGTCAATCGAGGTTTTGAGATGCTTATCGAAGAAAAAAAACAATGTACACTGAAGAGTGTTCAAACCTTAACTGTTGCTCTTCGAGGAATGGAGGCAATTTGAGCATGTCGGTTTCTATTAACGATTTTGATGACTTTCAATGATTGACTTTCCAACTCCAAGTCAGACTCAAACAAACCTTCGCAATTCTCTTCTGGAAAAACTCTCTTCTGAAGAGCGTTCGGATTTGTTTCCCAGCCTCGAGATGATTGAGTTTTCTACTAAGGAAACAGTCTACGCGCCGCGTCAAGCTCTGAGCTACGCATTCTTTCCGGAAACCTGCGTGTTATCTCTAATAACCGTTCTTGATGATGGAACGGAGATTGAGGCTGCGACCATCGGTAATGAAGGAATGATAGGAGTTCCTATTTTTCTGGGCGGCAATCAGATGCCGTCCAAGGTCGTTTGCCAGATTTCCGGCACGGCGTGGCGTGTAAGCGCCGATGAGCTGGTCAATGCTATTGAGAAAAATCCGGATTTCTTCCTGAGTCTTCGTCGATATGCACAAGCACTATTCGAATTACTGGCGCAAAGTACTGCCTGCAACAGATTGCATACCATTGAACAAAGATGCGCTCGCTGGCTTCTTTCTACTCATGACAGAATTGAGGGTGATACTTTCTTTCTCACTCATGAGTTTTTGGCGACAATGCTTGGTGTACGTCGCCCGGGAGTCAGCCTTGTTGCTAAGGCTCTTCAGGACTCCGGATTCGTCAGCTACAAACACGGCAAGATGACGATCAAAGATCGCAATGGACTGGAAGGAATCAGCTGCGAGTGTTATGACGCTTTACGCGAATCCTATGGAAGTTTGAGCTAACATCCGGATCTTCTATAAAACTCAAAAGATGACGTTGCATTTGCTCCGTCATCTTCTTTGTCTACAGATCTTATTATCCTTATACAGTAACTCCCATCTGCGCGCTAAGAGCAGTGGCTGCAGCGCGAGCTTGTCTGGTTGCTTCCAGCTCTGCTCTGCGCACGCGATAGCATGTATTGCAGTAGGTTGGTTTGTAGCCGAGTGGTTTGAACGGCAGCATGAAGGAAGACTGACATTCTGCGCAAATCGCCGATGTAAGAGTTTCGAGATCCCTACCGGCGCGTCGCAAACGGGTCACTACACGGCAATTGGAGCAGCGTTTCGGTTCGTTTGTCAGTCCTTTGTTGTGGAAAAACTCTTGTTCTCCGCTTGTGAAAACGAACTCCTCTGAGCAATCGCAGCATTTTAGGACTCTTTCGTTGAACATAGCCAGTACTCCTTGGCGCACATAATGCGCGTGGATAATCAGTACAGCTATAGTCTATAACCGATGTGTCATTTGAGAATCCCTTGCTAGCGCCTAACTTTATGTGGAAAACCCCGGCAGATACTGCCGGTATGACGCATATGAGTGACGAAACTGCGCCTAACGCGTGATCGCTACTGGGTTTACTGCAGGCTGACATTTTGAGGTACGCTCATTGCAACAGTTCGGCAATATTTGGAATATTTTGGGTGGCAAGAGCGTCTATCCATCATGGTTTTAGTATAGGAAGTCGGAGACTATGAAAATTACTGCGATGATAAGCCCTGCAGCAGTGCCGATGTTGCTACTGGCGATTGCCATAGGTACTCTAATGTTTTTGCTGCATGTATGGCCGGGATTGCCCAGTTCTGTAATCGAAACGAAGGAAACAGGTGCGCGGGATGGATTTCATTCCCAGACTCAGTGAGTAGGCGTGAAGCGCGTGCTCACTTGACGCGCTTGAATTCCGTGCCTAGGTAGATTCGGATTGGGTTGCCCCTTTGGACGTTGAAGTGCTCGTTGCGCAGTTTGCGCCTCGACTTTTGCCTGTTTGAGATCTCGATACTTTGCAGTTTTTGTTTCAGCCGGTTAAACGCAATCACCTTGTTTTCTGATTGAGAGCGGCGCTCTTGTGCAGACACAATCAGTCCGGTCGGCTTATGGACCAGCCGCACAGCTGTCTCTACTTTGTTTACGTTTTGCCCGCCGGGGCCGGAAGCTCGAAAGGTGACGACGCTAATGTCCCGCAGATTAATGACATTGTCGCTGTTTTTCTTTTCTTCATTGGCGTCACTCGCTTCAATTTCAATATTCACTCCAACAAACCAGTTCTTTCGCGGATGCTTTGCCCTATATGGGCTGGTTCCGATCCACTGAATTGTTCCTTGCCAGGATGTGAGCCAGGAGTCGAGCGAATCGGAAGGCGTTGTGACAAGCAGAGACAAAAGAATTGAAGCACGTGTATCGTTGCGTTTACCGGGATGCTCTTCGAGAACGGATACTGCCAATGGCGGTTGAAATTTCAGAGCTTCGTCCTTTAGCGCTTTGGCGACTCTTTCTACGACCCAGGCGCACTCGTCAGGTCCTTGACCCGATGTGATTTGAATGCGAAATTTCAACGTTGCACCACTGCTGTTTTGTAAGTGATTATCGGAGAAAGTGCGGCGATTGGTCTTACAAGTCCTGCTTCGATCAAATCACATACGACGATGTCGATGTCTTTGTAAGCTTGTGGTGCCTCTTCATAGAGCAAGCTTTTATCAGCGCAAATGATGCGTCCACCATACTGATTTCTGCGCAGATGATCCTCTGAGTAGCGCCTATGCAGTCGGGCACGACAGTCTGATCGATTCCACTTTCGGCCTGCTCCATGTGCAACCGTAAAGAGATTCTTGCTTTGATCTTCGGTCGGCTGCACCAGATAGCTGAGACTTCCTCTCGAGCCGGGAATTACCAGAACTCCTTTATTTGAATTGGCTGCACCCTTTCTGTGTAACCAGTAAGAGTTTTCTGCGATGGTTTCTCTTTCTACATGATTGTGACAAATGTCCAGAACTTGTGCTCCTGAAGCTTCAATCGAATCCATGAATCTTCTGGCGATCAATCTGCGATTGACGCTTGCCCATTTGACAGCATGATCATGAGCCCACATATAGTCGTCCGCTTCGGACGTTTCTTCATAAAGCCCACGATTTCCAAAACGGGCTACATGCCAGCGAAGAATGGACTCTCCCAGGCCACGCGACCCGCTGTGGACCAGCAGAAAGATGCTTTGCAGATCTAGCCCCAGGGCAGAAAAGATCTCTTCATCGAATACTCGATGTAAAATCTGAAGCTCGGCAAAGTGATTGCCACCGCCTATAGTTCCCAAAGTTTTGTCAAACTGGGAAACTTTCATATCTTCAGTTTGAAGTAATTGATCCAGATCGCCATCCCAGGGAAGATCCAAGCCCTCAAGATGCGAAACCCACTTGTCGAGTTTCATCTTGCCCTTGCTGAGGTCGGTTTGCCACAGACCCATCCCGCATCCAATGTCATTGCCTACCAGGTGCGGATAGATGAATCGTTCGGAGGCGAAGACAGCACCTATGGGTGCGCTCTTCCCCGGGTGGAGATCCGGCATACCAACGGCTGCTTTCATGCCAGCCAGTTCAAAACTCTTGTGGAGTTGGTCGACAGCGCGTCCCTCGATCCAATTTTTCTTTGATGCGATAATTCGAATACTCATATAGCTTTTTTCTTTCTGTTCGTGTTGTGCAGTAGGAGGCTCCTCTGCGCGCCGGTGGGTTTGCGCGCAGAGACCTCTATATTCCAGCCATACCGACTGACTAGTCGAGAAATTCGACAGTGATGGCGGAGGTTGCTGAGAATGTTTCGGTATTCATCAGCACACGGTGCCATGTTTCGAGTGTCACGGTAGCGTGATCAGCATGTCTGATCTTTCCCTTGACGTAGACTGAAGCATTTCGCTTCATGTCCCTCCAGTGGAGGAACTTTGCGTTGGGATTGTCTTCAATCAAGGTCTTGTACTCACTGAGCGTCAATCCTCTAGGATATTCGCGGCACACTTTCACATTGACCCCACCGGTGCGGTAAGCGTATTCTGCTATGTGTGCTTTGCTGCTCGTATTGCGAGCGAGCGGTTCGTCCCTTCGAACGAAGGCCGGATCAGGATTGAT
>JAIETE010000069.1 GCA_019745505.1 Candidatus Obscuribacterales bacterium | reverse complement strand
AGAGAAAGCCGTTCTATATACCTGCCCGGAGAGATTCGAACTCCCGACCTCATGGTTCGTAGCCATGCGCTCTATCCAGCTGGGCTACGGGCAGATGGGTTTCATGTTACCACAGACCGTACATCCCGGGCCCCTAGGGCTGGGACAGCTTTTCAATCGTTAATAGCCAGCCCCAAAACAGCAAAACGCCATAGGTTGGCAGTTTTGGAGCAAACCCACCCCACAACCCGCATTGTCAAGACGATCTATCCAAAGCGATCAGGTTAGTTTCAGCAAATCTATCGAATCAGGGCTACCGTGGCATTGCGGTCGCAGCCAATTGGATCAACCTGTTTACGGCGCTGGGCTGTCTGATTGCCCAGGCAAAGGAGCACGACCGGCAGGAGGCTGCTCAGTAGCGGCGGGCACGTCGCCTTGTGGAGTAGAAGACACTTCATTCCCTGGAGCATGAACCGGCTGTAAAGGTTCAGTCGGAGGAGGCGAGGGTTGTGCTGTCACAGGCTGAGCAGGTGTTGAAACCGCAGGCTGTGCGGGTGCCGAAACCGCAGGTTGTGCAGGTGTCGAAACCTCAGGTTGTGGAGGCGTCGAATCCACTGGCTGCGCTGGTGTCGGCGCCACAGTAGGCTGCGCGGGAGTTGTTTTTGATGCTCCTCCGGCTTGAGCCTCTCGCATCATCTTCATAAGATTCATCGGCTTTTCGTCTTCATCTTCAGGAACAGGCTTCATAGGACCAGCTTTGCCCTGTTCTCGCATCGTTTTGATGGTCTCCGCTGCAGTCGCAGTGCCGGGCTTGATGAATTTCTTGTCCGGGTCATAGGCATTCGAGACTTTCTCGCTTCTATCTCCAGCTCCAGATTTTCCAGCTTTGGAGCCATCGCCTTTTGCTTTAGAAACATCGCCTTTTGCCACGGTCGAAACCTTTTCACCGGGCTTCCCGACCGGCTTCTCAGAATTCACAGCTCCCGGCTTATCGCCAGTTGCGCCAGGTGCTGTGGCAGTCTTCACGTCTGTTTTTTCAGCCGGCTTTTCTGGCTTCGGCTCGTCCATTCCCGCTGCAAGATAATTCGCGCGCGCCTTCAATCCCTCTGACTCACCACGACGGCCGCAATAGTAGAGCGCATACGCCAATTTACGCATGTATGGAACATTGTAATAAGATAGATCCCCATTCGCTTTCACAGACAGATGCAGCGCCTGACTCAACAGACCGGAAGCGGATCCAAAACGTCCAATATCGCACTGCATCGAGCCAAGTTGATAGAGGCAACGAGCTTTCGCACCGGCAGCATTTGGTTCGTTTCTCCAAATCTCGAGCGCTCTGTAGTAAGTTCTTTCAGCCTCATCAAACTTCTTTTCTTTGATGAGCGCCTTTGCCAGACGATCCAAACGTGCGTAGGTATCGGGATCGCCATTGCCCATGATTTTTTGCGTCGTCTCTAGAGACTCACGAAAATAATCTTCAGCGTCCTTATACTCTTCTTTGTCGAGTGCGAGCATCCCAAGATTGTCGTAGCTCACCGCCATCGACATATGCTCTTTTCCCATGATAGTGACTTTGATGTCGAGACCGGCTTTATAAAAGCGTTCTGCCATCTCAAAGTTTTTTCTGTAGCGATATAGATCACCAAGGCGATCGCAAGTAACTGCCCAATCCATACGTGGAATGTGCGTTGCAGGAGGAGCAGTACCTGCCCATGCGGTAAGCAATTTCCCCTTACCCTGCGTAGGCTGCTCACCATTTTGCTCTGCATCTTCTCTGAGCTTGCCGTCAATAAATCCAAGCAACTCTTCCGCGAGCGGATCGGCTTTTTTAGCAGTTCCGTACAGCATGTAGAACTTGATCAATTGACCGAGCGCAGGAATAGTTTTGCCAGTATTCTTGCCGAGCTGAACTTCAGTGAAGTGAAGCTGCTGCTCCAAAAGCGGCTCTGCTTCGGCATATCGGCGGCGGATAGTATAAAGCCGACCAAGCTCACCGAGACTCTTCGGATAACGCGGGTCACCTGCACCAAAGCGCTCGGAAAGAGAGACAGCCTCCTTCAATAATGGCTCTGACTTACCGTACAGATTCGAGTCCAGCGCCGTTACTCCTTCGTTGAAGGTCTTTATCCACTGACCTTCAAGATCAAAATACGCAGACGAAAACACAGGTACGCTGCTCGCAAGCAAAAAGAAGGAAGCAGCAGCGAAACATACGCGCAATTTGTCTTTCGCGAGGGCTGATTTACGGGGTTTTCTGATATATGCCATTCAACAATTTTAGCTGATTGAATGCGCGGTCGGAACCCCGCATCTAAGGGATTTCATGAAGCGTTAGACTATTGTCCGTTGAACTGGATAGCATAGCCCTGACCGTTCATTTGACCGGTAGAGCTGATATTTCCGATAGAACCGTTGGAGACAAAACCAATATTGAGCACACCATTCACGGCGCCTTTGTCGGAGGAATCAACCGCAATAGTGACACCATTCATAGTCTGGTTTGTTATCGGTCCGGACAAGATGACACCATCACGACCACCAGAGAAAGAAGCACGCACGCGCCGACTAACCGGATCGATCGTTTCGATAGAAACATCTCGAAAACGCATGTATTGCTGCCCCATCACAGTAAGCTGTCCGCGCCCTGATTGATTCACATGCAGCATAGGACTACCGCCATAAGGCTGTCCCATATTCCAAAACGGATTAATCGCATTGCCACCAGGAGTGATGCTCGACATCGCCAACATCTGACTGATGTTATCCCGCAGCATCTGTGCCTGCCCGCGAGTCCCTGGGTCAATTCCAGCCACTTGCATCGTGTTGACCAAATTATTCGCCGATTGCTGCAACTGATTCAATTGCATTTGAAATTGCGGAGTAATATTTCCGCTAGCGCTGCGCTTCGCCTGCCCAATCTGCTGCTTGAGCGCCTGCATGGCTACACAAACCTGCATGTCATTGCCTTTTGGCTGCGGAGCCCAACGACCAGTAGATTGCAAAAATCGCTGAATTCTTCCGGAGAGCTGATCGGCGTTTGTGTCCAGCGTATTGAGGCTGGACGTGATGTTGCCCATGTTCCCACCAGAGAAGCCATTTCGAGGATAACCGCCTGCCGGGTTGAAACCACCAAAATTCTGACCAAATCCGGAATTTGGATAGGTTTGACCAAACTGATTGGCGCCAAACTGGTTTCCACCAAACTGATTTCCACCAAATTGGTTTGCGCCGAATGGGTTTGTTTGATAATCGTTTTGCTGCGAGGAGCCTTGCAGCAGCTTCTTCAAAAATTGAGCGTCGGCAGGTGATGTTCCAACAGTTACTGCAATGACTATGACCAATCCCACAAATGTTAGTCGCTTCGTATTCATCTGACCACGCCCGTTGACAACGATGTAATCATCCTATTTTAAACGATTGACAGTCGTTGCGCCGGTTCGAACCAAAAGCAGAAAGTGCAAGAAAGCCGGCGGCATTTGACGCTACCGCCGGCTTTCCGAATACCAGCCCTCCGAATGACAACCTCGCATTCACTCGGAAAACTTGATTATTTTGCCGCTCTAAAAGCCAATCATGGACCGAATCGTATTGAGCAGTCCGGGACTACGGGTATGAAGATAGTCGAGGAAGCCAGGCTCAGAGTACATATTCCAACCGTAAGGACCGTTGTAGTTGTTGTTGCGATACATCAGGTACTGTGCACGCATCTGAGCATCTAATTGTCTCTGACGATCGATTTGCATACTGCGCAAATTGTGCCGATACCACTCGCGCTGGTCGTTCCAGTTGTTTCCCCAATGAGTATGCCAATATTCACGATTCGAGCGATTCGCCAGTTTACGATAGTTATTGATCTGCTTCTTCTGCGCTTTTTCGATGTTCTTATAGTATTTCTTTTGCGCATTATGATTGCGATTCCAATTCGCATTCCAGTTCTTATTGCGATGGCGGTCATGATCGTGGTCGGCGTACGCAGCCATCGGACTTAAGATGGTCAACAGTGCAAAACCAGCCAAAACGCTGCGATTAATAGCAGTATTCATCTAGCTCCTCCAGGATTGCAAAACAGCTCAGACGAAAGAGCCATTCCTATAACGTCACGAGGGACGAGCAGGAAGTCCAGTGGTTCCCACTTCTGCGAAAAACATTCGATTAGATAATTTTCCGAGGCTAGAGCTTTCCTCGGTTCTTGAGCAGCTCGCGAGGATCGATGGTCTTCGCGGAGGGCAGGTCTTCCTTACCGCCCCCTCTCATGCGAAAGATAAGTCTATCGACAAGAAATCCGTCAGGCTCAACACAGTACGGACCAGAAAACGGATACCCAAACAGGAAAACCAGATAAACATTCAGCGATAGAGTGCTCGCAATTACCACGGTCATTAGAGCCTGCCCAATGACACTCGACAAACCAAGGAAATAGGAAAAACCTAAAGTAAGGATCCCGCCAATGATGAGGACCGTCCAAAGCTCAGTCGAAACACCGTGCGAGCTAGTAATCAATCGCGAGCGGCGACTATCGCCCAATTCCGATACTCTCTCCAAACACAATTGGCGAATGTCTTTCTGATCGTCGACAGCAGGCTTAAAGTCAATAATCGTATTCCAGAGCTCATTAACCTGAACAATTGCCTTTGTACTGACTCTGGCTTCTCTCATCGCGGGCCACTCTTCGTCGATCACCGTATCGACATAACCGCTTGTAAGCTCTTGAATCTTCTTCTGCTGTGGTTCGGGCAAACCGCGAGACAAGATGTAGATATCAGCAGCAGCATTAGCCTCCTGCTCGACAACACTGCGCAAATCCGACATATCGGTCATAGCGTCGACAACAATGAGACCAAGAAGGACGGCATAAAAAGTGCCGACAACCTGGAAGCTGTTACCGGCAACCTCATTGAAGCTCCTTAATTTCTCCACGCCGACGATTCTGCGAACCAGCAACATGCCACAAACTGCAAGCACTGAAGTTGCCGCCATTACCGAAAATCCAACGACATATGCGTTCATTCAATTCAACCCTTCGCGCATGCGCATATCCACCGCATATGGTGCCTGCTCACACCATTCGAGACGCCCAGGGAAAGTATATCGTCTTACATGGTTTGCTGAGGCTCAGTGTTCGGTCTGCTGATTACAGAAATAGTTCCGTTAGCTTCGAGCATAGCGACTTGCACGTTGGCAACAGACGCATGACCTGCGGCACGAATTGATTCCATCAATTCATTCTTGGAAATTTTTTCCTTTTCCATGTTGTCCCATTTGATTTCGCCATTGTGCACCAAAACCAGTGGGGCACCTTGCAGCGCCTTCGCAATTGGCTTGAATTTGTATGAGAGTGTATTGACGATATAGCTCATACCGACAAATACAGACATCGCAATAAACGCAGCCAAAAGTGAGTCATCGTTCTTAATAGCCGCAGAAGCAATCAAATCTCCAACGGTAAACAGCACCACCTGATCGACAGGAGACAACTGACCGCCCTCACGATTTGCCATGCGCAGAATTGACAAAATAAAGCAATACAGTAGCATGCACCGAATCACTAGCTCCGTCCATGGCGTTTGCAACTCAAACATACTAATTCCTCTGCTGTTCCCGGTTACATCTGCTGAGCGGCTTCGGTGCGTCGCTTCTCTGTATGGCTTATTTGCGTGTTTTATCTGTGTGGATTACTTGCACTGTCTATGTGCTGCAGTTTCTTGCGCCCATTTGGCGACACTTATGCGCTAAGCATGACTGCGCAGGTAGCCAAAACGTTCCCACCAAAAGAACCCAGCAGGACCTCGAGTTCCAAAGCCACGACATTTTTCTCTAAAACAGGTGCCACCTATCTCTGCTGCTGATTCGGCGGAGGTGCATACTGCGGTTGAAACTGTACCGGTTGTTGAAACTGTCCTGGTTGTTGAAACTGCCCCGGCTGCTGAAACTGCCCTGGTTGCTGAAACTGACCCGGCTGTTGAAACTGCCCCGGCTGCTGAAACTGCCCCGGTTGTTGAAACTGCCCTGGTTGCTGAAACTGCCCCGGCTGTTGAAACTGTCCCGGTTGCTGAAACTGCCCCGGCTGTTGAAACTGTCCCGGCTGCTGAAACTGTCCTGGTTGCTGAAACTGCCCCGGCTGCTGAAACTGCCCCGGTTGCTGAAACTGCCCCGGTTGCTGAAACTGCCCCGGCTGCTGATTGGGCTGCTGCTGTCCCTGCCACTGCATCGGAGGTTGCTGAAATTGTTGAAGCGGGGCATTCGCGGAGTTTGACTGGGGTGAGAAATTATACTGCTGCTGAGACTGAACGGCTTGAGGCTGCCATTGATACCCCTGTGGCGGCAAATTGTATCCTTGCTGGTCGGGGGGCAAATAGTTCTGACCTGCAGTTTGGTTCGTGGGATAACCTTGTGAATAAGCCTGATTAGGATGAGCCTGATTAGGATATGCACCGTTGGTAGTGCCTCCCGGGTAGACAGGATCGCCTTGCTGGAAAGCGCCAGGAATACCACCAGCTGGGTTTCCAACCGTCGCGAGTGCAGCTTCACCTCCAGCCAACTTGGTTAAGAAGTGCTTGAGCCCATCGATATCAGAAGGTCCGCCGGACATCTTGTCCGAGAATTTGCCCGCAGGTGTAAATACAATCAGCGCGGGTATTCCTCGCATGCCAAACTTGTTCAACAGCGCCTTTCCACCGGGATCATCAGCACTCAGGTGTACGCTCACGAAGCGTGGATTGACCCATTCACCTACACGCCTGTCGTGCATCAATTTCTCAAGACGACGGCATGCTGGACACCACGGTGCTCCAATCTCCACGAACATGAAGCGATTGGAATTTTTTGCTTCAGCAGCAGCAGAGGCTATGTCGGTCCGCCAATTGATACTATCCGAATAGCACGGCGTGCTCGTCAGGAAAAACAACAACAGCATGAAGCTGAGTATTTTGAAACCGATTCGTTGCATTTTCAGACCAGCGGTTTAGTGCCTGTGTCTACGTACCCACTGCCTGAGCTATTGATTCATATGTTCCTAAAAGTCGCGGAAAGTTACCTTCTGCGGGGAACAATCCCTTTAGTTAGTCTTTTAATAAACCGAGGCAAAATGAACGCGAATCCCCAAAAACATTGGGCTCCAACGGTTTACATGATATACAGCGGCACGTTTTTCATCTCGCTAGCGCTAATACTGGCTGGGCTGCCTGTTTCTGCCCAAAGTTCAACCAGCCAGGCTCGGATGTCCCAAATGCTCAATCAGTTTGAGCAAGGCAAACGCCCGACCTACAGCACAGGTAGCGGCTATGCCCGGGGTAGCTCTAGTGGTATGCCGGGCTATGCGAACATGATGGGCGGCAGACGCCCCAGCAACATGGGCGGCTATGCCGGCCATGGCGGCGGCAGCTCCCAGATGATGCAATTGATGAAAGCGAAGATGGCAAGGATGCAGAGCAGCGGTGGCGGCGGCAATTCCCTCATGCAACTGATGCGGCAACGACAAGGCGGCGCACCAAATATGATGCCAGGAATGGGTGGCGGACCTGGAGCGGGTATGGGCGCCCAGAGCGGACTCTTCGCTAAGATGATGCAGCAAGATGCGGCATTCAGCAACACAATGAAACGAAATCAAATGAATCATGGAATGGGTATGGGGATGCCCGGCATGATGGGTATGAGACGCCCAGGCATGGGCATGAACAGACCCGGTGGAATGGGAATGGGATTAGGTTCGGGCATGGGAATGTCGAGCATGGGAATGTCCGGAATGGGTAAGCCCGGCGGCATGGGCATGTCTGGTGGAGCAGGTATGATGGGAAGAATGCAACCCAAGATGACTGCACCAAGAGCAGGCTCACCTTTTGCGCCGAAGCAAACAACGCCAGCAAAGACAAACACAATGTCCGACCTGGAAAAGGCAATGGAGAGCCAATACGGCAAGTAAGCGGAGCACTCGGCAGACACAAATGAGCAAGTTCGAGCGGTGCCCATGCGCAAGCAAAGCTCTCTATCACAAATGCTGCAAGTCATATCATGACGGACTCCCGGCAGAAGATGCATTGCATCTCATGCGGTCTCGCTTTGCAGCGTATGCGCTTGGACTTGCCGACTATATAATTGAGACCACGCACAGCGAACATCCCGAATTTTCCAAAGACCGCGCGAAATGGAAGGAAAGCATCGAAGGCTTTTCGAGAGCAACCAATTTCGATCATTTAACAATCAATGAGTTCGTCGATGGAGATGAATCCGCCACGGTCACTTTCACTGCTCATCTGCGCCAAGGCGTTAATGATGCGACTTTTAGCGAGAAGAGTTTCTTTGTAAAAGAAGATGGACGCTGGCTGTATAAGTCCGGTGAAATCAAGGGCGAAGACGGCGGTGATTAACAAAGCAGTCAAAGTCGAACTTCCGGACAACCTGTTAACAGCGGGCGATTTAGTTGGGCGCGCCGTGCGAATATGTCGCGCCAACTGGCTATCACTTGGTCGATTCTTCTTTTTGCCTACTTTCTTCTATTGGCTGGCGATTCCTTGCGCATTTTGGGATCCAGAAACCTATACAAGCGATTTTTCCGCATCGACCAATTTCTGGATAATATCCGCAGGATGCGTACTGATTTTTTTCTCCATCTGGGAAATATCCGTCAGGAAGTTCGCGCTTATCTATTATCTCGCCGGGCTAGCGGATTCAATTCAGGAAGGCTTGAAGGCAGCGCAAAAGAAAATGTGGCTGATTCTAGTACTGTCTATTCCAGTCATCATCTTTGAAGTGTTCGAGAATTTTCTCTCTATCCTGGCAGCAAAAGTGGGACACATTTCGGAGCACGCAGCAGACTCATATGCATTGGTCTACTGGGAAATGTTTCTGTCCGGATTAGAATTGTCACTCCTAATGCCGTTTCTCTGGGTCATTATACTAAACGCATATTTCATGGCTTATGTGATTTTTGAAAATGCCTCCATAGCAAAAGCCTGCTCGCGCTTTCTGTCATTGTCATTCCAAGACAGCATATACATAACTATCACACTGACACTAATGTCCGTCGTGTATTTCTGTGTTGGCGGTCCGGTCATTGGACTGCTTGCATTTGAATCGTCCCTGCCAAAGGAAGCACTCTGGTATTTTGCCTCAGGCTTAGGGGCGGCAGTTTTCGCCTCGCCGCTGGATGGTTTTATGTCGGCGGTAATCACCGTGGGTGGTGCGCTGCTCTATAAACAAGTCTGCGCGAGAAGAGAAGGAAAAGACTTGTTGGAAAAGCTCAACGTTCTGGAAGGCAAACAACTTTCATAAAGCAGAGCAAAAACTCTCCGCCTTCAACGCACAAGCTATTTTTGTTGCCGCTCTTCAGGATATTCGACCCACCCTGACTTTTGAACTTTCGGCAGGCTTGCTGCAATTTTTGCGTAGTGCTCACGCAGACGAGCCACTTCCTTTACCTTTCCGGTCAGATCCCAGCGCAAAAATAGCGTTTGAATCACCTGAGGATCAGTCTTCAGATTTTTGTAGATTGCAAAGCCTTTGTCTGCTTCCGTTGCAGCTTCCTTCGTATGCCCCTGCATATCGAGAATCGCGCTTCGGTAGAACATCAGATTAGCTGCTTTCAAACTGTACTCGCTGCCGGCAGCCCTGCGACGCCGGAGATCGGCAAGCCCCTGATCTATTAAATGCTCGGCTTTAGCCCATTCTTTTTGATCGCGATAGATCTGATAGAGCATGTCTATGCACATCATTGCTTGAGGAATTTCCGTATCATTGGCGTCTCGATAGGCTTGAAGAGCTCTTTGCAGTGTCACCTCAGCCTTGGAAAAGTTCTTATCAGCGAAGAATTCACGTCCGCGCATGAATAGACTCGGCTTGACCTCCCGAATATATTGATTATCGCGATTTCCTTGAGAACGCCGCAGTGAGTGAATCGCATCTATCTTGCCCTGCTTATGAAGCGCATTCTCAAGCTCATGACGAAGCGCAATCATGATTTCCGGATCAAGCGCTTTTGCTTTCACACTGATTGCATTGCCCTTCGAAAGCATTTGCTCGGCAAAGTCCCACTGATTTGTCGATTCATACACGCGCCCCAACCAGAGATACGATTGCGCCTGCATTGCATCGTTCTTCTCGCTCTGGGCTTCTCTTAATGCAGCTTTCAGACACTCCTTGGCTGCTTCAAAATTCCCCGTCATATGAGCATGCCTTCCGGCAGTCATAAGTTCGGCCCATGTAGGAGCAACAGCATGCGCGGGCAATATAAAGCAGCCGCTCAAAATATCAAAAGCACGTGGGGCCGTGCAAAGGCAAAGGGCGATACAAAGAATTAGAACGAAACCAGACCTGAGCCCCGCACAAAACTCCAGTGCAGCGCCGAGACACTTGGATGCCCAAGACAGGGTCTCCTCGGCCCGGAGAAACTTCGATAGGTGGATACGGCGCTTCATACGGGCTATGGTACCTCCCAATCCTTATATATGTAACGGCTCCCATTAAGCCAGCTGAACCAATGCTCCGAAAACGCCTACCATTCAATGCTTTCCGCCGATCGGGCAAAAGGGGTTGACAGAACTAGACGACCGGTCTAATATGAGTGCATACAGACGAGGTCAAGCAAATGAGTTTCCCAGATGTCTTCAATCTTCTAGAAGGGCTCTACCGAGCTATCGAGCAAGATCCCATGTCATTTATGGTTGTTTATCCGATGACAATGCTGACGAGTGCCATGTTGATCTATGCGCTGTTGCTTGATTTGATCCCGTTTTACCGAACCAAGATGCAACACGCATTCGTTGCCAGATCACCGAAAACCGCTGGTGTTGCACAAACCAAGAAGAATTTCAAAATGGATGGTCGAACTCAACGCAACCTTTTTTACGCCGCAAAGTAGACGACCAGTCTAATTTCAAGCAACGGAGAGTCAAAGAAAATGAACGCCAGGGTGGCCGCAAAGCAAGACACTAAACAGCTTCTACTCGAAGCCGGTGCCGCAGTAATGATTGAAAAAGGTTACACGAATTCAGGCATACAAGAAGTTCTGTCCAAAGTCGGCGTACCGAAAGGCTCTTTCTATCATTATTTCGACAGCAAAGAGGACTTTGCGCTCGCGATCATCGAAGAATTCCACAAAGAGTTTATGGCTTTCTTGATGCCTATTCTCACCGACAAATCGCTCACGCCGATACAAAGGATGCGCACTTTCTGCGAAACAAAAAGAGAGTGCATGCGTGCGGCTGACTGCCGCAAGGGATGTCTGATCGGCAATCTCAGCCAGGAGATGTCAGACCAGAGCGAAACGCTCAGACAAGCATTGTCTGAAGTCATGGACAAACGGGTTGACGCCTTCGCAGCCTGCATAGAAGAAGGTCAGCTTCTCAATGAAATCACGAGCGACGCTGATGCAAGAAAAATCGCAGATCTCTTCTCATCATGTTGGGAAGGTGCGGTGATGCGAGCGAAGACAAGCAAGAACCTGGAGCCCTTGAATATCTTCATCGATCTGATGTTCGAGCTGGTTCTCAAAAAATAAGTCCGAAAATGGCACGGGCAAGCCAAACTAAGCCAAGCCAATCCAAGCCAATCTAAGAAAAACCAAACCACACCACACCCCCCTGCCTGCTTACGCCAGGGCAGATTGAACACATCGAGGTAATCCAACCATGCTATTTAGTCTCACAGCAAAAGCCCGCTATCTGCTCGCAGGCAATCCTGATGCACCAGTACAGCTGCTCGAAGAATACGCGGAGTCAGATGACGCTCACATAAGAGCCCGGATCGCCGAAAACCCCAGAACTCCGCTGCGTCTGCTTATCAAACTCGTGCACGACGAGAGCACGGAGGTGCGCGTCAGCCTCGCATACAACCCAGTCGTGACCGACATGCTGTTGACAGAACTAGCGAAAGATGACGATGCCGACGTCCGTTATGCACTGGCGGAAAACCCAGCGATACCGCGGGCGATACTGGACAAACTCAGCACCGATGAAAACCCCTACGTAGCTCACAGAGCAAAAACGACGCTGGACAAACTGGAACCCGTTTTTACGACCGCCAGACTCGCAGCCTAGGTCAGACACGTGTCAGACAGCGCTAGTCCGGTCCTGGAAACAAAAAAGATCAAATAAGTTTGCAAACCCCAGCGTATTAAGGGAAGACCCAACTACTTAGTGTTTAATCAATTCACCACAGGAGTATTACAAATGACGTTAACTCAGCAGCAGCCAAAAACCGCAAGCGCAAAGCGCCTCGCTGGAAAAATCGCGGTTGTAACCGGAGGTTCCAGAGGCATAGGTGCCGCAATTGCATTGCGATTGGCGGAAGAAGGAGCGACAGTCGCTGTTAATTACAACAACAGCAAAGAAGCCGCCGAAAAAGTTGTAAAACAAATCGAAGAGCTTGGCTCCAAAGCTGCAGCTTTTAAAGGCAACGTCTCGTCCGAACAAGAAAGCAAAAATCTCTTTGCAGAAATTTCCAAAGAATTTGGAAAGATCGATATCCTGGTCAACAATGCCGGTGTTTACGACACCCTCTTCATCAAAGACGTAACTGAAGAGCATGTCGACCATGTGCTCAATACCAACGTAAAAGGCGTCATTCTGGCAACCAAAGAAGCCCTGAAGAACTTTGCCGACGGCGGACGCATCGTCAATATTTCTTCCAAGGCGGCGCATGCAGCAATGCCCGGATTCAGTGTTTACTCGGCGACAAAAGCGGCTCTGGATACACTGACTCGCACATGGGCGCAAGAATTGGGCAGACGCAAAATTACGGTCAATGGTGTGGCGCCTGGTCCGGTCGCATCCGATATGTTCAACACAGTGCCGGAAGAATTGAAAGCGGAATTCGTTTCGAAGACGGCTCTAGGCAGAATTGGCGAACCTGAAGACATCGCAGCGGTTGTGGCATTTCTAGCCTCAGACGACGGTCGATGGGTAACCGGACATACCATCGCCGCAGATGGCGGAATCACCGTTTAGCACCGATGAAATTGACCCAGACATGAGAGACGACAACAGTCTGGAAAAGGGAGGGAGGCGAATGCGCCTCCCTTCTCTTTCAATGCAGACAGAAAGGAATGTACTAGTTGGTTTGCTTTCCGCCGAATACGCTGTAGTCGAAAGTGAAGAGGATTTCGACAGGGTCCGGAGCTCCCTTCGGCAACGGAGCAAAAGGAGAAGCTGTCTTCACTGCTGTCATTGCAGCTTCGTCGGCAACCATGATGCCTGACGAAGATTTGAGACGAACTGACGAAACAGCGCCCTGGCTGCTGATCTTGAACTTCAAAATTATCTTCTTGGTCTCTTCGCCTTTCGGGGGGAACCAGGCCTTGCGAATCTTCTTCTCCATCTGTGCAACGTAGTCAGACAGGTCTACTTCATCGCTCTTACCTGCACCCGAACTGCCACCAGCATCGCCCGTGCTGGATCCGGTCGAACCGCCAGTCGATGCCACCGGCTCAGGCTGCTTAACCTCTTCAACCAACGGAATGTCGGCCGGCTTACTGTCATCAGCTTTGACGGCAATGGGCTGAGGCTTGGGCGGTGGAACAACTTGCTTCACCGGCTCCGGCTTTGCCTTTGGTGCTTCTTGCGGTTTTGGTTGCACTCGCGGCGGTGGCGGTGGTGGCGGCGGCGGTGGCGGTTCCGGAAATTCGAACTCGATGACCGTCGTATGTTTTTCAGGAACCTTGATGATGAACATGCAAGCCACGGCACAAATAACCAACAAGACGCAGTGCATCAAGTACGAGAAGCCGGTCGAGCCGGAGAACGTAACACCCATGTCGGGTTTGAAACCGACGGGATATCTGGACTTCTTCACGGCTTGTTGGTAAGCGTCGCTGATGAAGTAGGCGCTCACATACAAGAAAGAGATGACATAGAGACCGACGGCAGCCGGTCCGGCGACAATCTGCGGCGTCGCAGACTTATCGAGATGCACTCCGAATGCAAGTGCAATCGGCTCGACAATGGGGAAAAGATTCTTTCCAGCAATTATGGTGGTCAGGAAAGTCAGCCCGAGAACGCTGCTTACTAATACCAGCGACCCGACTACAGGTTGCCCGACGTAGAAATGTCCCAACCCTGGAATGAGAGAAAGCAGCGCAGCTTTACCCGGCTGGTAGCGCGACGCTATTTCCGGCGTGGTTTCTGGCTTTTCTTCCGTTGAATCCGGCGGTCCTTTGACTTCCGGCTCACGGTTCTTGACAGTTTGCATACTCAAACGCTGCTTAGTTCCCGGACACATTAGTGGGTATGTAATTCTCTCACATTCCTTGCAACCCCGATTCCTCCTGACAACCAGGGCTAAATATTGCAGTGACGGGCCGAACGGTCGCTAGTTCCCGCTTTGGACTAAACCTTTCACCTGCCTTTCGGCTGATAGTTCAGGAGAATCTTATCAAGTGTTCGATAAAACACTTATCAAGAATACTAAATCTATTCATGCGCTTACTCTTAGCCGCCTGCAAAAACCCAAAAATCACGACAACGCCAAAGGCACCATCTTGCAGTACTGAAGCATCGAAAGATGCCATTACCGGTGGTGCCTTAATATTTTGGAGAATAGAAATGGAGAAGTGAAATCAGTCGATGTACTCAGACCAGTATTCGGTACGCTCACGCCAGTCGCAATCAGCGTTACCGCAGGTCAGTGTCACGCGGGAAGAGCGAGAATCGACCTCTACAACATTGAATCCATCGCGTACTGCATCAATTGTTTCCGAGTATTTTTCGTACTTCTGTATGGGCTTTTTGCACTTTGGGCAATGCATTTTGGAATTTGCAATGGCATCCTTAATAACTTGCTCGGACATGGCAACCTCATAAATTTGAACCTATGATTCTAGAACACCCGCCCGCTCATGGCAAAAGTCCGGAAGATTGAAAAGGGAAAGGCAGTCCTGCCTTTCCCCTCATACCTTTGTTTTGCCGCACTAATTAGAATTCGTCGGAATCTTGGCTACGACCCTGGAAATTCGCAAGAGTATTGTCTATATCCGACGCTTCCTGTCTATGTCCGCGCTGTTTATAAATAGTCGAGAGAATCTCCAACTCCTTAGCGCTGCGCTCAAGAGCTTCATCGAGCTCTTCAAAAGGTCTTGCAGATTGGTCATTTTCAGGTGTCATGTTCAGCTCCTCGCGAATACATTCTTCTCCTTCGCCTGATGAGACTTTTGAGCGACCTTTCAGTTCCCGGCAATGATCAATTTTAATGTTGCCGATTTCCGTGAAAAAACCCAAGCAGTGCCAGAATCGCAACCGGGGCTTGATGTCTGAGAGTATGCAACTGGATACCTCAGGGTTGAAACCTTTTGTTATTCATCGCGTCTAGTCCGCGGAGGTACTAATTCATGGCTAACAAAAGAGAGAACCACAATCATTTATATCGCTGTTTGGGAGAAGTCATCAACGCCAGGCGCAAACGCCTGAAGCTGACACAGGATGACCTTGCGGCAGAGTCCGGAGTGAACAGAGCGTTCATTAGCAACATTGAGCAGGGGCGCAGAAATCCCAGCATTGGAGCAGTCGCCAGCATTGCCAAAGGGCTGCGGACGCGGGTGTCAAAAATGCTCGCGAAGTGCGAGGAATGCATGCAAAACGAGCAAAAGAGCGCCTGATCGGCTTAATTAAATCTGCTGTGCACGGACCTGAGAGGGAACCCGCGAGAGAATTACCAGTCTCTCTGCAAACACACGCCCTTACTGGTTTTCCAGTACTGAGTCGTGGAGGAGGTTATCGATGTTGAGAGACAAATTTGCAAAATTAGAGTCGAAAGCTCCCGCGCGCAATCATTCAGTAGATTTGAATGCGGCGGCAGACGAAGTCGAAAGACTCAAGCAAATTAACGATTCGAAGTATAGGTCTGAAAAGCAGAGATCCGCACCCAGTCTGGCTGCAGCACTACAGCCGTCGCCGCGTCAGGCCACGAAGTCATCCGTAAAACAGGACATACTTCATACAGCTCGACTGGCCGGACGCCACCGCGGCATACAAAACGTTCTAGTCAGAGTAGCTGAAAACGCTGATGCGCCGACAATCTTGGCCGATCTCGCCGGAGAATCACGAAGCGAGGTTCGCATGGCTGTTGCCGACAACGTACATACGCCTTGTGCGGTAAAAGCCGCCCTGGCGAATGATAATGATGTCGATATCAGATTCGCGTTGGCAGAAAATCACAGCACGCCTCTGGAAGTTTTAAACATACTCCAAGATGACCAAAACCCATACGTAGCCGGTCGAGCGAAAACAACACTCGAGCATTTGCAAATGAAGCATCTTCTCAAGGGAGCATTCGCAGTCACGCCGCTCAAGAAACTTCGCAAGCAGGCATAAGGCAATCCCGCAATCGAATAGCGTATATAATTGTCGGCTCATCACTCGAGGGGCCGACAATGTCGCATTCAAAAACCGCTTCCGCAGCCCATTCCACAGCGACTTTCCTGAAAGATAAGGTGGCAATAGTCACCGGCGCATCCTCAGGAATAGGAGAAGCAACCGCAGTGGCACTTGCCCGGGCTGGTGCAAAAGTCAGTCTCTTGGCGCGTAGAGAAGACAGGCTGTCGGCACTGGTGGATGCAATCGAGAAAGAGGGATGTGACAAGCCGATTTACTTTGCATCCGATGTTTCAAAATCCGATGACATAGCGGCGGCAGTCCAGGGCACCGTCGATAAGTTTGGCAGAGTGGACATTCTCGTCAATAACGCGGGAGTTATGTATCTTGGTCCGGTGGAAGGCGCAAATATCGATGATTGGCGCCGAATGTTCGACATCAACGTGCTGGGCTTGATGAATTGCACACACGCAGTTCTGCCTCATATGAGCAAAAATCGCTCTGGCCATATAGTCAATATTTCCTCCGTTTCGGGCAAAGTGATTTCGGCAAGAAGCGCCGCATACAGCGCCACAAAATTCGCGGTGGGCGCCTTTTCGGATGGTTTGCGCCAGGAAGTTTCGAGCAAAGGAATACGCGTAACGGTGATCCAACCAGGTGCAGTAACAACCGAATTGACGGATCATATAACCGACAGTGCGACTCAAAAATCGGTCAAGGATTGGGTTGGAAAAATGCATGCGCTTTCCAGCGAAGATATTGCCAACGCTATTGTTTATGCTGTAAGCCAGCCTCCAGCCGTCAATGTTAACGAGATTACAATTCGCCCTACGGACCAGACATTCTAAAAATGAAAACATCACTTGAAGCAGAATCGAGGAATAGTCACGTGTATAAATGCTTTGGTATCGAAACCAAGAAAAACGGTGTATCGCATCTAGTGATGAACCGACCAGCGCAGCTCAATTCGATGATCAAGGAGTTCTGGACGGAACTGCCTCAGGTGATCGAGATGCTTGAGGAAGCCGGGCAGACCAGGGTGATTGTTCTTTCGGCAGAAGGCAAACACTTCAGCGCCGGCATGGATCTCAGCGTTTTTCAATCGGGCGATCTAAAGACAGATACACCGCAAGACCGTGAGAAATTGAAGCGCCTGGTGCTCGGACTGCAGTCGACATTTAATGCCCTGGAACAGTGCCGAATTCCAATTATTGCGGCAGTCCACGGAGCCTGCATCGGCGGTGCTTTCGACATGATCGCCGCGTGCGATATGCGCTACGCCACTACGGATGCCACTTTTAAGATTCAAGAGATCAATCTGGCGATGATGGCAGACCTGGGTGGTCTGCAGCGTTTGCCCTATCTTTTGCCTGACGCCGTGCTCAGGGAATTAGCCTTTACAGGTACAGCCCTCACAGCAGAGCGCGCGCTGTCACTGGGGCTGGTTAACGAAGTCTTTCCCGACCAAAAGGCTATGCTCGCCCACGTGATGGACGTTGCTGATGCAATAGCAAGCCGTGCACCTTTGGCAATCTCAGCGTCCAAAGAAGCAATCAATTTTGCCCGCGACCATAACATTCAGGATGCACTTCTGCATTGCGCAAACTTGCAGGCCTCCATATTCTCTACCGCCGATCTGACCGAGTGCATGCGCGCGCAGAAAGAAAGCAGAGAAACCGTTTTCGGCAATCTGCACGGGCTTAAGCGGTCATTGTAGAGATAAGCGAATTTCAAAAAAATTGCTCTTCCTCCTATTTGTTCTCGTTCCCACGTTATCCCTGACGTGAGGGCGCAGCTCCATAAAAATTCCGGAGATTCTTTTAGAAAGGTGGGAACTTATTGGGTTAACGGTTGTCTAGTTAATCATAAAGGTTATAAAACTCGGGAATGTGCAATTTGGATAAATAGCCGCTGACGCGGATGAAGTAAAACCAGTCAAGTCACACACCTATACGAGTTTCACCGGCAGGGAATTCCCTGCCGGTTTTTCTTTTTGAGACACAACAAGTTCTAATTCTTGTAACCGGTCACATCCGATTTGCTCACCCAGGCAACTTTCTCTTTGTGCAAGCCGGATTTCAATCTTATTTTGAGGACATTTTCGCCCTCTTCAACAACTTTGATTTTCTCACCGTTGGGAATGGCAATGGTACCGGCAGTAGTGTCGTCCGCTCGAGTAATCTGCAGCAAATCAGGTTTTTCTTCAAAGAGAAGCACATTGCCGGTGACATTGTAGAGTTGAGGTCCTTCGCTGGTGGCGTCAGGCAGCGAGGCTTTTCGTCCGGGCAAAACCTTGCTCACAACCCACAACAAGGCCAGTGCAAGTAACAGCAAGCCGAGGAAAGACATCAGCAATCCAATCAGACCGATCGCGAAAAAGAAGAGCTTGAGAGCCACAACCGCAAGCACAATCAGGCCAATAATTCGCAGAATGACCATTTTGGGGTTTAGACGACGAACATCTGGCGCGACACGGTCCAACTGGGACCGAAAAACTTCGAACCGTCCTGAATCATGATTATGTGCTTGTCGCCGGTCTTCTGAGACACGACCAGCTTGACCTCGCAATCCGGCACTGTATTGCGAATTCCGGCGTTAACAACTTCGGCTAGCACTACGGCGCCATCGTCCTGAATCCCGAGGGCAGTTTCTCTGTACAAACCCATGAATTGCTCGAAATGCCCGCTGGTCAACAGTCTGACCAGTTCGACAGTAACTTCGTCAGGGATGGATACTGATTCAGAAGGAGAATCTTGCATTAAATCCTCGGGCAGCCGCTTGTGTAATCCATGCCACAAACGGCAAAAAATCAATCATTTGAACCCACGGATTCAAGGAGCAGGCGCCTTTCGGCGATTTTATACACGTTTTCGCGTACGCGAATTTTTCCCCGCGATTCAGCGAATTTACTTTGTTCCGCTTCCGTTGCATGATGTATGCAACCCCAGACGTTAAGTCACACCAGCCCCTTCCCTCCTTTCTCCCCCCGATCTAAGTTCAGAACCGTTAAGACCGCACTTCCCCCCTTGCTTGTGCGCTTACCGTGCGTTTGTCCGCAACCCCATCCCCTTTTCTTTGCGGTAGTCGAAAATGAATACAAACACTCAATCCACCGGCTCTCTAGTGTTTCTCTCCACTCAATTGCTCGAAGAATCTCTCCACGAACATCCGGCAAGCCTGGCTCCTGACCACTGCCCGTCTTGCTGGACACGAAAAATGGCCCTTGAACTTATCGAATGGATGCGCGCCTCGGCAGCTACCCCTTTTGCCGACGAACTCAAAGCGGCCTAGAAGAGGGCTGGAACGGGTCACTCCGCCTACCCCAAAAAGTTTACAAATGAACGCGAAATCAGTCAGCAGCCCGGGCTTTTAGCCTGGGCTGCGGCTGTATCCCCCTCCTGACGACGGAAGTTTCAGACGGCGAGGCTCAGCCTCCACCAACTACATTAAAAATCTCAAAAGAGTAATACCTCTCTTATATATACGAGAGAAATCAAGTCCTTGCGGTTATACCGATAATTTTTGAGATACCGCCGACGGTGCCCTAGTCCGGCTGATGTCGATGCTTGCATAAAGCTTCCAAGGTGCGCATCCTGACTGGTTTGCTTGCTGTTAAAAATGTCGCTTTTGAAAGCGATCATCCTTTCACTTATGCGTTTTAGCTGATAAAGTTTGCTTATGCTGAGAGAATGTTGCGCAATGGTGCGCGCTGGCGGCATCGATAGACCTAATTTACCAACTATTGATATATAATCTGCGCTTATTCAATCCCTAGTGGATGCAGATTCGGTGACGTTGGAGGAATACATGCAACTCGCACGCAGCACAAAACAAATTCTGGGCGGCTCCCTTTTGGCTTCATTGCTCGTAGCAGGAACGCTCAGTCCTGCGTTCGCGCAAAAAACAGCCAGCGCGACCAGCCTCAAAATCGGCTATTTCAATCTTCAAATGGTGAAGGCTAGTGGCACTGGCAGCGATTCTGAAGCTCTCAAGAATCAAGCAGAAAGCCAATTGCGCCGCGACATCGAAGCCGGTCAAAAAGCTATTCAAAAGGCTCGCGAAGACAAAAAGTCCGACGAAGACATCAAGAAAATTGTTCAACAAGTGCAAACCGAGCTGGCAGCCAAGCAACAAGCATTGGCACAGCTGGTTCAAACCCAAAATGCAATGGAACAACAACGCATTTTTGGTGCAGTCAACCAAGTAGCAAAAGACAAAGGTCTTGATTTGATTGTAGATGGCGCAGGCGTTTTCGCCGGTGGTCAAAAGGTGCTCGACAGCGGTGTTGATGTAACCGAAGACATCGTGAAGACTCTCACCCCTGGCGCCAGAAAAGCTGCAGCTCCTGCTGCAACCACGGCATCCGGGGAGAGCAAGACATCTACCAAGTAGAACTGGCATCCAAAAGTCTCAACAAGTGGCGAGCAGTAAGCATGGCGCTTTTGCTCGCCACTTTTCTTTTTCCTGGTGAAGCCTTCGCGCAAGCAAACACCAATTTGGGTGGAGTAGGAGGCGCCAGCCGGTCCACGGTTCTGCCGACGGACGTTGTCCCTCTGCCATTGCCGGAGGAAAGGCGTGCAGTTGGTGAAAGTCTGAAGCTCAGATTGTGGCAAAAATTGCCCTCTCGGTTTTATATGAATGCGACCTGCGAGACCTCGGGGCGTATTGAAACGAACGTTTTTCAATTTCCCACCAAAAGGCAACTATTGAACTCGTCCACTGTTGCTCAGGGAATAACATTCGGCGAGCTTTCCGGTGAGAATCAGCTCGCGCTTCTGGGCGCAGTAAATCGCGCCAGCCAAGCCGACAGCGTTTATCGTATTTCACCAAACATCACTGCCGGATGGGCCTTAGGCCCCAACACCCGCGCATTTGTGAACTACTTCTATTTGCGCGACAAGCTGGCTCGCTTCAACACGCTGAATACATTTATCAATCAGCTGGGAACCGGTATCGAACACAACATCTCCCTGGGCAAACGCGCCAACATGGAGATTCAGTTCATGACCCGGGAATTGTGGCAGGCAAATGCCGATCCGGTTTTCGACTACATTCCCAGCACAACAATTTCGGTTCCAATCAAAAACAACACCATCGCTTACTTCAATGCGCTGGCGCAGTTTCGCTCTCTGCAGTTTTTCGGTGGCGTAGACAGGGAAATAGACCCGTTTTTTACAATCGGCGCCCTGCACCAGCGCGGTCCGTGGTCGTTGTCCGCCAACATGACATACCTGGTCAACTTCCGCCGTGGCTTCAAGGACGCCTCGATTGACGTCAACAGCCAAACAATCATTTGCGATTTCGAAATCGCCAAACAGCTGTTCAAGAAGATTCCCGGCTTCCAGGGCTTCATAAGAGCGGAGCCGGTCTACAACTTCGGCACCGACAATCTGCCCGGTCTTGCCGGCATGGACTTTCGTCTTTTCTATGGCGTCAGAGGAGCGGTGTCCAAACCGCCGCTCATCGCCACAATGCAATTGCTGAAACAGCGCTATCAGCAAGACCCAGCCAACCAGCAGAAAGACCCGAATAAGGGCAAGAAAAAGACTCCGAAGACAAACACGAGCGACCCAGCAAACGCCCAACCAAAAACTCCCGGAGACGGCAAATCGGAACCTCAGAAGGACGACCCGGTAGGAGGTCCCAGCGCCCAGTCGGGGCCGGACCAAACCCCTGGGCCGGAAGCGAATTGCACTCCTGCAGCGTTTAAAGACAGTTCCGAAGCCTCTTTCGCTCGCACGACGGACGCCTCTTTTTCTGGGCAGGATGCAACAGTTAAGTCTGCCGGCGAAAGCATTTTGGAGCCGGCGGTACCAATGCACGGATTCATTACTGAGTCGGAAAAAGAAGTCTCCGACGCCAACCTGATCTCCGGATTGACCAGAACCAAAGACGCGCTCAACTAAGAGCTAGAAAAGCTTGGTTCTGACCTCCATTCCGTGAAACTCGACTTCGACGTGAGGTTTGCCGGCCGCGTCTTTCGTTGTTATCACTTTGGATACAGACCATTTAGCCTCCGGCAGGTGGGTGCCCTTAACTCCCACGTTGAGGTCGCCTTTCTGAAAGCTGAACTCTTTTCCGTTGGGCAAATTATGCACATCGAATTTCAGCTTGCCTTCGTTGAAATAGAGTTTCGTCGCTTCCATGCCCAGCAACTGCAGAGCAGGATCATCAAGCTTCTTATTGAGAGGCATCTCACTCATTCTTGGATCGAATGAGCCATGTAAATCACCTTTAGAGTCTTTTTTGAACTCCAGACTGTCCAGGTTGTCGCGCAATTTGGCCAGTCCGTCAGTAAATGCCTTCTTCTTCGATGGGTCTGCGAGCATGTCTCCAAACATACCGCCCCGCATGTTGCGCGCCGTCAGGTCTACGGTGGCCTGGTCCGAGCGTGCCACTACATGGCCATTGCCGTTCTGGTCGCTGTACATGGTCATCGAATTGGTAGAGCCGTCGTGCACTCCGCGTGGGCGCCCGAGCGGTCCGTAGGCCTGACTCTTGCCCGTAAAACCATGCATATTGACGATGTCTACTCGACCGGGATTTTCCGGATGAGTAACGATTGTTCCGCTTGGATCATCGATCTGTGAACTGATCGGCACAGCCGAAGCGCGCTTGTATCCGCCAACTCCGTAGACGCGAACGTCCGGAGGAGGGGTGTTCATCGGTCGATTCAAATCGGCTGAAAAATCAAGATTATTTCCCCTGCGATTGAGATTGACCGAATTGACATTGGCAAACAGAGGATTCTTGTCGAAATCCATCATGGATGCGAGTGCATCTCGCTTCTTAAGCTCCTCACTCGACACGAATTTGCCTATTTTCTTAGACGCATCTAGCTCTACGCTGTTCTTTTCACCTTTCTGTCCGAACAGATCGACCGTCGAATCGCGCACAATCTCACCCTTTTCAAAATGGGATTTGCTCGCAGTCTTGGTGCCGTCAGCAAGCAAGGTCGTCGTTTCAAATCCTTTCAAGACGCCCTTTTCCACATTGGGGTTTGTCTCGGTATAGGTGCCGTCGAAGGCTCTGGAGTAAAGATTCCATTGCTTGGCGCCTGGGCTGGCCACAAGGGTGTGCATTCCCTTTTCGTCCACAACTGACTTTCCAAGCCATGTCGCAGCGTCGGCGCCCTGATAGTTGACGAGTTGCCCTTGCTTATTTGTTTGCTGCCAGCGGCCATAGCCGTTCTTGTCGGCATCACCGATTCGCGAGATCGTTGTTCCCCACGGCGTCTCGAAACTCTTCACGGCGCCGCCTTCGTCATATTTGATGTTCTTGTATGCGGCTCCTTCGCCTTTTCCCGGCGCCGGAGCAGTCGTGAAATCGGTAATTTGCCCCTTGTCGTTCAAAGTGACGGAAGCATCTTTCGGCTTGTGGAGACCAGCCTCATCAAAAGTTTTCTGTTCGTAGGGGCCTTTCATCTTCATGAAGAAGCTTTCGTGATTCTCGGCGTTTTGATAACTAAGAACACCCTTCTGGGCAGGGCTCAGTTTAGTAACGTCAGAGACCGGGAGGATGTCGTCCTTAGGCGCCAAGCCGTTTTCCCCGACGGCACCATTACTTTTTTTAGTGAAAAAATCAGCAGCGCCGCTCAGCAAGTCATACGCGTTGAAACCACCTTTTCCACCCTGCGCAACTGTTTCCGCTCGCGTATCACGGACGGGAGCGTTGGCGTCGCTGTCTGCGCTTGGTTTAGAAGCATCGCCAGAGCCGTCACTGGAGGCTCCGCCGCCATGAGTATCGCTTACGAGAGCCGAGCTGGTCTGGGTCTTGGGCTCATCACTCTCTACAAATCTTGCTGGGGAATTGGCAGTTGGTGGCATCAGCATCCTTTCTCGCGCTGAATCCGGCACCGCAAGCGGCACTTAAGCGCAAGTAGATATCAGACCACGCGCACGTTCGTGCGCCGCTTGGGCGTTAGAAAATGAGTGTGGTCGAAATTTGGGTTGGTCTAATTAGAAACGAGTGAAGTACGAGGCGGTAAGAATTGCTAGACTTATTTGAACGTTTGCGCACAGAAATACTGGGCAAGCCCGGTGTCTATACGTGGTCAATCTTGAATCTATATTACAGTTCTTGCAATTTTGTGGCTGAGGCGCAGGCGCGGCAAAACAGCAAGGCAGAGAAAGCGAATCAGCTAAGGGATTTATAGAAACTATCGTATGAAACAACTGGTATCCGCTTTCACAATTGCCGCCGCCTTTGTTTGCCCAATTCTTTCAGGCAATACAGTCCCTTCCGGAGGCGCTGCGGATGCAGCCAGCGAGAAGGTGCTTTCATTGACACTCGAGGGAGATTTACTGGACGCATCCGAGGTTCTGCTCAGCAAAAAAGGATTGCGAGTGAGAAACCGCATCGGTATGTCTTTTTGGTTTCCCGAGAAACCCTCGCTTGTTTATCTTCTCAACCCGGAAAATCAAACGTATTTCGCACAACCAGCTTCGGAATATATAGAAGATCTGCGTGAAGATTACCACCCTCTGAAATACACCCGACTGAGCCGCAGACCGAAGACACTGGCTGACGGCACTAAGGCAGAAATGGTTACAGCCTACTTTACCGGTGACGACAAGAAAGAAGTGATTGTCGCAGAAGTGACCTGCCTGAAGAACACAAATCTGCCTCCGGCTGTGCACCAGATGTGGTGCACATACATGGGACTACCCGCGAAGGATTTCAATCTTCCTATCGGAGCCTTTCAAAACGTCAGAAGAATTCGTCATGTTAGAGAAGCATTCAACGGCTCAGGCAGAAAGAGTTGGCGTTGTTTGGCGTTGCCGAAAGCCGTCGCAACGAAAACCATGGATGACAAACTTCTGAAACTTCCGTCCAATTACCGGCAAGCGAAAGATAAGGCATCACTATATCTTTCAACCGATGGAAACCTGCAAGAAAAGGATCTGGAAGACTTCTTCATCAGCACGCCCAAGAAGAACAGGATAGAGCGTTAATTCAGCGTGAACATGGCATTAATTCAGCGTGAACATACTCTTCAAAAAACCGAATAGGCAAATAGGCACCACATAAGGTGACTGGACAATTTTTTTCTAAGCCAACTCCTTGACATCACCGCAAAGCTTTGTTACTATCAAGCTCTTCCCCATATTCCTTCGAAGAGCAGCGCAAAGCTGCCAGGACATTACTATGATAACGAACGCCTCCCCGCATTCGTGGGTTGAAGGCGATCGGTCTAAGCCGGACACCGTAAAAACGGTATCTGACTCGACTGATCGTATCCTCATGAATGACGTCAACTCCACGCGCTCATTGATAGGGTTGAACGGAGCAGACTTTTTGAAGAGCCCCCGTGAGCAAGAGCCGGCGCAATTGGAATTTGCCAGCGCATTCTCTGCATTCAGCGGTGGCAATCTCGATGCCAAAATCCGTAAGCTGGAATCGGTTGGCATGAAATATCAAGCCAGCCAAGATCCCAGTATCTTCGAGGTGAACTCGGGCAGATTCAGGGGTATGACAGTGCCGGAAAATCTGCGCTGCGCGATTTTCCAAAGCAATATTGCCGTAAAAGCAGGAATCATCAGTCCAAGCGAAGTGACGGTCAGAGCATCTGAATTCGGCTCTCTGATTCAGAGTAAAGGCTATAAGCCGGAAAAATTCGTCCCCGGCAAATCATATCCGGACGGAACCTACATCGTCGGCATAGGTGGAGGAAAAGACGGCGAAACGAACCACGTCGGACTTGTTTTGAACGGACAGATGCTGCATACAAGCAAAGGCGATATCAACTACGAGTCGATTACCGCCAGGTTTCGCCAGGGCAGTTACAACCGAATCACCGTCTACGTTCCGCCCGGCAGAACCCGATCTACTTAGAAGACGGACAGAACTTGTCGATTCTGAAAGAGTAACCGGCGCCCACAAAAAGATTGGGCGCGTCTCGATTCAAGCCTACTCCAAAATGAAGATCAATCTGATTGCGGGGAGTGATTTTGTATTCTCCGCCAAGGTGCGCAAAATTGATCACGGGAGTGCCAAGCTTGAAAAATCCGGCGTATTCTATAAAGACGATAGCCTTCTTGCCGAAGCTATGGTTGTACATCACCGTTTGTTGATAGGCTGGCGATGCTCCGGAATCAAACAGGGCGAAGGTCGGCATTGCACATAATTGATTTGTTTTGCCTATCGGTATGGAAGCAGGCAAACGGAAAACAGGCTGAACGCCGGGACCGCTGATGAATCTTCGACCGGTAGGCAGATTCAACGAACCGATGAATGAGGTTTGCAATCCTTTTATACAAGGAAGCTGTTGCTTAATGCCCACCTCCTGCAGATCGGTTACCCCATCATTTGTTTGTCCCGGTCGATGAAAAAAGAGGTAACTAGGAACAAACATTTGAAACTCGGTTCGCTTCAGTAAACCGACACGAATTTGCGTTTCCGGAAGGTCTAGGATGCCCTTTCTCGGATCCAGAGAAACGTACTGTGAGCCATTTTCTACTTGAATGCTGCCTTTTGGCACGACAATCGAGGAGAAGGTAAAACTTGGCCGATTGGTTTCTATATCGCTCTCTTTGTCGGTAGCATGCGCCGGCAAGCAGATACAAAAAGCGGAGATCAACATAGATAGACTGTTCCGCAATCGCACTGCCTGCACCCCTTAACATCCCACCCCTGGGCGTTTCCTCATTTTACGTGCAATTCTTAGGTGTTGGAAAACAAATCCTTGCACTTTTCTGTCCAATTTTCGTATTTGCCGTATAGAGACATGCATCGGCTGGAAACTAGAGATGATTGTCTAAGCAACAGTCATCGATAATCCTCATCTGGACCAAGATTGCACACAAGCCGCGGCACAGCGGCCATATTCTTCCGAACAAATACTGAACTTAAATGCAGCGTCACACGCTGCGGCTTTTTGCATCCACTCGAGATGAGAGATGGGGGGCGTATCATGGCGGACGTTATCACCACTGCGCAAGCTGGACCACAAATCACGAAAGAAACTGCAGAAGCTCTCATGAATATGCAGAGCGAGATTCAACAACATCAATATGCCGACAGCAAGCGCAGCTATCTAGGCAAGGCATTCGATTGGGTCTACAGTTCCGACGAGAAATCGTTCAAACAACTAGAAGAAATTGAGCACCGCGTGCAATACCACGTGAAGAACGGGGAAGTCGAAGCACTGGAAAAGATGCGCGACGAAATCAATCAAGCTGTAGCCAAAGACAAGAACGCGCTGAAGTGGCAAAGCGACATTTCGCAATTGGGTGGCGCCGGTCTCAAAATCGGTTCGCTATTTTTCGGCGGTAAAATCGGCTACATTGCCAGTGCGGGCTTCTTCGCTGCGGACGAAGCCAAGCCCGGCGACAAAATCGGCGCACAAGCAGTAGATCTGACGCTCGGCGCTACCAAAGGTGTAGCATTCAAGTTCATGCTCGATAAGACCATGGGTACGGACATGAACATCGCGCTCAAAGGCGGAGCCATGAGCATTGGCGGACGAGCCCTCGATACGGCTCTTACGCGCGAGAATTACTATGATCAAAAAGAACAGGGATACAGCCTCTGGACAGGCGTTAAGAATACGGCAGCGGAAGTAGCGAATCCGGAACACCTGGCAATCGATGCTGCGGTAATGGGAACAGCCTATTTAGGCGGATGGGCAATCGGAGCCGCAGCACCCAAGTTGATGACGCCATTTGCACAAAAAATCGAAACCAGCGCCATCTCTGGCGCCGCCCGTGGTGCCATTTCCGAATTGACGGCAGCCCGCCTCTCGGGCGAACAAGTCAATTGGGGGCGCGTCGGAGCCAAGAGCTTGGCGACGTCCATCGTATACGGCTTTGCCGCAGCTCCCGGAGCCTGGTATTCGGACTATCAAGCTCATCAGCAGGCTCAGCAGAAAATCGACCAGATTCAGCATCAGCATGACGGCGCGGGGGACGGAAATTATCTTACTTACAAGAAAGCCGGTCAGGTCAAAGCCGAACAGTTGACCCAAGACCTCACCTGGAAATCAACCAATGGCGACACGCTGACCGGCAATGCCGGAGACTGGAAATTGACCGGTCCGGACGGCAGTACCTGGACAGTCAAACCGGATATTTTCGCCAAGACATACGGCGAAGTGACGCCAGGTTCGGGCATCTACGAAAAGACTGCCCTGGCACGGGCCATGAAGCTCAAAGTGGACTACAGCGTTCAATCGCTCGAGGGCGCAAGCTCAGGAAAAGCCGGAGACTATCTGATAATGGGTCCGAACAATGAGTTCTACATTGTCAATGCGGCTAAATTCGAAGGAATGTACACGCAAGTGCAGCAACCAGCAAAAAACTAGAAGTGTAGGAACAGCGTGAGTTTCTGCTCGGGGGAGAGGGAGACCTCTCCCCTATCATTTGCGGCGCTAGGGGCTCATCAAAAGGTCGGCGACATCTTCCATTTTCTGTCCGTAAATCATCTGCATGAATTCGCCCGTGTACTCCAATCCATTTGGATGATCGAATTCAGAAGCCGGAACATTCACATATCTTTGAGACAGGGTTTGGAATTGATAGCGCTTGGAGCCGTCGCCAAGCTCCATGTAATACTCCAGCGGTACCTTTTCCACAAAAGAAAATTCGAAGTATGTTCGCCAAATCTCCTTTGCCTGAGGCGGCAGCTGAATGGAATCAGCAGCGATGGACATCATCATATTCGAGACATAAGGTGTCTCCAATTTCGCCTGAAACGTATGCCCAAATCCATCGGCGGCATCTAGTCTGCGATTGAGCGGCATGACATATTGCATTGCCGGCGCTCCGGCAATTTTGATAAGGCGTTTCACTCCGCGAAATTTCTCCGCATGCGACCGGGTAGGGTATTTCGTTATGAATTTTGCGTATGAATTTTTACTGGCTTTCTTCTGCCCTTTTCTAAACACGACCACTTCCCAGGTGGGTGCCTTTGCCACCAGGATAGAACCTTGGTTGGCTTCGATGCGTATCCCTTGCGAGCAAGCCTTGATTTTCGACTTTCCCCAATTGCTGCTCTGTGTTACTTCCCACACTTTGATGGCTCTCGACGAGACAGGCACATCCGACAATCTTGCCGCCGCCGTCTTCGCTGCGTTCTGACCGGCTGTTTGCGGACCTGCGGCCATAGCCGCGAAGCAAGACGACAAAATCAATGACACTGTGGCAATCAGCGCGGCTTTGTAGCTTTTCAACATTGGATTCCGCATGAAATATGTCTTGCACAAAACAAAGATGGCTCGATTATTCCCACAGAAGGTCGGCCACTCCTTCCATCTCTTTCCCGTAAATCATCTCGATGAACTGCGCTGTGTAGGACAATCCTGGAGGCACGGTGAAATCAGCAGCAGTCATTGTCGAGCGTTTATAGGAATTGGTGCTCATGTTCAAACGCTTCTCGCCGTTTGCAAAATACAAGGTTGTAGACAGTGGAATCTCTTCAATAACGGGGCTCTCGAAGTAAGAGCGCCAGATCTCTTTTGCTTGCTTCGGCACCAGATCGCTGCTGGGAGCAAAGGACACTTCTTTGCGGTGCACGATTTGCTGCTTCTGATTTGATCGAAAAAAACTGCCGAGAGTGGTCAGTTCATCCAGAGATTTATCTATGACAAAAGAGTACATGAGCGCATTTACTCCGGCAATTTTGACAGTTCGCGGTTTTTCTCGAATCTGAGAGAGTTTGACGGCATAGCGGTTTTTAGTCCGGAAGAGCTCATAGCTCATCTTGGCGGCTTTCTTCTGATTCTTTCGAAATACATAAACCGTCCAGTCAGGCGGCTGGGCGATGAGAATCGCGCCGGTCTGAGATTCGATACGAATGCCTGCATGACAGACCTTGGTATCGAATAGGCCCCAGCCGGTCGTCTGGTGCGCGACTATACCCTCATAAAATTTGGCAGCGACTGCCGGCTTAGATGTTCCGACAGCCTCAGCTCTCTTAGCCGGAGCAGCGCAGACTCGATGGACGCAAACGATAAAGCAGAGCAGCCCAAGCAAAAGCAAGCTCGACTTGACGAATGCATTAGGCGATGTCGATTTTTGTTCAGCAGAACTTTCCATAATAAGATTCCACTACGGATAGAGAAGATCCGCAACACCCTCCGTCTCCTTCCCGTATATCATCTCTGCGAACTGAGCCGTACAACTCAAGCCTGCCGGAATCTTAACTTCCTCCGGCGTCATGTTTGCCGACCCGAAACCTAGGCTTCCAGCTTGTATCCAACGCCGTAGACGTTCTTGATGAGCGAATTATCTTTGTCTTCATCCAAGCCCTGGCGAAGACGCATGAGCGACACTCTTACGGTTTTGGCGGTCGCTTCCGTGTCCGACTGCCAGACTCGGTCAATCAGAGTATCGGCACTGAAAACCTGATTTGGGTGACGCATAAAAAATTCAAGCAAGGCGAACTCACGAGGGAAGAGTTTCACCTCTTGACCATTCTTCGTCACTTTATGCTCGTTTGGATCAAGCTCAATATCTTTCACTTTCAAAACGTTGTGATGATAGACCGGCGAACGCCGGAGCAGCGCCCGCACTCGAGCCGCCAATTCTTGTATGGAGAAAGGCTTCGTCACATAGTCATCGCTGCCGGCATCCAGCCCCGTCTCTTTATCAGCAATATCCGTCTTGCCCGTGAGAAATACCACCGGACAATTGCCGCCCTGGGCACGGTATTCCTTGCAAAGGGCAATCCCGGTAATCTCCGGCAATGACCAATCCAGGATGACCACGTCGTACTGATAGGTCTTCAGGAAGTTACGCCCGTCGGCACCTGTAAAAGCCTTATCGACTGTATAGCCGGCCACTGCAAAATATTCAGATACAAGATTGCACAGGTCCTTATCGTCCTCGACAATCAAGATCTTCGGCATTAGCTACCCCATTCTCCTGTCCGGGTCGTCGCCCGTATATTTGAATATCAATAAGCTTACCTTATCGTTCCACGGTGGCCGAAAGTTCTTTCCTCTTAACGGTACTTTCCCCGGACAGCCTGCCAAGAATTTCAGCCCAAAAAATCTCTGCGGTTGTTATGCGATTGCTACTTTCGTTTCCTAAAGTGACAGTGTTCCCCCAAGTGGAGTGCGATTGTTGAGCCAGGTGAGCGGATTGTTCGCCGACAGGATTCGACCCAATCAAAGATACCCTCACAATCTTTGAGCTAGATCGATAAACTTCAGCCAATGCTACTGTCACCGCCACCTGTAATTCAACAGTTTTCTCCAGAGTCCGCCCCCTTCTTCCCCAGCACATCAATAGCCGCATGACGAAAGTCTGCGCCTAGCTCTCTAACATGAGGCCCTCTCTATGTTGACCCATGGTCCCCAGATCATGCTCTCCTTTGCTGTAGATGAACCCGACTCATGTGGTTCGCTGCAATATCAGCAACAGGCCCAGCTCACAGATGCACAGAGACTGAAAGCAATCGAAAGCTACGCGTTGATTGCCGCATCATATGCGGTATCAGTGCAAAAGGCATCGAGCGAACGCGAACACGACCGCAATCTTCGCAATAACTCAGCTCCAGTGCACTCGGACAAACGGCTCAGTCAGAGCGACAGAGCCGAAAATACAAGACAACAAAACCCAAACAACCATTCATCACTCGGTCTCTCGCTTCGTTTGCAAGACACATTCCGCAACTATCTGCGGATGCGTGGACCTAATCAACTCAAGCAAGCATCGCATTCAGAGCGGCACAGACCGTCGAGAGAGCTGAGACAAATGTTCACGGATCACCTAGTCGAGCGTTAGAAATGCCTGAGCGAAAAGACCAAGACCGCCAACATCACAGACACGAACACGAACACGAGCACAAGCGCGAGCTCCATCAAGAGCGGCGCAATGAAATTCCACGTGCACATTATCCAACGCCGCCGCAATACAGATATCCACAGAACTTCAGCCAACAATATTTTCATCCTCAGATTCACCAACACGGACATAGTCACGGACATCACCATGGAGTAGATCGCATACCCTACAGGAATTTCGACTACCGGCAAGGCGGTGACTTCAGAAGATATCAGCAGCACCATTTCCGCGATCCATATGGCGCAGACGGAATGAACAATTTCTGGAACGATCAATGGGAGGACAACTACTACTACGACGGTCATAGACATCACCATCATCACCGCAAGGACGACTTTTTCCCCCGTTTGCTGGAAGGCATAGTGGGTGGAATTCTGAGCGGCTCGATTGAAAGAGAACTAGACAAGCTAAATGAACTGTCTTTCCAGACAAGTTCAAAAGACAAAAGAATATCGGATGTAGAAGTCCAAGACATCGACGAAAATGACGTCGAACTCAGAAGGGCGAGCAGAGAAGACTTTACGCCCGACCAACAAATATTGCTCAACCTCGAACTTCACGCAAAAACGCCAACGGGCGAAGTGAATCCAAGGTTTGAAAGAACAGGTTAATGCGCGAAAGGGACGCGGGTGTACGCCTGCCGCAGGGTAGAATTTAATCATTCAATCAGGCGGCGGGTGGCATCCGTGAATATTGTGCGCAAGATACGCAAGGAAACCGTTAGCAGAAGCAAAGAGAGATTGAACCGTGCCGAGCGAAGTCGCAAAGCTCCTACGATTCAGCTTTTTGGACTTTCAGTCTGCCTGACGTTTTCACTTCTGGCGCCCGCGCCTGTGAGCGCGATGACCGCTAAGGCATACGAGGCTGAAATCGATAAGCTGTTCTTGAACACGCAATTCAACGATGCGCATGATTTGTGTGTCAAAGCCTTGAAGGAAAATCCAAAAGACAGGGTCCTCTTTCTCAGGAAGCTGGGCGAGATGTACATAGTCGCCGCCAAGGGTAAGTCGGGGCTGGATTCCGTCCGCCGAGCCGCCCAGCTTGCGCCAAAAGATGTACAGACGCTCGCCACATGTGCAATCGTCGAATTTCTGGCAGGATATGTAGTCAAAGCGGAACAGTTGGCTCAAGAGGCGCTGGCGCTCAACGACAAGAATGGTCGAGCCCATGCAGCCCTTGCACTTTGCGGGCTTCGCAATGAAGGAATCTCTACGCAGGAAGAGCTGGGAAAGGCATTGAAACTGGCGCCCAAAGATGCCACTGTGCTTATCGTTGCTGGAGTTATCCACCTGCGGAAATTGGAATACGATCAAGCGGAGAAAGCGTACAGCCAATTCGTCAACGCCTTTCCGAATACGGCTTTGCCTTACTATCAGCGCGGCTTTTTCAGGCGAGAGGTTTTCAATAATGCAGGCGCGCTCAAAGATCTCGATGAAGTGATCAAACACTACGGCAACGATGTTTACGTGCGCACGACACGGGCAAAGTTAAACAAAAAGACAGGCCGATACAAGGAAGCGATCGATGATTTCAATGCGCTTGAAAAAATGGGAGGGGCGGGCAACTCTTCATACGCAAGACGCGCAGAGTGTTACGAAAAGGTCAAGAATTTCGAGGCTGCAATCAAAGACTACAGGTTGGCGCTCGACGCTTACGGGGTAACCCGGCCCGATTTCGACAAGAAGTATGCAATCACGCATGGCGCCACAAGACGTTCTGCATGGAACAAGATGATGGATGGCAATGATGCGGCTGAACTTTCCGGCACAAAATCGACCTGGCTCAAATACATCTTGCTTCTGGAAAAGACGGGCAAGATCGACGAAGCCCTCAGCGAGCTGGTCAAATTCACCAAGGTGTTTCCCGGAGATCTAAATTCTATCTACGCTCGCCACAACCTTTTCAAGAAAAGGGGCCGCTGGGTGGAGGCGCTTAGCGACATCAACTTTCTTATCTCGCGAAATCCGAATGTAGCCGTGTATTACTCATCTAGAGCGGAAATCTACAAGCATCTGAACAAGCCTGACAAATCGGCAGATGACTTAAGGCGTGTGCAAAACTTGGAAAAGTTCGGAACGCCTGAAGGGGATTAGCGAATCGAATAGAAGCTGGCGAAAAAACTTCCCAGCGGACTATCCAAACAGATTCTCGTCAGCGTGCGGTTTTTTCGGAACGACGAACCAGAAGATGCTGCCGCCGCCTTCATTCTCGTCAATGCCGATTCGTCCGCCATGAGCTTCTACAATCGATTTGCAAATAGCCAAACCAAGTCCGGTTCCTTTTCGTTCGCCCTCCGAACCGGTGCCTACCTGTCTGAACTTCTCAAACACAGCTTCACGCGCTTCTTCCGGAATGCCTGGCCCGTGGTCGGCGACCCGGAATATCGCCTCATCGGCGGTGGTATCATAACCGGTGCCATTGCCGCCCGACTTGCAGGTAACTTTGATCTCTTGCTCATCCGGTGAAAATTTGATTGCGTTGTTGATCAAGTTTTGCAAGACACGCTTCAGACGCTCCTTGTCCACCACCAGGTCGACAGCCTCGCATTCCTGAACCAGGCGAATCTTGCGCGACTCAGCTTCCGGCAAGACGGTGGCCACGGCATCACCGACCAGTTGCGACGGTTCGCTGTCCTCGTAGTCGAGCTTGAAACCGGTCGACTCGAACCGTTCAATATCTAGCAAATCGTTGATAATGGCGATGAGCGAAGCTACCGATCGCCTTCCCACACTGACGAGGCGATGACCGCGTTCGTTCAAGTCGCCGGCAACACCTTCCAGAATCAAGTCGAGCGTAATCCCCAGTGATGAAAGTGGTGCTCTCAGGTCGTGACTGACCATCGCGATGACTTCCTGTTTCAATCGCTCGGCTTCTTTTCTAGCTGTCACATCTCGCATGATCAAGAAAAGATGCTGATCTTGCTCAGACCAGTTTCCCACCAGCTCCATATCCCGGTAGCGCCCATCCTTTCCTTGGATGCGCGCTTCGAACTCGATTTCTCTAGCTTCATTCTTTATACGAGAAAGTGCTTCATAAGCTGACTTTCTGTCATCTTCGTGCACGTACGATTGAAAAAGTCCACCGCGCACTGTTTCTTGGTCGTAACCAAGCCGGCTTGTGACGGCCGGATTTGCTTCCTCGAATCGAAATGTATCGTCCAGCGACGCAATGATTTCAGCGGTATTGTCGATCATCGCTCGTTCTTGCTTGCGGGTAGCGGCCAGATCCGCGGCCAGGCTGTGCACAACCTGGTCCAGGCGAGCTATCTCATCATCGCCTTCCATCGGGAGCCCAAGCGGCTTTCCGAACGACACTGTCATCGTGTCATACATCAATTGTCTGAATCTCATACCGACATTCATCGTAAAGATAACAGCAAGAAGTACAGCTAATCCGAGGTTTGAAACAGTCATAACTCGAAGCATGGTTTCCAGCTCGGCTCGACTCTTTTGCTCCTTAGCCCTCGTCAATGCGCGCACTTTAGCCTGCTGCTCGATTGCCCGCTCCCCGATTACGCGGATGCGCCGGCATAGACTCTTGATAGTCCCTGAGATATGAACACTGTCGATATCCCAGACCTCTTCCTGCCTGAAGTCGGCGGCCTGCTCGAGAGTCGTGCTCACCTCGGCAATAATGGCGGCGAAACCTTTCACACCTGAAGACTGATCGGTAGTTCTTGCCGCCAGGCGTCTCAATTCTTCGGTATGCGTATCCAGACGGGCGTAGTTCTGCTCGATTTCCAGAAGAAAGGTCGGGTCTTTGGCTGCTTGTGTCATGAACATACCGGCGCCGATGGACATAACATCGTTGAGCACTTCATTAACAAGGACCAAACCATCTACCGCCTCGGACTCCTTCTCTCTCTGCATTTCAAGCTCGGAGACGATACTGGTCAGCCAGAAAAAAAACACGATCTGCATCAATACCGGCACGGTAATGAGCAGAACTATGGTCTGAGTTAAGGAGAGGCGCAGCTTCATTCGCTGATAAATTCTTTCGGTCGTTCAACTTCTACAAGACATATGTTTAACATGCCGTAGTTCAGAGTAGCACTGTTTTTTTCTTGCCCGGTTTCAGGCAGTTTTCGCCCCATACCCAGACGAATTGACCGGTGACGGAAAAATAACGGTACTGATACGCCATTGATATTTTTGCGTCCTAACATTCGAACTATCCTCCCCTTCGATGAACAAAGGACGCAGCTGCAATCCCCCCGGAGAAAAGCCTACTCCTTGTTACTAGCAAGCTACTGAAAGCAGATAGAAAAGTAAGCGAAATCAAGCTCTAGCCCCGCTTGGCGCCGCTTTCGGGAGTGGTTGAAATCACACTGGTTAAATAGCCAAAATCAGTGCGCCAAACCCTTCCCAGTCCGCAGTCACCTCCTTCTCACCAAGTAAGTTACTATGACAAACCCCGTCATCGCGCTTCAAGCTGCGCTTTCGCGCTGCGTTGCCCCGACAGCCTTTACTAACAACAAAGCCACAATTGCCAGATACTCCTTCAGAGCAAGCATGCTCCCGGCGGTAATCCTGGCTGTCACCGTTGCAATCTCACTAATCAGCCTTATTTCCATTCAGACTGGAGCACTGGCTGCAGACGGTGACAGAAATACCAGCCTTCGTGACCAGCAGAGACGTTGGAACAGAGACATGCCTCTGTCCAAAGCCCACGACGCCCAGAATCGTCCTCAAGACGTCAACGAAGGCGAAAATTCCATTCACGAGTCGCAACCGGCGCCCGATCGCACCATGCAACGCATGTACTTGATCACGTCGCCGATGGAGAAGCAAGGCAAACAGAATCAGGATGGTCAGGAAGCCGGCAATAAGGGCAACCAGAACAATTACAACCCGAGAAAACCGCAATTTCCGCCAGTCCCGGTTCGCGACTCGGACAAGGGCAAAATGTCGAAACTGGCAACCGACCTTGTCGAGCAAGTAGGCGGCGCTCCTCAGCAGAAGATCGCGGCGGCGATTGCGAATATGCAAGGTCAGCAGCAGGGTGCCGGCGACGCCAGCCAGAACGCTGCTATCAATGCACTCCAGGAATACATGCCCATGATAGTGGCCGGCAATGTTAACGTCGCCAATGAAGCGGCCGGCGGTGGCATCGGACACAGCGACCAGCCCTTCCGCTCACTTCCGCAGGCGATTGGCATGGTGCAACATATGTTCCGTCATTGCTACTTGCCGATTGCTCTGCTTCTTCTTTTGCCGGGCGCGGTCATTCTGCACATGAAGAACATGTGCTCTCAGTTCGCCAATCCGGACGAAGATGTACAGGGCGGACCGTGGAGCCACATTCTGCGTGCAATGATCGCGCTTTTCCTCATTCCTTCCACACAGCTGATCATGAGTTATGCAATCGATGTGGGTAACTCGATGACTTTCAGCGTCGCACAACAATTTTCTGCAACGGAACTCGTGACTTGGGCCGACGGTATGCAAGCGGCACGGGAAGCAAAGGGCACTCCGGTAGAAAGACTCGACCCACAACCATTCAAAGAGCAGATGTGGCAGATGGCCGCCGGTATCATCAACATGTCCTTGGGCTATGGACTGGTGATTCTGGCAGCCTTCCAACTGGCACTGAGCTGTTACTTGCTGTTGATGGGTCCGATCGCGGCTTCGTTTTACTCCTGGCCGGGTAGCGTGGGCAAGCTATTCAAGCCGATTTTCATTAACTGGGTAAACGGCGTCGTAGTCCTTTCTCTCTGGAGATTCTGGTGGGTGCTGATTTCATTCGTGATGGTGACACGAATACATTGGCTCCAAGAGATTGGCGAATACGTACCGAATACTGAGTGGGAAGCTCTGATGCTTGGCTGCTTCCTGGTCATGATGATGTACGTCCCCTTTGCTCCCTTCGATGTGAGACCAGGAGACATGGTGGACAAAATCTTGGAAAAAGGCCGCGAGATAAGCCAAGCGGCCTCCGGCAAGAAGGCTGGCTAGAAGAAAGTTTCACTCCGGTCTCGATTTAGTACAGAGGAAATAAAAGTGCTTTTCTCTTCTCCAACAGCAAAACTCACCGCCCTCCTGATAATCGCAGGCGTAGCCGTTCTGGCTCTGGCAAACATGGCATCGGCTCAAGAGTTGCGCGATTTCACAAAGTGCGGCAGCGACCCCATGACCTGCGCCAAAACACTTGCCGCAAAATATGGTCGCAACATCAGAGAAGAGCATATCGAAGCACTGGCGAAGACACTGGACGGGCTGCCTCCCGAAAGACAAAAAGCGATCGTCGAGCTTATGGCTCGCTTCAACGAAGCCGAGCGCATGATGGGCAAAATGAACAAGCCAGGCAATACAGCGCCGGCAGCTAAATCCTCCGGTCAAGCGCAAGCCACCCAAGCTGGCAATTCAGCGGCAGACATCGCCCGCGATCAGGCATGTGCTTCCATAGACTATGCCTCACGCTTCTTGAGAAATTTCACCAGCGAGGGCGGAAACAGATGGAATCGTTTTCGCGACGGCGTCTTTGTTCCGATCGGCATACTCCTGCTTTTGCCGGGCGCAGTCATGACACAGGCGCGAGCGATCATGGCCCAGAGCAATCCGGTACTCGGGCATGTCAGCCCGATCGAAGGAATTTCACGCTCGCTCATTGGTGTCTTCCTCATCCCCGGCAGCTATCTGATCGTCAACTACGCAATCGACCTGGCCAACAGCTTTCAGTACACGATCGCCCAGGAATATCGCAACATGTGCGGCACGGACATGTATCACGACGCTATGTGCGCTGAAATCCGAGCCTTTGCGGTCCGTTACCTTTCTGAAAATGACGGCTCGCTTCAAACACCTCCCCCTGACCTGGCGCCCATTCACAACGGCATCTTCTCCAGAGCGGAAGGACGACTCTGGGGCAAGCTCAATGACCCGTGCGCAAGACTGTTCATGGTCCCGCCCAATCGTGACGATGCCAGCATGCCGTCCTCCACAATCGCCGCTCGCTCGGTACTCTTCTCCACGAACGCAGCCACTTGCACCGGATGGACCATTTGCTGCGCATTCCAGATGGCCTTCTTTTACTACTTGTTCTTCGTCGGACCGGTTTTTGCAGGACTCTGGGTATGGCCGATGAAAGTCTTCCGCGATGCATTCGGCACCTGGGTGGAAGGTGTAATCACGCTCTGCTTCTGGAGTTTCTTCTGGGCTACGACAATCCTGCTGATCGCCTGCTTCAAGGGCACTGACGACACCGGTCTTTTCATGATCACAGCCTTGAATTTCCTGGCCACCGGCTCGGTCAAGCATGCCTTCGACTTTGCAGGATTGGTCAAGGCAGCCGGTATGAAAGCGGCGGAGCTGGGCGAAAAAATGGGCAAAGCAGCATCTGGCGGCAAGTAAGAGAGGAATTCGAAGCGATGCGCTCTGGAAAATCAAAAGCGGTTTACTCAAGTTCTTTCAAACTAGCCGTACTTTGCTCGACCCTTCTGGCTTGCTTGCTCTGCTCGTCTCTCTCTGCTGAAGCCAACCGTGGTGACGACCGATACCTCTCCAGATTCGAGGCTGAGTATCTGAGAGAAACAGGCTTGCGTGCCAAAGAAGCAAAAATGAGAGCACTGGAAATCGGCGATAGACCGGCTACTGATGAGCGCGCCGGGCAAACTGCTTTCAACCGTGCGGAGACTTTGCCGGACAAATTGATGCGTCCGAAAAATACGACGAAGAGCGCAGCTGCTGAGTCTCATGCAGGTCAAAGCCAAGCCGCCAACACTGCCGGGGACATCGCTCGCGACATGGCCTGCATGGCGATCGACTATGCCTCGCGTTTCATGAAGAACTTCACCACCTCCGACGGCAATCGCTGGAATCGCTATCGCAATGAAATCATGGTGCCCATCGCGCTCTTGCTCGTTCTGCCAGGTGCCGTGCTCACGCAAGTAAGAGCGATCATGGCGCAAGGCAACCCGGTTATTGGTCAAGCCAGCCCCCTGGAAGGCATCCAACGCGGTCTCATAGCAATCTTTCTCATCCCCTGCAGCTGCCTGGTCACGAACTACTCAATCGACCTGGGCAACAGCCTCCACCACTCAGTTTGCACCGAATACACCCGTATCGTCGGTGGGGACATGTACCAGGACGCCATGTGCGCTGAGATCCGCGCTTTCGGCACCCGCTATCTCTCCGAAAATGAAGGCTCGCTCACCGGACCGGATCCGGACCTTTCCCCCAGAGGAAATGAGCCTTTCGCCGGCATCGAAGGACGCATCTGGGGCAAGATTTCAGACCCTTGCACAGGACTTCTACTCGTTCCGGCCAATCGTGACGACGCCGTCATGCCGCAAGCATCGATCGCCACCCGAATGGGCATGTACACCGCCAATGCAGGGATTTGCGCAGGCTGGGGAATGCTGACGGCTTTCCAGATGGCGTTTTTCTACTACCTGTACTTCGCCGGTCCGATCATGGCGGCACTCTGGGCATGGCCGACTCGCCTTTTCCAACAGTCATTTCCTACCTGGGTTGAAAGCTGCGTCACTTTGGCTTTCTGGAGCTTCCTCTGGCAGGTGACGATCGCACTATTGGCGATGACAAAGAGCCCTGCATCCTCGGGACTCTACATGGTTACTGCCTTGAACGTGCTGGCGACAACTTCGGTAAAACATGCTTTCGACTGCGCATCGATCATGAAGAGTGCCGTTCAAAGCTTCGAGATGATCGGCTCTGAGGTCGCTCAAGCTGCCGGCAGTGGTGGCGGCGGCGGTGGCGGCAAAGGCGGTAAGGGCGGCAAGAAAGGCGGATCCAAGAAAGGCAATAGCGCCAGCCCAGATGCCGGTTCTGTCACCGCTTCCGACAAAGTGGCCGGCACCCCTACCCCGGCTGCAACCCGACCGCTGGTCGTCACGCACGACGACGAAGGCAACGAGCTGCCCAAAGTTCAGGCTCCGAAGATTCTCAGACCGTCCAGTGAACGCACCACCCCGGCTTCTACTCCGGTCAGGATGGCAGCCCTTCCGCCGGCAGCAAGAGTGCCTGCCGAGCCGGTCGCGCCAGTGGCTCCAGAGCGAGCGACATTCTCGGCACCGGCAGATCCGCTCAACGGGACTTTCTTCGCAGACCCGGCTCAAAACCCTTTCCGAGGAGCAACGCCAGAAACCCCGGAAGGCACGACCTGCACATTGAACACCGTCACCAATGTCTGGAATGACCCGGTATGCAGCGCACCGCCCACAGCCGGACGAGGCACCGCAACAATGCCGAGAAACACAATCGGCAGCGTCCTGGGCAATTCCATCCAGAACGTCATGCACTATCCGCTCAACGTGCCGCACAAAGATCCGGATCTTCGCTATCTAGATCAAGTAAAAGCGGAAGTCGAAACTCAAAATCAAGCTCAACAAGCAGCAGAGCAGCAAGAAGTCTCCGTTACTAAGGACCTCGACCCATCCTCCCCAACCTCCACCCCCGAACAGGAGTCAGAAATGAACTCGAACGAAGACCCCAGAATCGCCGCCCTCAGAGACCAGCGCTTCAATTACCCACCGCCCCCGATGGTGAGCGGACAGCCGGCGGCAGGTTTTACCAAGATTCCCACAGGCGCAGCTTTGACGCCGCAACAATTACTCTCCAAATTGCAAACCGTTGCTGAGACGGCTACAAACTACGCACCGCCGCCTCCGCCAGTTTTGAGCGCTCCACCTCTGTCCGGTTTCAGCCGGGTTGAAAACAATCAGCAGTCATTCGAGCCGCAAGAAGAAGTGCTCGTTACTGTCGCAGACTACACGCAAGATCTCCAGGGTCAGTCGGCACCGGAGGCTCGCAAGCCGAATCTCAACCACGCACTCGGCAATGTCCTGCGTCAACGTGGTGCCTGGGCTCAAGCAGAGACATCGGTCAAGCCTCCCGTGCCTCAGACTTTGAGCAGTGGCTGGTGGTCTTAGTCCGACGATAAGCATTTGGACTTGCCGATAAAACAATTATCTGAAAGAAATAAACTGGTCAAAGAGGTGCAAGCAAAAAGGAGCCACCCGTAAGCAGGAAAGATTCTTCTTTCGCTCTAAATAAAACTGCAACGTCGAAAATTGGCTCGAGCGTCCCTCCAGCCCGGAAGATTAAATCCGACAAGGTCCACAGGGGTGCAATTTCACGCCGTTCACGCTACTTTCACGTTGCCCTAATTACTATCTTCGTGTAGCCCTGACGCCCCCAGAGCCCACGAATGACAAACCGCGTTTCTTCGCCGGACGAGTCGGCTTTTACTCGTAACCTCCTTACCAACATCGCCAGCAACGCAAAATTCGGTCAAACGACCAGAACTTTTGCGATTGTCGCACTTATGGTCGTCGTGCTGGGCACAGTCGCCCAGGACGCTTTCGCAAGAGGCGGCAATTCGATGAAAAAGATTCAAGACGAATACAACAAAAATAATCCCATCTCGGCTTTGCACGACCGTCAGCCGCGTCCGGACGCGAACTGCGAAGGAACTCCTTACATTCACGAGTCAAAACCAGCTCCAGACAGAACACGGCTGCGCGATTACAGACTGACCATCGAGCTGGAAAAGCAACGCAAGAAGAACACGGAAGGTTCAAACACTGGCAACAAGGGCTATCAAAACAACTTTGACAAACATAAGCCGAAGTATCTGGACGTTCCAGCACAGAACGCCCGGATGGCTGCGGCAGAGTTCAACAGCACCAATGCGACTGTTCAAATTGGCGGCGCACCGCAGCAAGCACTGCCTAACGCAGTCAGCGACATGCAAGGGCAAATGCAGGCAGCCGGCGATGCAATGCAAAACGGCAACTGCGATGCTCTAACAGACTACATCCCGATGCTCATTGCCGGAAATATAAATGTAGCCAACGAAGCAGTCGGTACCGACGGCAGCACCAGAGCCCCCTTCCGCCCGGTCTCCCAAGCTATCGGCATGGTACAGAAGATGTACAAACATGTTTATCTGCCTATGGCGCTCCTTCTTCTAGTACCGGGTGCCGTTATCCTGCAAATGAAACTGATGATTTCCCAGTTTGCCAATCCGGATGAAGATTCGCAAGGCGGACCGCTGGGACATATCCTCCGGGCCATGATCGCGCTTTTCCTGATTCCTTCCACACAGTTGATCATGAGTTATTCAATTGATGTGGGCAACTCGATGACCTATTCGATCGCGCAACAGTTCACAGCCAACGAAATCGTACAGTGGGTAGTCGGACAGCAAGAAGCTAAAGAAGCTAAAGGCCAATTGAAAGATGGTCTAGATCCTCAGGAATTCAAAGATCAAACGTTCCAAATGGCTTCCGGCATGATCAATATGTCCATGGGCGTTGGCTTGTTGATCCTAGCTGCATTCCAGTTGGCAATGAGCTGCTACCTGTTGCTCATGGGACCGATCGCCGCCGCACTTTATGCATGGCCCGGCAGTGTCGGCAGACTCTTCAAGCCAGTATTTATAAACTGGGTAAATGCAGTAGTAACACTATCTCTCTGGAGATTCTGGTGGATCCTGATCGTGTTTGTAATGGTCACCCGTATTTCTTGGCTCAAAGAAATTGGAGAATACGTTCCGAACACTGAGTGGGAAGGACTGATGCTCATGTGCTTTATGGTCATGATGATGTACGTACCCTTTGCACCCTTCGAATTGAAACCGGGCGAATTGGTCGACAGGTTGCTCGAGAAAGCCAAAGAAGCCAGTGAAAATGGCGCCAGCGGCGGCAAAAAAGGCGGCTCGCCGCACCACCAAGGCAGAGCCTAGTCATTGGTTTTCATCCCGGAGAGATTTTGAAGTGAACGACATGAAACACCGAAGATTATCAAAAGCCTGCAGTGCGCTGGCCTTGGCGGCCATCTTATTCTCGTCTGCAAGTGCAATTGCACAAACCCATTCTTGTGGTACTGGGGCAAAAAAGGACGACAAGAAAGGCGCTGCGATTTCCCAGGGTTCTTTGTCTTCTCAGGCAGGCAAATCAGGGCAGAGTGCGACGGCGCTGACGCCTCAACAAGAGTTGCAGCGGCAGCAAGCTTTGCTGAATCAAGTGCAAAGCAAGAAGGAGATGCAGTCTTTATTTCAATTCCTTCGCCAGAATCCAACGCAAGCGCAGCAGCAGGATCAGACGCAGGGGCAAAAACAAACTCAGGTCAAGGTTGCAAAAAACAAGAATAGCAAAGGAAACGCTCAACTTAAGGGCACTTTTACCACTACCAGCCCGAACGGGCAAGATGGTTTCACTGCTTTCGGCTCGAGCGGGCAAGCATCTGGAAACACGAGCGCAAACGGTTCGAGCAGCAAAGCCCAAGGCAGTTTCAACTTTGGCCTGACTGGAAACGGCAACAGTGGAGGAAATGCCGGCGGCACAACAAGTGGAACGATCCAGGCAGGCGGCAACGGAAGTGGAAGCGCAAACGTCCAAGTGAGCGCAAATGGCTCGGCAACTGCAACTGGAGGCTCAAACGTCTCGGCAGGCGGAAGCGCTCGAGGCGGCTCCAGGGGCGGTGTGAATGGAAATATCCGTGTGACTGGCAATGGCAGTGGTGTGAACGGAAATGTTCAAGCTTCTGCTAATGTCAGCGGTGGTGGTGGTGTAAATGGAAACGTTCGAGTCAATGGGCAGCTGGGAACGCTGCGCGGTCAGACTCCGCAACTGAAAGCCCAGGTGCCGAAACTAGGCGTAAGTGTACAAGGTCAATTGCCGAACGGTGGGGGGCAATTGCCGAACGTGCAAGGACAGCTTCCGAATGTTTCCGCCAACCTCCCGACACTTCAGCTTCCCAATGGTCCTCAAATTCAGCTTCCGCAACTGCCGTTTCCAAATCTTCAATTGCCTCAGTTTCCTCAAATGGGAAATTTGCCGCAATTGCCTTTTACGCAGGGTCAGGTTCCACAGGTTGGCGGTGGAACGGCGCTACCATCCGGTCAGCTCGGACAGCCCGTGCAATATGCGAATCTCCAGCCAGCTCAGCAACAGCAACAATTAACACCGCAGCAGCGCACGGCACAAAATATCGCCGCGCAGCGCCTGGCTAGACAGCAAGCCATGCAGAATGCTCTGCAGCAACAACCGAATAATCAAAACCTTCAGCAACAGCTCCAACAATACTTACCTCAGGGCGGGGGCGCCTTCGGTACTGGAAACGGCGGCGGCGGTGGCGGCAATGCCGGTGGAGGCGGTGGTGGCAATAACGGCGGCGGGAACAACGGCGGCGGTCAGTCGCAAGGAAATCAGCAGGGACAAAACCAAAACAGGCAGAACAACGCAAACATATTGCAGGACCAGGTCTACAAAACGACCTATATGAAAGAGGCTGCAGCTAAGGCGAAGGCTCTCATGGCCGACCCGCGAAAGGCCACTGATGACCAGATTCAAAAGACAAAATTTTTGGCCGCAGAGAGATTGGCTGGTCTAGCTCGCCAACCGAAGAATTCGACGCCGACAGCTAAAGCGTCCGGGCAGGCGCAGGCCAACCAAGCCGGCAACTCGGCAGCGGACATCGCCAGAGAGCAAGCAGTCCAAGCCATTGACTATTGTTCGCGTTTCATGAAGAACTTCACGGCCGAAGGCGGCAACAAGTGGAACAGATTCCGCGATGGTGTCTTTGTGCCGATAGCTATTCTCATCTTGCTTCCCGGGGCGGTTGTCTGCCAGGTTCGAGCAATTATTTCTCAAGGCTCGCCGATTGTCGGACAGGTCAGCCCGATTGAAGGCATGCAGAGAGGAATGATTGCGGTATTTCTCATCCCGGGCAGTTACTTGATCTGCAATTATGCAATTGACTTGGGCAACAGCATTCAATTCACAATTGCCGATGAGTATAAGCGGCTGTTTCGAACGGACATGTATGAAGACGCAATGTGTGCAGAAATCCGCGCATTCGGTGCGCGCTATCTGGCGGAAAACGACAGCTCGCTGAACACTCCCGATTGGGACTTCACGCCGCGAAATCCACAGGGAATTTTCGCCAAAGCAGAAGCACGTATCTGGGGTAAGTTAGAGGACCCTTGTTCCGGCTTGCATCTGGTGCCTGCCAACCGAGATGACGCCAGCATCGAATCTTCCAACACTGCAGTGCGCTCGCTTCTTAACACCACAAATGCGGCTATGTGCACGGGTTGGTCTATCCTCTGCGCATTCCAGATGGCATTTTTCTATTACCTGTTCTTCGTCGGACCGATCATGGCGGCACTCTGGGTCTGGCCCATGAAATTCCTTCGAGATGCATTCGGCAGTTGGGTGGAAGGCGTAGTCACACTGTGCTTCTGGAGCTTGTTCTGGAGCACCACGATTCTATTGCTGGCTTGCTTCAAGGGGACTGATGACACGGGCATCTTCATGGTGACCGCCATCAACTTCCTGGCTACGGCATCGGTGAAATACGCATTCGACTTCGGTGGACTGGTCAAAGCAGCCGGACAGAAAGCAGCCGAACTGGCTGACAAAGCGGGGGACAGCAAGTAGCAAAGCCTCGCGAAAAAATTTAATCCGCGAGAAATTTGTGCTCCGACTGCAAAATCGAGTCAAAAAAACACATTAATTCTCTCCCGAAGCGAGTGAATTTAAGCGTGAACGCGCTGGTTATTCGTAACGGCCTTGCAGCCGGCGAAGTGGTCACAGGCGCGCATTTTCGCGCGTTCACGTGCTTTTCACGATCTCTTCTTTAATATTTCTGCATAAGTCCCCCATCCCCAGGCACTGCACAGATGACACGCAGCGTTTCTTCGGTGAATACCGATAGCCAATCAGCCAAGTCAGTCATATTTGCTTTGATGGCGGCACTCTTCGCCGTCACCGCCTTTAGCTTTGAAGCTACTGCAAAAGGTGACCCTCTTTGTCGGCAAGAAAGAAATCATCTCCAGCGCACCGGAGAACTTCGCCTGGAACAGCGCGCCAGAGATCTCTGCAAAGTTCCTGGAAGATGGGACAACAAGCAACAAGCCAGCGTGCTGGAGAACAAAGCTGAATGGCAAGTGGCCAAGCAAAAAAGACCGAAAAATGCAGTTCCACAAGCTCAAGCAACTCAGCAAGCACAAGCCAACCAAGCCGGCAACAATGCCGGAGACATTGCTCGCGAGCAAGCTATTCAAGCCATCGACTACTGCCAGCGCGTGATGAAGAATTTCACCACCGAAGGTGGCAACCGCTGGAACAGACTGCGTGATGGTTTCTTCGTACCAATGGCGCTGCTCCTCATTCTTCCCGGCGCAGTACTCACGCAAGTAAGAGCAATCATCGCTCAAGGCAACCCGCTCATGGCTGGACAAGCCAGCCCACTGGAAGGCATCCAACGCGCTATCATCGGCGTTTTCCTCGTCCCCAGCACTTACCTAGTCGTCAACTATTCCATCGACCTCGGCAACAGTCTTCAGTACACCATCGCTTCCGAGTACCGACGCATTCAAGGCACCGACATGTACCAAGATGCGATGTGCGCTGAAATCCGAGCCTTCGGCGTTCGCTACCTGGCGGAAAACGAAGGCAGCCTCACCAATTTGCCCGAAGCTGATACTGCACCTCGCGGCAACGAGCCATTCGCCAAAGCCGAAGGCATGATCTGGGGCAAATTGACCGACCCCTGCGTCGGACTCAACGAAGTTCCGGCCAATCGCGACGACAACTGCATGAGTCAGGGTTCGATCGGAATGCGCATGGCAATGAACATGTCGAATGCCGGCATCAATACCGCATGGTCTATCCTCACCGCATTCCAGATGGCATTCATGTACTACCTCTTCTTTGTCGGACCGATCATGGCAGCTCTCTGGACCTGGCCATTGAAGATCTTCAAAGATGCATTCCCAGCCTGGGTCGAAGGCGTAATCACTCTGGCATTCTGGTCCTTCTTCTGGAACGTAGTCATCCTCATCCTCGCTCTTACTAAAAGTGAAGCCTCCAGCGGGCTCTACATTGTCAGCGCATGCAATTTCCTCGCCACGGCAGCCGTCAAATATGCATTTGATTTCGCTGGACTGATGCGCGGAGCAGCGGCCGAAGCTGAAAAACTGGGAGCCAAAGCGGCACAGCAAGCAGGCAAGGGCGGCGGCAAAGGCGGCAAGGGTGGAAAGAGCGGCAAGTCCGGCAAGAGCAACAACAATCAGGCTGCGCCGACTGAAACACCGGCCAAACCAGCAATTGCTCCGGACCCGGCTCCGACCCAAGTTGCGGCAAGAACTCAGCTGCTTCCCAAGCCGCAAACGCGCACTGCCGACCTCGACGAAAATGGATTCCGCAAGCCGAGTCTTGCACCGGCATTTCTCACCGTGCCCACAAAGCCGATCCGCACTGCCGCTGTAGACCCTGCGCTGGTTCCGCTGCCCCCACAAGAAGTAGCTTCAACCGGAAGACTTCTCGGACTGGAAGGCATCGACCCAAATCTAATTTCCGAATATCGCCACTCGCATATCAGAACATTCAACCCCAACACCGGCGAATGGATGGCTCCCACTTCGGAAATAACAAAATTGCCGCCAATGAGTGGAAATCAAACCGCAGTTACGTAGCTGCAACAATTTACCCTCAAACTAGAGAAAGAAAAAAGGAAACATCCGAAACAAACGATTTCACGGAAGATTCAGCAGACCTAAAATCAAATTTGAAAAATCTGCCAATCTCCTCGCCTTATTCACGCAAAGTTAACTTAGCCCCTCTTACTATAGATTCAACCCCAACCCATCGAAGTTAGAAGCCCCGAGGAATCATCGATGTTCAACGTAAACCCACCGAGAACGGTAAAGCAAGAAGACGAGAGATTCTCCTTCATGCCCCCACCGCTCGCTTCTTCGGATAAAGGTAAATCGTTTGACGCCTGCATGTCCGTATCAGACATTCCTATGGCAATCGAGGAAGAGACATGCTCGTCGTTGCTGACGAAAATGGCTGACTTAGTAAGTGAAAATCAACGATACGAGCATATCGAGGCAGTTGTGCCGAATGCCAACCTGTTCGTTCCGCAAGTACCGAGCTACGTCGAGCAGATGCAACACGCTCAAACAGAGCGATTGGCAGCTCAACCAGTGCAACCGATATTGCAAGATCTGGCAGCGCAAACATTTGCGCAAGAGTTGGCTCAGGTATATGCCGCTCACATGCCGCAAGTTTTCGCGGAGATGGAAGCGCAACGTCAAACGTCCCCCAACTACACAGCACCAATCAATTCATTCATTTCGCATGAAGATGACAGCGACGAAGGCGTAGTGACCGTGGTTGATTTCACGGGTCTGGCCGCAACGGCTTCGGCCGTGAAGGCTCCGGCAGCAAAACAGACACACTCCGGCTTGAATTCAATTTTGAAGAGCCGCGTTGCAGCACCTGTCAATCAGGCAGTATCGAGCAGCTGGTTCTCGTAAAAGAGCGATCCACTAAGATAAGCGCGAGCGAGTGACGCTCCGCGCAAATCTACTCGCTCTTTTGATTGCCGAGCGCGATGCCGAGATTCTTCAATTTCTCGCGAATCAAAGGAAGAGCTTCCTTGACTGCTTTTTCACCGGCGATTGAGCAAAGCTTCGCATCTGATTTCTTCGTAGAGATCAAGCTCACTTCACCGGTATTAGGATGGATAGTCACATCTGCCAATTCCGACTGAGGCTTGTCCATTTCCCACAAATCCCAGTTGAGCATGCGCCGGGTGACGCTGCCGATTTTGCGAAATTTGTCAGGAGTCTGCACATCGAAGGGCTGGTCGATATTGACGGCAATCACAAAATCAGCACCCATCTCACGTACTTGCTTCACAGGCAGATTGCACAAGGCACCACCATCGACAAACAGCTTGTCGCCGATTTCGACCGGCTTGCGCAATCCCGGTACAGCAGCGCTGGCTTGCATTGCAAACCCGAGATTACCTTTGCGAATCATATAAGGTTTTCCATCGAGCAAATTGAGGGTTACCGCTGCAAATGGAATCTTCAGACTCTCGATGTTCAAGTCGTGGCACGACAGTCCGCTCACAAGATACTTGCGAAATTTATTGCCGCGATACAATCCATCGTATTCCTTCGAATTGAACAATCTTGGAACCAGCATGACTGGGGCGACCGCAACGCGAACGGCAAGCGACACCGTCATGAAATTGCGCATCAATTTGCCATTTTCGAATTCGTCTTCCAAATCATCGAGCGATACGCCTGCTGCATACAAGCCACCAACCACGGAGCCGATGCTGGTGCCGGCAATGTAGTCGAACTTAATCCCTTCCTTTTCCAGAGCACGAATTACAGGCACGTGTGCGGCGCCGCGTGCGCCGCCGCCACCCAGAGCCAAACCGATTTTGGGACGTGGCGGTAGAGTCTTTTTCTTCCAGTTCAATACGTCATTCGGCTCAGCAGCAGTCGTTTCGATAATGCCGATCGTATCCGGAACAGTCGACACCGGAATGGACTCGGGAGAAACAACCTTCGAGTCTAGCGCAGAGCCCGGCTTTACATCAGCGCATTTAGCATCGCGGTCCTTAACGCTGTCCGCACTGCCCGTAGTGACGGTAACCTCTGCCGGTTTATCGCTCGGTGGATTCGGATTGCTGTCGATTGCTTCTTCAGCAAATACAAGCGGACAAAAAACACCCGACACGGTAAGTGCAAGTAATAATGAATTGAACGACTTTCTTGTAGCCAACATAATGCCTCTGTTTCCAGCGCGACGGTCACGCGCCTGTTGTCAGCCGACAGAATAGCTGATTGAGGAACGCTCAACCTTAGCCGGAGCTATTCTTTCACCGCCCTTACAATCGTTTTCAATGAGAAGAGTTGCAGCTCTTGAGCTTTACCAGATAGTCGAGTGGATAAACAAACCGGCGCGGCGGAGTCTGCAAACCCGCAATTGTGGCGATTTCGTCAACATAGGCAACACAATCACGCACACCGGTATGAAAAATCGGATTGAGCACATACTGGTGTCGAACCGCTCTGGCTCTTTCATATAGTGGTCTGTCAAGGCGAACAGCCACGTAATCGAAGCTTCTCATATTGCCGACAAGCGCATTGTCAGCCATTATTCCGCGAATGTCGCAGTACAAGGAAGGAATCAAGTCCTCCATCCGGCCCGGCACAAATCCGTCGGAAGTTGCGTATTCAAGCCGTTCGGGGACATAGCGGTCCCAAATAATGTAACAGTGCCCGGGAAAGCCGTGAGGATTGTTTGCCAGACCGGCGCAAATCATAAAGCAACGGTCATTAGCAGGATTTGCGTGAACTTTATCCCTGCGCATATCGACCACAAGTGGCTTACTGCGAGGCATACGATATACACACCCCCACCAGAGCGAAGCGGTCAAGAAAACAAATCCGGCAACAAGACTGAGAATACACGCGATTTTTGCAAGTTTGAAAATCGGAATTCTCAATGCAATACTCCAATATGCAGGTTAGAAGCGGCAGATGCTGCTTCTCTGAGCTGGCGAGATATCAGCGATCCTTTGCGAATGGCTCCTTTTGCCCATCTCTGCTATGGGGGGTGGCATAATGGTCAGTCTGGAATTGGGCGCGTGCAACGCGCCCCCACAAGCAACGCGGACCCCACAAGCAACGCGCCCCCACAAGCAACGCGGCCCCCACAAGCATCGCGCTAGAGATCAAGTTTAATGAAAGCGAATGCGCTGTGCCCGAGGCTCTCCACAGTTTTTCAATTGTTTGCCAATTGCAGGCAATTAACGCTCTTTGTTGCTGTTTACACTCGGTGAGGTCAAGACCTTCAATCGACTAAAATTTTCCGGACCTATATAGGTAGGTCTTGTTGGTTTCAGCGGCCCGCGGCCGATAAGAAACAGCCGACTGAAGGCTCATATCCAGACCTTGGCGCACTGATAGACATTGGAGGCAGCGTGAAAAACATAGGCATCATTACATCGGGCGGCGACTGCGGCGGTCTGAACGGCGTTATCAAGGGAGCAGCCCTGACTGCTCTTTCCAAGGGAATTACCGCGTATATCATTCCTAACGGCTACGCCGGACTTTACAATCTCGTCGAGTTCAAATCGCTTTGCAAGCTTACCGCCGACCGAGTCGAACAGATTGATGTCATCGTTGCGGGCAGCGAAGCCGGAAACTCTCGCGTCAAAGTATCAAAAATCAAAGACGACAAGAAATATGACCGCATCAAAGAAGGTCTGAAAAAATTTCAGCTCGACGCGCTGGTAATCGCAGGTGGCGACGACACCGGCTCGGTTGTGGCGGACCTGGCTTCGCAAGGGATTCCCTGCGTACACGCGCCGAAAACGATGGACCTCGATCTGATGCCATACAGCGTCGGCGGAGACTCGACTATCAACCGCATTGCAGAAGCAGTGCGCGATCTTAAGACAACCGGTCGCACGCACAATCGCATCATTGTCATGGAAGTTTTTGGACGTTACGCCGGTCACACTGCCTTCAGAGGCGGGGTAGCAGCAGACTGCGACGCAGTTTTGATTCCGGAAATTCCGGTTGATTTCGATATTCTGTACAAGCAATTGAAAGCGAAGTTCATCAAACGTGTTGAAGAAAGCGACGTCAATGCCGGTACCTGCATCGTTGTAGTGGCAGAGGGCTTGAAGGATGCATCAGGAAACGAGCTCGTCGACATGAGCTCGGAGCCGGACTCTTTTGGTCACAGAAAACTTATTGGAGCCGGTCGGTACGTCGTAAAACAAATCGAAGACCGCATCAAAGCCGACCCCGAAATCAAAGAGTTCATGAAGCGCACCGGACAATTCGTCGAAGGCGTATATGAAATTCCGGAAGTGCGAGAAATTAGACCCAGCCACATGGTTCGTTGCGGCGCATCGTCAGCGCTGGATTCCAACTTCGGTCTGGAAGTAGGCTCGGCAGCGGTCGAACTGGTTTCCCAGGGAATCAACGGAGTTACTGTGGTTTCCTACCGTGCCGGCAATCTGGAATACATGGACGTCAAAGAAGCAATCGTGCAGCGCCTTGTGGATCCGGCAGACGTAGCGCTTTTCGAGACTCTCGGCGTTTCCTTCGGACGCAATCCGGAAAAGCCGAAATTCGAAGCGAAGAAGGTATCGGGCAGACCTGTACGCGTCTACTAAGCCCATACAAAACCACAAGTCAAAACTGCCGGTGGTGGCATAAAAGACCCGAAATGCCCGAGAGAGAGGCTCGAAAGCCCCTCTCCCCCCTTGCACAAAATTTTTAGCCAGCAAGGCGATATCGTATTGATTTGTAGTTGGGGACATAATCCAATCGAGGCTCGTAAAGCGACGCGTGAATTTCGGTTTACGAGCACATCATGCAAACAGTGGGGCAGACCACCGAATGCGGTTCGATTGGTTTTCGAGACACGAGCGAGGTGGATGGTAAAACCTGCTCGTCCTTTCAATATCGCCGTCGTCAGTGATGTCGAACTGACGTCTTCGATGACATGATAGTAAGTGCCGTCACGTGAATTAAACGTGAATGATTTTGGCTAGAGAATAACAATTGAGAATTATGGCCAGCGCCTGATTTCAGGACTCGGACGTGACGGATTGCTCAATAATGTAGCCGGAGCCCTGTACCGTCTTTATTACACATTCGGCACCCGCCGGAGTTATCTTGCGGCGCAGGTTTTTCATAATCGTACGCACGGTATCCTCGGAACTTTCCGTCTCTGACGGCCAAATCGCTTCCAGCAAAGCCTTGGCGCCGTAGCAGCGATTGGGGTGGCGAAAGAGAAACTCGAGCAAGGCAAACTCTTTGGGCGAGAGGACGACCCTGTCGTTGTTGACAATTGCCGTTCGCGTCTCCAGCTCGACTGACAAATAATCCACTTTCAGCTTCGTGGGCAGCAAACCTTTTGGACGACGCATCAGGGAGCGAATGCGGGCAGAAAGCTCGCGAACCTGGAAAGGCTTGACCAGATAGTCGTCCGCACCGGCGTCCAGTCCGGTCTCGATGGCGTCGGCTCCGGATTTACCGGTCAAGAAAAGCACAGGCATCTCGCCGCCCTGGCGCCTGTATTGTTTACAGACATCCACGCCGGATATACCGGGTAGTTGCCAATCGAGAATGAGCAGGTCGTACTGATAACCGTTAACTAGCTGCAGACCGTCCTCGCCGGTCTCAGCATGCTCGACCGTGTGATTCTCCAGAGTGAGCCAATCGGCAATACTCTTTGCAAGTTCGGTATCATCTTCTACGATGAGTATCTTCGCCATGGAACTTCCAGCAACTAAACGAGCATTTCTTGCCGCTTGAAGTAATATCTTACACGAAGGCCTATGAGCTAAATTCAAATATGCCGGAATCCGATCTAGCAACCCCGAACGTCAAATTCAAAAGGCGGATATTTACCAAGGGGATAATGCTGGTCCTTGTGCCTTTGGTTTTTGAGACAATTTTGCTTCTCTTGGTCGGCTGGATGAGCCAGCAGGCCGAATCCGCCCTCGTAGACCAGCGCAATAGTTTGGAACAAACCATCCACGCCAATCGCCTTATAGCGGCGGGCACGGTCGGCTACGGGCTATATTGCCGCTATTTGATCTCTCGCGACGACAAGTCACGCGAAAAGGGCGAGCACTATGTGCAAATTGCGCTCGCCGAGTTCAAAGTCTTACTTGCCCTTGCGGGCAACGACGAAGAACGCAAACGTGCAGCCCGCGAGGTTTACGAACTGGCGGTGCCTGAGATGGAAAAACTCAAGTGGCTGCGTCCCTGGATTCCAGGCGAGTCGGCTGAAGAGCCATTTCGCCAGTTGCGCAGCGCTCGAAGCCTGGTCTTCTCCGCGTACGAAAATTACAAACGCTTCTATTCAATTTCACAGAGCGAGCAAGACAGACTCTCTAAGTCAATCGCCAATGAAAAGCACTACCGGGAATTGACGAAGAATTTCGTCTACTGGGGCATGGTCAGCAATTTCGTATTCGCGATTGCGCTGCTCTTCTATTTCAACAAAGAAATTACCGATCGAATGACAATCCTGATCGAGAACGCCGTCAAATTGCCAAAACGCGTTCCGCTCGAAAAGGAGATTCTTGGCGATGATGAATTCGCCTATCTAGACAATATTTTGCACAAAGCATCGGATCAGCTGAATAAAGCGGCACAGTTCAGAAAACACTTGATGGAGATGGTAGCGCACGACATGCGCTCTCCCCTTTCGGCCGTTAGCCTCTCCCTTGCCGTATTCGACAAGTCCGACGGCGAGAAGATTAATCAGGAAGCCAGACCGTTACTGAAGCAAGGCACGGAAAACGTAGAGCGACTGATAGCCCTGGTCAACGACCTGCTCACGCTGGAAAAATTAGCAGCGAATGTCACGGAAGTTACAGCTGTAGGGGTCGAATCTTTCGATAAAGACAACCACACCGGCATTCATGAACTGACTCAATTGATGCGGCTGGAATTGAGCGGGCAAACGGCAGAACGCATCGCGCAGGAAAGGAAGTACAAACCCGGCATTTTCAGAAAGGCGATGATGCTGGTCATCGTGCCGCTGACTCTGGCAACGATGCTTCTCACCGGCATCGGTCAGGTGATAAACGAGCAGGAAGCAGCCCTAATCAATGAACACAAACAAACCGAAATCGCCACTTACATCAACCGCATGATGAGCATGGGTGTCGTCTCCTATGGCTTCATGGGCAATTATCTGCTCTACGGCAAGTCGACCGACCATCAACAAGGGTTGTATTACCGAGGCATGGCCGAGCGCCAGTACGAGAATTTATACCAGCTCGTCAAAGACGACGAAGAAATGCGCAAACTGCTCGACAGGCTTAAGAACCTCGGAGACACAGAATACAAGCGCTTTGTCGAAATGCGTCCATATATGACCCAGGAAAATCTTCAGGACGAGATGGAACTGTATAACAGCGTGATGCCGTTCTGGAAGTTCGCGATCCACAGACAAGAAGAATTCCTCAAGCTCTCGGAAGCCGAGCAAGCACGCTTGAAAGCCGCTCGGCAGGCTCAGGCGCAACAACACCAGAGAGTGGAAGGAATTATCACAGGCGGTTTGATCGGCAGCTTATTCCTCTCATTTATTCTCGTCTTTCTTTTCGGAAGAGATATTTCCAGCCGCATGCAACAACTGACATACAACTCAACTCGCTTGCCGCTGCGCGAACCACTCAAGCCCCAGGTGCCCGGAACCGATGAAATTTCTTACCTCGACTTTGTCCTGCATGACGTGGCCGACCAATTGGACAAAGTCTGGAAACAGCGCACGACAATCATGAAAATGGTCGCACGCGATTTGCGCGAGCCTTTGATCCTTGTTCAAGGAACATTGCGCGCGTTGTATATGCAAGTAGGGAATGAATCATCCGCTCTGGGAAATCGCCAGCTCAATTCCGCCCGCGCCAACGTGGACCGGATGCTCGGACTGGTCGATGACCTTCTCACGATTGAGAACCTGGAGTCTGGTCGTATCGAGTTGCAGATGTCCGATTTCGAAATCACCGAAGTCATCGATCAAGCGATCACTTCCGTTCAATCTCTCGCCTTGCAGCGCAAAGTAACGCTGATCAACAAAGTAAAACCTCTTGTAGTGACGGCTGACCGCCAGAGACTGGTTCAGGTACTGGTCAACTACCTGGGCAATGCGATCAGTCACTCACCGCCTGACACCGCTATCAGTGTCACCCACCAGGTGACCACGTATCAAACAGAGATTTACGTCAACGACAGCGGTCCGGGACTTTCGGACGAAAACAAGATCAAAGTCTTCGACCGTTTCTTCCAGACTGCCGATTCAAAAACGAGAGGAAAAGGCTACGGTCTGGGATTGGCTATCTGCAAAATGATTATCGCTGCGCATGGCGGAAAAGTGGGTGTAGTCAACGCAGAATCCGGCGGTTGCGCATTCTGGTTCAGCATTCCCAAAGAGCAGAGCGAAGCAGATTTTTGAGTGAAACCCAATTCTTCCAGGGACAAAAACCGGCCGCCAGCCAGAAGAAATCAACGCCCGAAGCCCGACCAATTCTCGCAAAAGCCGGCTGGCTTAGCTCTTGAGCAGGTTTCCCGCAAATATATTCATTGGTGGTTTAACCTCGAACCTTCTCGATTGCAGATAAGGAATTAGAGCGTTCTTAGAAACCGGACTAGTGATAAATAGTCCGAAATCATCCCCTGAGCGACGTTTTGCAATCTTTGCAGCCTGCTTGTCAAGAACTTGCCGCAATCAGATTAGACGTGACACCATAAGGGTCTTCCAATAGACGACCAATTCAGTCAACTTTCTGGCGTAAAACAGGCCCCCGGCGACCAAATCCCTTGCCAATATGAAACTCTCACGCAGAGGCGAATACGCGACAAAAGCGCTGCTTTATCTGGGCGCTTGCGACCAGGAGCAAGGTGTTTCCGCATCCGAAATCGCCAAGCGAGCCCAGATTCCCGAACCTTTTCTCAACCAGATAATGCTTACGCTTAAAAACGGTGGGGTTTTACGCAGCCGGCGCGGCTCGCGCGGGGGCTATGTTCTCAACCGTCCGGCCGAACAAATTACTATCGGTGAAGTAGCGCGACTGATGGACGGTCCATTAGCTCCGATTCCGTGCGCCTCCGTTACCGCCTACGAACCGTGCCCTAGCTGTCCGGAGCCGGATGCCTGCCGGCTGCGGCTTCTTATGCGCGAAGTGCGCGATGCGGTAGCCAACATTCTGGATAACACATCGCTGGCAGATCTAATTCGCAAATCCTCGACATCATGCACATCACCTTGAAGGAAACCCTGGAACGCTCTTATGGATAACTCACTTCCATTTTTCATTCTTGCCGGATTCATCGCTCAGATGATTGACGGTACTTTGGGCATGGCATACGGAGTCAGTTGCTCGACATTGATGCTGTCGATAGGAGTGGCGCCCGCTGTCGCATCCGCCAGCGTACACACTGCCGAACTTTTCACAACGGCTGTCTCTGCTTTCTGCCACCTGAAGGCGGGCAATGTCGACAAAGAATTTCTCAAGCGCCTGGTCATTCCCGGCGTTATCGGCGGAATCATCGGCGCTTACATTTTGTGCAACGTCAACGGTGAAGTAATCAAGCCGTTCATCTCACTGTACCTGCTCGGAATGGGCATACTCATTCTTGTCAAAGCAGCACGAAAGCATCAGCCAGAACCAAAGAGAAATCACATAGGACGTCTCGGCTTCCTGGGCGGATTTGTTGATGCCGTCGGTGGTGGCGGATGGGGTCCTGTGGTTACATCAACACTGGTAGCAAAGGGAAATAGCCCTCGATTCGTGATCGGCTCCGTCAACGTGGCTGAGTTTTTCGTTGCCGCCGCGACCTCGGCGGTATTTCTTGTTTCACTCGGCTCAATCTATTTAAACGCAGTTATCGGATTGGTGATTGGTGGAATGATCGCCGCGCCGATAGCAGCCAAAGCCTGCAAAACCGTACAACCAAAGCCGCTCATGGTGGCGGTCGGCGTCCTGATTGTATGCTTGAGTGTAAGAACTATCTATCAAGCAGCCGGCAGCACTCTCATAGCCACGCAAAACGCTGCAATTGCCGGACTGAACGCAATACCGCGTTAAGTGCCAAAACCGCAACTTACCAGCACGTGGTTATGAAATTTTCGTGTGGCCAAAAACACTTTGCGACTTTGCCCCTTAGCGCTGACAGAGCGGCAACACTGCTGTTAAGTTGATGTTTAGAAACGCTATTGCTTCTGCCCCGCAGGTAATCTGTGATGAAATTGAACGCCAAGTTTTTCAATCTGCTATTTTTCGCCTCACTGCTGGGCTCATCGACAGCATTTGCAGCAGCACTGGGTTTTTGGCAGTGCCTTATGTTCTTCCGCTCGCCCTTCAACCACTATTCGTACGCCATCCCAGAATCTCTCTACTGGACTACAGGTGTCATCCTTCCACTTTTGACCTTCTTGCAAAGCCTGACACTGTTCAAAACCTATTTGATAGTTTCAGAACTGAAAAACAATCACTTTCGTTCCAAATCCCTCCCTTTCATCATCATATTTGCTTTCCTGTGGTCGATGATTTCACCATGCGCACTGGCTTACGGCACCGTTTGGAAATTTGGACATATTGCGCCCGATGAAATTGCAGAACTCTTTCCAAAAGTTATGCAAGCATTTCTGTACAGCGCACCTACCTTGGTAAATGCACTGATTGCAACAGTTTGCATTGCAGTTTACTCGACTTTCGTCTGGTTCGCTTTGGACAATCTATTCGGGGACTACGCGATAAGACTCAAGACTATTCGCCGGTAGCGTTGGCAAACTGTCGCTCGGCTACTTTTCCCGGACGCTGAACTACCCGAATCACATTGTCCTTTTCGGGGGTGTAAATATACACTGGCGAATCGTCGGGTGCGCAGCCATCATTGTTGAGCAGTTCTGAAATTGCTCGATGCGGCATTATGTGCTTCAATTTCAGCGCCGAGACATCGAAAACAACAACCGGCTGTTCGCAAGTGAACATCGGGGCAGAACGAGTATTACCAACACGTTCGCTTCCGTCTCTGGGATTGAAAAACCAGCGCAGAACGCCGGACAAATTGATCTGCGGATCATTTTTTGCAACGTACAAACTGACGTGCTTGGTAGTGCGCATTACGTGCTTTACCTGCGTCTTGAATGCGAAAGCATCCATGTCCGCACGTGACAGAATGATGTTGTCGAACTTACGAAGATCGCTGTGCTCACAAGTCTCCAGGCAATACTCGACGATCATCATATTGCCGACACTGTTGCCTGCAAGGGTGATTTTTTCGTCTGGAAATTCTTTCAAAAGGCGACGAACCAATCCATTGAAGCGTTCTTGAGAACGAGGGTAGGTCATTGTAGAGCCGCCATAATTGCCCTTTACCGACCCCCAAGCATAATTGACCACCGGTATTCGCGTTGCTTCTTCCAGTGCTGCAGCTTGATTCATGGAGCCCTGAAATCCAATGCAGCAGCCATGAACAAAAATGATGAACTCCCTGCGCTGATTTAATTCCATCGCTTTTCGCAAGGTGGCTACAAGACTTTGAAAATCGCTATCCTTCTCAAACACTTGATTTGCAAAATCTGGCGATACCGAGCTCTGCGGCTTCTGAGCAGGGGGTTGTCTCTCTTGCACCGGCTTTTCAGCAGTGGGCGAGGATTCCGGCGCCGGTGATGAATCTGGAACCATAGTCTTCTGACAAGCTTCGCTCTTTACGGTTGTTGCAGGTACTGATTGAGCGTCCGCGTTGACGGCATAAGGATCAGCGTCTTTCTCCTCGCGCAAGCTCCAGCCCCAGGAGGGAAGGTTTTCCATCTCCTCGGCTTCTTTGGCAGTAACTTTGACCCTCACTTGCTGGCAGCCGTAATACAGCGCATCAACGGGTTCTATCATCTGCACGCCGAAGTCCTGATAGCCGCTTCGATTTACAGTCTTTTCCCTGTCCGTGACAAAGAGAATGGGCATTGACAAGATTTTGCGCGCAGCCTCACTGGATGCAGCCAAGGCAGGCGAGCATATTGAGACGGATAAAATTATCAGAGAAACAATCAGCCTGAACACGCCGGTACTCCATCGCATCAGCCCGCGATGCCGATGCCGCATCTGATTGTAGCCTATTCAGAACGTGTACGAGGCGCAGAAAACAACGAAGTTTACTTCTTGCGATGCTGCTCAGCCACAGCCTTGGCTATATTGTCCTTCAGTTGCTGAACAAGACTGTCTCCAATACGCGGCACGGGCTTACCATCAGCTTTCAACTTTGCTTGCTCAGCCAGAGCATCATCGATTTGCCTCTGGGCTACCAATCCCGAGTCGACCATGCAATATCCTCTTTTCCGACCTCGAGCGCATTTACCAGCCCTTGCTCGAGGGGTTGCCGGGGCAAAAGGTCCTTTGCGTCGCCAACCAAACCCAGGGTTTCTCCTGCAGCGCGACAGAATTGTTTCTCACGTATGTCCACCGGAGTTGACCAAGCTCATTTAATCTTTCCAAACAACCGTTTGGAAAGCTTTCTCCTGTTCAGACCGGGAATATTATGGCCAACCTAGACCGGAGCTGCATAAATGGAAGTGAAAGGCTTACGGGCCAATCTGCAAAAGTCCGCCGCTGTGGTGTGCCTTATGGCTCTCACGACCGTCAATCTGTCACAGCCGGCAAAAGCTGACCAGTATTTCGACTATGGACTGAAGATGTTCCAGGCCCGCAACTACAAAGCGGCGGCGCAATACTTCGATGTAAGGTTGAAATCCAATCCCAATGACTCCTACGCTCAATACTATCGAGGACTTTGCTATCACGTCGCAGGCCAGATGGAAGAGGCAAAAGGCTTATACCAGAACGTGATTGCCAGCGGCATTGACACCAACATCAAAGCGCTTGCGCAAAAGCAGCTGACAATTATCGACCGAGCTCAAACGGCATCAACGGCAAGCCCCACTTCTGTGAAAGCAGGACTGCCAGGCTCCAATTCTCCATCTTCCCAGACTGGTCAACCGGGAGCGTCGAATGGTGATGACGATGAAAGGATCATGCCGACGGTAGTTCCACCAAACTCCAAAGCATATTTCACAATCACTCCCGGACACAACGACATGAACGTCGACGGCGCGGTCAACAAACGGCGCATGACCTTCTGCTTCGACACCGGGGCATCAGTAACAATGCTAGGCAAAAATCATTTGCGAGAACTCGGCATACACCCGCCGACTACGCCCGCGACAAGCAAAGTCGGAGGAATCGGCGGCACCGTAGATACCTGGACGATGAAGATGGATGTCACCATTGGCGGTATCACAAAGAGAATTCCCGTCACTGTTACAGAAGAATGGGACCACGCACCACTTCTAGGTCAAGACTTCTTCAGCGACATTGACTACGAAATAGACAATATTGGACATTGCATACACTTCAGCAAATCTGCCGCAGTGGCCAAAGATGATCCCTACACTATACCTTTTCAACGAATAGGCAAGCACTTATA
>JAIETE010000030.1 GCA_019745505.1 Candidatus Obscuribacterales bacterium | reverse complement strand
CTGGCGGATGTGATCAGTGACACAAATGCCAAACAGCCAGATGAAACAGCCTCATTAAAGGTTGTCGCAGATAAAGTAAATAAAGCAATTGCGCTTCTGCCTGCGCAAGAACAACAAATCTTGAGAATGCGTTTCGGCATTCCGGATGGAGTGACTATGACTCTAACGCAGGTAGGAGAATTATTTGGGATCTCCAGAGAGCGTGTAAGACAAATCGAAGCCAAAGCCATGAAAAGGCTGAGGAAGAGCGAAGAATTATCTGCTCTCACCAAAGATCTAGACTGAGTCATTCTCTTGCGGCAAATGATTTATTGAGTCGCCTGCACTCTATTAGCTCTTTGCTTTCTTCCGATTTTCCCTACCGAGTTCCAGATAAGAGCATAAAGATAGCCGACCAAAAATCCACCTGCCGTGGAAAGAGCTATAAGAGCAAGCGCAAATTCCAGGCGAAACGGAGATACGAGGTAGACAGGCTCGATCGAATGCAGGCGAAGCATTGCATCACAGACCATTTGAGCCGTATTCGTGGCTACCAGGATAAGCCAACCGAAGTGCCAGAGCGCCGACAACACTCCCACAGTAATACCAGTCCTAACACCATCTAGAAGAAACGACCGTTTATGCGAACGATGATGAACCTTGAGATTCACTCGTGATGCATCTTGAAGAGATTTCATTACGCGGCTCCTTGTTTTTCCACTTCCTTAACGTCTAACTTTTCTTTCTCTTGAAAGAGGGGCTTCAACATGACGACGCTGCAGGGCGCATCAGGTATGACAGATGCAGCTACACTGCCCAGGATAAACTTGCTTATTCCTCTTTGTCCGTGCGGTCCAAGCAAAATCAAGTCGGCATTCCAGGCTCGCGCTTCATCAAGAATCGCATTCTTCGGCGTTCCATCTACGACCACAGTCTCAATGCTCTGGTCTGGAATTCGCTTCTTGAGTGCCGAACGAACGGAATCAACAAGCCTCATCGGTTCCAATTCAGAATCACCCTTAGTCCACGCAGTCAGCGACTCAGGCGGAATGTCCGCATGCATGATACGCAGAGTCAAGTCATTGGAGGGAGAATTCAGGTTCTCGACAAAATCTGCAATCGCATCAACGAATAACTCGTCTTCCACCGGTATCAGAATCTTTCTAATCACTTGAATTTCTCCAGCACGCAGATTGCTACACTCACCATTTTCGTGCATGGTGAGTAAGAGTGCATGGACTGCAAGAATGATCCCGGCTAATCCTCGCGAATGAAGGTTAACCGACTAATGCGCATCAGGAGGAGTGAATTTATGACGACGCAGATACAGCTTGCGCATTTCATCCAAGAAAATCATGACCGGAATGCAACCAATGGCAAAAACAATTTCAGTTCTTCCCAAAGGCGCCGTATTGAAGATTTCATTCAAGAATGGAACATAAAGCAGCAAAGCAAGAAGGATGATTTCACAAATCACACCCGCGACAATCAAGCGATTTTTCAGAATATCGATTGTGAAGATTGATGATAAATTAGTGCGGCAGCAAAAGACAGCACCAATCTGGCTGCACACAATACAGGCCAGAGTCATGGATGTGGCCATGCACCAAACGTGAGAATTGGCAGGTGCCAATGGATTTGATGGCCAACCATGCAGCCAATTGAGGAAAAAATACCCGGACATTCCTGCAGCGGCCTCGATAAGTCCGTACCAGAGCAGTGCCTTTGAAAGCAGTGCCGTGGACAAAATCGGCTGCTCGAGCGAGCGCGGAGGGCGGTCCATGATGCCGGGTTCCGCCGGATCCGTGCCCAAACCTAAAGCCGGCACCATGTCTGTGCCAAGGTCTATGGAAAGAACTTGCATCACAGTCAAGGGCATGGGAATTAAACCGCCGGACACCAGCATCACGATAAAAGGAACAGCTTCGGCCATGTTGCTGTTGAAAACATACACTGCAAACTTCTTGATGTTGTCGTATACAGCTCGACCTTCTTCGATGGCACTGACAATCGAGGCGAAATTGTCGTCCAACAAAATCATATCGGCGGACTCTTTCGCAACGTCCGATCCACCCTCGCCCATCGCTACTCCGATGTCAGCCTTCTTAAGGGCGGGAGCATCGTTAACACCATCGCCTGTAACGGCGACGATATTGCCTCGGCGTTGGAATGCGCGAACGATTCTCAGCTTATGCTCAGGATTCACTCTGGCAAAAATTGTAGCGCTGGAAATCGACTCGACAAACTCTTGCTCCGACATTCGCTCCAATTGAGGTCCGGTAATGACTTTCACCGCGCCCGGTGCGATCATCCCCACTTTCCTGGCGATCGCCTCTGCGGTTACCTCATAGTCGCCAGTAATCATCACAACCTGAATACCGGCACGTTTGCACTTCTCCACCGCTTCGACGACCCCGTCTCTGGGCGGATCGTACATTGCAAAAAGTCCTAAGAAACAGAGATCGTTTTCTACCGCTTCGACGGAAAAATCTTCCTGAGCCGGGTCGAGATTTTTCCTGGCTGCCGCAATTACTCTCAATCCATCCATGGCATAAGCATTTACCTGCGCAAGAAGAGCATCCCTGCGCAATGGGTCGATGCTTACTTCTTGCCCCGAAGCGAATTCGCTACTGCATCTGTCGATTACATGAGACGGAGACCCTTTTATAAAGGCTACTTTCTTTTGACCCTCGGCATGAATTGTGCTCATGCATTTACGGCGAGAATCGAAGACATTCTCGCTCAGCCTGGCTGTACGGCTCTTGATAGGCTGTCCTGCTTTTGCGGCAGCCACGACAAGCGCCACTTCAGTAGGATCGCCGGCAAGCGGATGTTGACTCGGTGCGTCCAGTCGAGTGTTATTGCACCATACTCCCGCTTTGAAAAGCTCGAAAACCTCCTTGCCGCTCTCCGGCAACGGCATAGGGTCCAGCTCTCCTTCTAATGAATAGCCCAAGCCGGAGAGCTTGTATTCTTTGTTGCCGGCAAAGACCTTAACTACGGTCATCTCATTTGCAGTTAGTGTTCCGGTTTTATCCGTACAGATGATATTGCAGCTGCCCAGGGCTTCCACAGAAGAGAGTCGCTTGACCAGCGCATTTCTCTTCACCATTCTCTGAACGGCAAGCGCAAGAGAAAGCGTTACTGTGGGCACCATTCCTTCGGGCACAAAAGCAACGACCATACCCAGTGCAAAGATGAAGGCTTCTATCGTACTGGCCGGAGTAAACAATTTGGCCGCGAAGAACATAACAATGCCGATGCTGACGGAAAAGAGCGAAACTACGCGCGTCAGCCTTTCCATCTCCTTCTGCAATGGGCTAGGTTGATCGACGATTGTCTGAGTAAGATGGGCAATTCTCCCAAACTCGGTGCCCGTTCCTGTAGCATAAACGACCGCCTGTCCATGACCGGCAGCAACAGTCGTGCCGGCAAATACCAAATTGGCAATCTCCGTTCGGCTGGTGCCGCCAGTGCTCTTTTTCAAAGGTTGCCAGCTTTTTCTTACAGGTCTCGATTCACCCGTCAGGGTCGATTGGTCCACTTCCAAACTCTGGCTGGCAATGAGACGCATATCGGCGGAGATTCGATCGCCCGCTTCGAGAAGGACGATGTCACCGGGCACTAGGTTGGAGGCCGGAATATTGAGCTGCTGATCGTCTCGAATCACTGTCACGCTAGGTGGCAAGAGCTTATTGAGAGCGTCGACGGCTTTCTGTGCGCGGAACTCCTGCCAAAAGCTGAAAGTGCCGTTGACCAGATTCACGAGCCAAATTGCTATTGCCAGTTGGGGCATGTGAGCGACAAAAGCGATGAAGCCGGTAATCCATAGAAGGATCGCCATTGCGTGCAAATAATTGTCAGCCAGTTCTTTGAACAGTGAGGAGGGGACACGAACCTCAATTCTATTGGCTCCATGACGCGTAAGCCTGGTGCTGGCTTCCTGTGCCTGTAGACCGGTCAGCCCGCTGCTAAGCCTCTGCAATACCGCATCCGTGGGCATGAAAGGAAGCTCCAATTCCGCACCAGAATTGGTAGATTCCACCACATTGGATATTCTTTCCATCAATACAATTCGTCAGACAATGCGATAGCTCCCATTTTCAGCGAAATGGAAGGGGTGTGCCAACGGACTTAGGAATGATTCACAAGCGCGATGCAGGGGCCTTGCGATTAAATCTTCTCGAATCGAAGGCCATTGGGAAGAAAACGAAACCATTCTCGAGAATGATACGGAATACACTTCTTACTTCTATTTTAAAAGAATACCCTTTTCCTATTCTTGCAAACATGAGGGTGCTTATGATTGATGGCTATCTGATTGTAAATCTCGAGCCAGCCTACATCGGCTTCTCTCTTGCAAGAGACAATGGCGAAGTGTCGTGGCATGGAAGAAGATACTGCACGGTCGAAGAGATCAGGACACTGCTTCTCGAATTGGGTGTGATTGAACCCGACCAGCACTGGCCGCCGCAAGAGCTCATGTTGCGATTGAGTGTGCGAATTCCCAGACAAGTGCTTGAGAAAATGGAATTGATTCCAATGACTGGAATGGAGTTAGCCAGCTAGAAAAACAGTCACCGTGGGCTCGGCTGCTTATGCGCTATTTCAGCGCGAAGAAGCACAACCGAACATGGCGCCAGCGGAATCACATCTTTGGCAACACTGCCCATAAGGAATTTTCCAATACCATTTTTTCCATGTGGTCCCATGAGTATGAGATCGGCTGAAAATGCTCTGGCTTCTTCAATTATTTCTTCCTTGGCGATTCCCTCGCGAAGTTGCCCTTCTACTTTGTACTGAGGAAACTTTTCGGACAGGATTTTGCAAACGTCGCCAACAAGAGCTTCCGCTTCACTGCGGTATTCGGCACTCGGCCATGAATAAACAGCAGTCTCAGGCTCTACTACATGCAAGATCTTGATCCGTAATTCACCGGCTTTGCTTTGCAGCTGAGATAAAAAAGACTCGATTGCCGGCATGAAGTACGTGTCTTCGATTGCTATCAAAATTTTGGAAATCATCGTTATTGGACCTTTTGACCGGATGTAACAAGAATCAGATTCGTCACGTCAATCAACTCATTGTGCCTCCCGGTCCGGCTCCGGACATGGTCTATCCGAATGATGTTGGTTAATCCTCGAGAATTAACGTCTACGTATAACCCTAGACAGTCCTGCGTACCTTTAGATAGATGCGATCATCCGAAAGTCTTAGGTCAAATCGTTCCAGAAGCTCATGCTGTCTTTCGTCGAGAGTTGGATGATGGATGAGTTCCGTGGAGTTAAGAAAATGAAGACAAAAGAATCAGTACAGCAACTGTTGTCAGGCATCTGGCACAACCAGCATAACTCACAAATGCACATTGAGATTGATGAATCCGGAAAAATCACCGGCTACTTTTTAAGTGGAACAATCTCGAGCCAAGATGCACCTACTTCCTATCCGCTGACTGGATTTACTGTAGGCGACGTCTTCTCCTTTTGCGTTGCATTCTCCAACCACGGCACAATCACGACATGGATCGGTCAGGTCTTGAACAAAGAGGAAGAGGCTTTTGAAGCTTCCTGGCAGATGGTTGTCGATGCACACCAAAATAAAGATCAATCTTGGAAGTCTACATGGAGCGGCCAGGACAGATTTGTACGCGGTCCGCGAGAGAGTGAAAATTGCCCCAGTCCGGACGACGCTTCACATCCACTGTACTGCAGCATAATCTGATTCCGAAACAAAGAGGTGGAAAGCGAAAATGTCAAAAGGCAATATTGAAAAGGAAGCAAATGAGAAAGGAAAAGGAAAAGATGCTCACCATCTGATCGTTCATGCCACTCCCGTGCGTTTGGAATTGATCTCGCAGCGTGCTTATCAAATTTTTGAACAGCGCGGATGCGTGCACGGTTTTGATCTGGAAGACTGGCTTGAAGCAGAGAAACAATTGAGCATTGAATCTATCAATTAAAGGTAGGGCTACAATGAAAGCGCTAATTGCAATTGACAGCTCTGATTTCGCTGAAAAAATACTTGCTGAAGTGTGTAAGGCGATATGGTCTGCGGATGTCGAGTTTCGCATCATCTCTATAGTCGACTCAGCCGCAGATTGGGAAAAATGCGAACAGCTGATCCACCAGGCTCAACTGATCTTGAATGACCGAGTGGAAAGAATAAAGCACAAACTCACCCCCCACGAGGTAGAAGGAGCTGTAATTACCGGCAAATTGCCGGATTCAATAATCGAAGACGCGGTCGAACAAAAGGCGGATTTATTGATCATCGGATCGCACGGCGAGACCGGATGCCGCCGTCCGGAGCTGGGCAGCGTGGCGGAGGATCTCGTCAAAAGGGCACCTTGTACAGTACAGGTAATCAAAGTTTGCAAGCAGACTGCATAAATTACAGGCGCGAGCAACGATGGGAAAGCCAGAGCCGAATCTCACCTACTAACACCTGGAGAGGTGCAGATGGAATGTTCTCGACCTTCTCACAGTCGTCGGCAAGAATGCTTTACCGTCGACATTATTTTGCGACATCGACATGGGCTGGGTAGAGAAACAAAAGGAGAGTTTCTCAGAAAAGCACATACGAATAACCGAGACCGCGGTCTTGCTCAAAGCAATTGCGACGGCTCAAGTTGCTCATCCTGCTCGCATATCCAATGCTCCATTCGGAGTCAGCTAGCTGGGCAAATTTGGCGTAACTGCGGAAACCGGCCGTTGTGTTTGCACATCCAATTTAGAGTAGACCTATCTATTTGGTCAACGATGCATTCACGGGGGCAGCTGATCTCGCCAGATTTCTTGCCGATGTGAAAGAACTTCTAGAAGGTTGATTGAGCAAACTAAATGAGAAAGAAACGGTGGATGCCAAGCCAGGCGTGTGAGACTCTTTCGCTCGCAGCTTGAACAGCTTCGGAGACTAGGTCCTCAGACCGATAAGGCATGGAGGAACCTCTGCAATCTATTTGCCGACATTACTTTCTGAGATCAAAAATGATCTTGATTTCGGACAGAGATCAGCAGATTCTATCCTGACAGCAACAGTTCTGAGCCAGGTAGACTAGTGACCGTCTGTCGTCGAATCATCGGTAGAGTCCAAAGAGTACAAGAAATCTCATCAGGTTAATCGGCTCGGCGTTTGAATCAGCACTTGGGATGATGACTGTAAATCATTTGAGTTTTATTCTCAATACCAAATGTTTTAAATTTGGCTCTCGCAATGGATTCTGATAAATCTATTTTCGTCAGAACGAAGTCGATCTAACGGTTCGCCCGTCAAAGAGGAGGGAGTCATTCGACACTTCGAGAGATGATACGTTACCTTGACCGTTTAAAACCCTCTCAAATACTGATTCTAGCCATTGTGCTAGCCTTTGCTGGCATGGTTCTCTTCTTTGCGCTCGAACAGATTGCGCTTGCAGATGCGAGCACCACGCAATTAAAGAAACTCCATTTCGTCCGCGGCTTTCTGGCTACGACAATCGGCGTGTCTTTCATGTGGTGGGTAATGCGCAGAAAAGAAGCCGAACTCGTAAGTTGGAGAGATCATTTCCGCAAGAGGCTAGAAGAGAAAACGTCCGAGCTAAATATTGCAATTGCTGAACAGCACTCACAACTTGAAAGACTAGAAGCATCGAATAACGCTCTGGTCAATCAGCGAGAAGACTTCGTACTGGCCTTGAAACTCCGCTTAATGACACCCGTACAAGCAATTCAAACCACACTGAATCATTTAATAGACGGTTCATATGGCGAACTTACAGAAGCGCAAAGAGAAATTGTTGAGCTCACAGTTGAAAACAATCGCGACCTGGACCGCTTGCTCATGATGCTCGTGGCGCTCTATCGCTATCAAAACGGAAACTTTACAATTGAGAAAAGAAAGCACAAACTAATAGACCTTGTCGATATCAAAGACGACGAGCTTCTAAAAGCAAAGAAAAAGAACATTATTCTGCATGTGGAAAAACCAAATGCAGATGTTGAGATCGTATGCGATATCGCTGAAACTCAGAGGATAATAAGCCATTTGGTAGACAACGCAATTAAGTACGCCAGAAGCAGTGTCTCTATAGTCTGTGAGGAAAGAGAAGAAACTGCAACCATCTCAGTAGCAAACGACGGCCCGGCAATTGACCCTGCCGATATGGATAGTCTCTTTAAGCGTTTCTTTTATGTCTCTAATGTCGGCAAATACTCGCCGGGAACCGGCGTCGGTTTGTGTCTTTGCGCTGAGATAGCCAAAGCACATGATGGCACGCTCAAATGTGACAGCTCTGAAGGCAAAGGCGCAAGATTCACACTCTCGTTACCATTTGGCCGGCAAGCATAATCATCAAACGAACAATTGCCTACACAAATAATGTCTATTAGCAATTGACCAAGATGACCGGATATTGCAAGCACTCTTACAGCCTGGAATCATCCGTGGGGATGAGCACCCGAATATCATCTTTTGAGATGATTGAGCAGAAACGGTGACAATGCGATCATTTGCAATCACACAACTGGGCTAGCCGCAGAATCAAAGTACGCTTTTAGGAGCCAACACAATGTCGTTAAATGCAAAATTACTTAGAGAGACTTTTGAACGCGCCAAAATAGAAAACGGTGGTGCTACAGCTCTTGGAATGAGGTTTTACGCCAGGCTTTTCGAGAAGTATCCAGCCGTCCGTCCACTATTCTCAACCCCACCAGAGGAACAGCACAAGAAACTGCTTGCCTCGGTGGCATCCATTGTTGGAGCAGTGGAAAAGCCAGACATCCTCGTACCCTTCTTGCATGCAATGGGTATTCGTCATCTCAAATACAAAACCGAAAGTGCCCACTATGCTGCAGTATCAGAAAATCTGGTGTCAGTGCTTGCCGAACATCTAAGCAAAGAGGGCGAGTGGACTGAAGAAATGAAAAGCACATGGGAAGATGCTCTAAAGACAGTCTCCAAAATTATGATAGAAGCGGCAGAGAATCCGAATAAATTTCAAGAAGAACTAACCAAGGCAGGCTTCGAGCCTAATGGATTCAAGAAAGACGATCCACGTCCATGGGTTGCCGAAGGGCAGTCCGGAGAAGCGTAACGAAGTCGACACGTAGCGAGCTTCGCGGTTAGTCCAATCGAAGGACAGGCAAAATCATACCTGGGAACGATAGAAACGAGGACTGAAAAAGCTAATCTGGACACAATGGTCCAATATCATAAACGGGCGGAGCTTGTTATGTCTAATGCAAAAAACATATGCACGGTGTGCAACTACATTTACGACGAAGCAGTGGGAGAGCCGAGGCAACATATTGCTCCATTGCAAAGTTTCGAGGATCTCCCGGAAGAATGGAATTGTCCTGATTGCAATTCAAAAAAAGAGATGTTTCAACCGTGCTCATGTGTGCGTTTGCCTGGCTTGGAGCAGGTTTGTGAACCTCACAAGAAGATCAAACTAAACGTTCCCATAGATTCGAAGTCAAAAATCACAAAAGAATCTCCTGTCGGAGAATTAGTGATCATGAATCCGGCGTTCACTCAATTTTTTGAGCAGTATGGCATCGATTACTGCTGTGGCGGCAAGATCAGCCTGGCAGACGCCTGTCAGAAAAGGCACCTGGATGTAGAGACCATAATGCAAAAACTAAATATAGTTTCCGAGAAACTTGAACCCGTGCTCGAGCCTGACTGGACGCGCACAAGCCTCAAGGAATTGATCGATCATATTTTGGCTTGCTATCACGATCCTCTGCGGCTTGAACTGAAAAGAATTCTTGCTCTAACCGATAAGGTAGCGCGCGTCCATGGGAACAGTCATCCCGAAATGATTAAAGTGGCGGAAATTTTTGCTCGCCTAAAGGAACAGTTAGAGTTGCATATGCAGAAGGAAGAATTAATACTTTTCCCCGGCATAGCCGCGATGGAAGCAAACAAGAGCGCAATGTTTGGTTGCGGCGCAGGTATCGAACACCCAATAGCGGTTATGACTATGGAACACGAGGATGCAGGTGAAGCCCTATGCACACTTCGAAATTTGACCAATGATTACAATCCTCCACCGGATGCATGCACCACCTTCAAAGTGCTTCTCAAATCATTGGCAAATTTTGAGTCTGAGATGCATCTGCATGTCCATAAGGAGAACAACATTCTTTTTCCGCGCTGCTTGAAAATTTCCTCTGCATCAAATGAAGCAAAATCGAGTATAGCCATAAGCTAGTGACAGATACAAGGAATGACAGTAGAGGCTATCTAACCGGCAACGCGATCTGTCGAGATCTCATAAAAGGAATTGCAAAATGATCTCTCAAACAGCAGAGTACGCTCTCAGAGCTGTCGTTTATCTGGCTATGAATCCGAATTCGGCATTCACAACGAAGCAAATTGCAATAGCGACAAGGGTGCCCCCTGCGTATCTTTCTAAAGTTATGCAGCTTCTCGTAAAGGCTAATATCGTGCGCTCTCAAAGAGGCTGTGGCGGAGGATTTTGTTTGGTAAATGAGCCAGTCGAAATCTGCACGCTGGATGTGGTAAATGCTGTCGACCCGATTCAACGGATTGAGCATTGTCCGCTTGGGATCGAGTCACATGGAACGGTACTTTGCGCTCTTCATAGAAAAATAGACGACGCAACAGCTATCTTGCAGCGAAGTTTCGCGGAAACAAGTATACAAGATATTCTTTCCACACCGACGAAATCGATACCACTTCTCGAAAGTCTTAAATGATTGCTAGGCTAGCTGAGCAAAAGTATGCCGATACTTTACGAGCCGCAAACAGTCATTTCAAGAAACACAATCGATCACCACACTAATCATCGAAAAAGAGAGCGAAGAAAAGCAGCAACACCAAGTGACAGATCCTCGTCGAGGCGACCTTTCCCAGCGGCACCGTTCTTGCGTCACATCTCGATCAAGAGAGGAGCCGGAATGTCGCCTCGATTTTGATGTACCAGAGTGAAAATGTATTACATCAACACCAGGGATGAGCACAGAGTAGAGACCATGCCTGTTTCACCTGGCAGTCAGTAGCGGTGCGACATCAATCGCTTTTGATTATGTACGGCAAGATGTGCTGCTGCTGGTACTCATCTTGAAAGCGCCAGATGAATGTATCCAGCATGTAGTGACACATTGACAGACCGGCGAGTACGCCCAAACAAATCCCCCTTAGATAAACAGAGACGGGCGAGTGACAGAGAAAGTCAATGAACACAAACATCGACAAATAAATGAAACAAACACCAAACAAAATACCAGCCGGACGAAACAAGCTCCTTCTCGAGTCCGTCGCAGAACAAGTTGTACAGGCGGCTTTTCGCTCAACCAGAATGGCATTCATCCCGAGAAACTGAAACCAATGAATTGTAAGCGGAATCAAGAACGCCACAAAGTAATTTGAGACCAACGCTCCCGGAACCCATGCCAAGACGGATAGAATCCAAAACAACAACGCAGGGAGGTTCAAGGGCAATCCATCCATATGCTGCCGATAGATCCCGCCCAAGTACGCAAGCGCACTAAGCATTGCTATTACGCAAATTGCAATGGTAAGAAAGAGCGCTCCAGGCATAGAAGCAAATCCTAAAAAATCGAAGCGGTAAAAGCCAACAAGAGTGAAGGCAAATGCAATTGAGTACTGCGAAATTCCTTCAAGCTCGAAGTTTGTGGTCGCGAACTTATCCTCCTTTCTATACAAGCGCGACAGGCGCACGCTCTGCTGCACTAGATGGTCGACGTGGCAAACAGTCAAAGCACCGAACAAGAACTGAGGGCAAGCTATCGTAGCGACAATCCCAGTCAAAATTAGTACCGGCGGCAAGATGAAAAAACGAAATCTGTTTATCTGATTACCTTTGTAATACGCCAAATTGTCTTTATCAAAATATGTGAACCAGGTAGCGCCTTGATGAAGTGGTCCCAGACCAAATCCATAAGCCGCAATCATAGTCAAAAACATTGAATTAGCTACCAGCTGAGTTTGAGCTAAATAATAAACAGCCACAGCCACTATGACTGGCAAAAAGAAAAACGAGATATCCTCCTTTCTGCCAATCAGCCACGGGTTCTGCTGTGCGCGTACAAGCGCCTGTCCATCGGATCCATAGTAAGTCTGCATTTTGAGAACCTTTGCGAAGGGGCGTCATTTCAATCGTAAGCATTACAAGTCAAAATTGGTAAGTAGTTACAACGAGGTGCCTATACATGCGGAGATACGGTAGGCACATTCAGGTGTCCGCCTTCAGACTGATTTTTCGAAACTAGCGCCGGAACACTGTACATTTCTCGCCTCAAGGGCGTATGAAGATAGTAGAAGAATGGCGCGGAGGAATTCGTATGTTTCGCAAATGGTGGCTGCCTATCTCAATCGTTCTAATTAGCGGATTGGCTGGTGTCGTTTTCATGGGCATACGCACATACCAGGACGCACCACCGATACCGGACTTCGTTGACAAGGATGGCCGCGTTGTCGTTTCGCAAAATTCGATTTTAGAAGGACAGCTTGTATTTCAAAAGTACGCCCTCATGAATTATGGCAGTATGTTCGGCGATGGTGCCGGACGTGGTCCGGACTTTACAGCTGATGCACTTCACTTGATCACAACTGCAATGATTGAGTCATATGTCGGAGGAGATCAAACGGCAAAACTGGATGTAGACAGGCTGGCAGCCATCGAGAACAAGGTTAAAAGAGAAATCAGGCACAACGCATACGATGCGGCTGGAAACACTGTTTCGATCAGCGAGGGTCAGAAAATAGCGTACTATACGCTCGTGAAACACTACCACGATTTCTTTCAAGGCACTGGAAAAGAAACAATACATCCGGTCTCATATATTAGTGACGAGAAGCAACTTCAAAATCTGACTTCATTCTTCTTCTGGGGCGCATGGGTATGTTCCGCTGTGCGCCCCGGGCATAAATACAGCTATACGCACAACTGGCCGTATGATCCATTAGCCGGCAATGTTCCCAGCTGGCCAATAACTTTCTGGAGTGTGGCCGGGTGCATGGGTCTAATGCTAGGACTGGGAGGCGTTCTCTATCTGCGTGGGCGTCTAGATGTTTCACTCAAAAGTCCGGCGGAATCTATAGGAGTCGGTTCAAACGGTTCACAATCAAGGCTGCTTGATCCGGCGAGAAGACTTATGACACTGGACTTTCTCTCTAGCTTCACCCCCTCGCCAACTCAGAAAGCCACCTACAAATTCTTCGCTGCAGCAATTTTACTTTTTCTGCTTCAGGTCCTGGCCGGAGTCCTGACAATTCATGACTTTGTTCAGTTCACGACCTTCGCGGGAGTGGACATCGCAAAGTTTCTGCCTTTGCCGATAACACGCAGCTGGCACTTGCAGCTTTCACTTTTGTGGATATCAACCTGCTGGATGGGCGCATCTTTATTCATAATTCCCATGCTCACTAAAGCCGAGCCGAAGGGGCAGGCAAATCTGGTCAATCTGCTTTTCTTGATGCTAGTCATTCTTGTCATTGGCAGTTCGGTCGGTGTTCTGATGGGGCCACTGGGTATGCTCAAGGACTGGTGGCTCCTTGGCAATCAAGGCTGGGAATTCGTAGAACTTGGAAAGTTGTGGCAGGGGCTTCTCTTCCTCGCTATTGGAGTATGGGCGTTCCTGATCTATCGCGGCATTAAAGGATTTCTGCGCAATGATCATCCCCTAGCCTTGCCCAACTGGCTCTTCTATTCAGTTCTCTGCGTGCTCGGCTTGTTCATCTCAGGCTTTGTGGCTGGCCCCAAGACGAATTTCGTTATCGCCGATTTCTGGAGATGGTGCGTCATTCATATGTGGGTGGAAGCGTTTTTTGAAGTCTTCACGACCGCACTCATCGCTTGTTTTATGTATTTGATGGGACTGGTGACGATTCAGAGCGCAGGAAGAGCGGTCTATTTGTCGACACTACTCTTCTTGGGCTCAGGTATCATCGGAATCTCGCATAATTTCTACTGGAACGCGAAACCAGTGGAAACCCTTGCTCTGGGCAGCGTTTTCTCAACACTGCAAGTGGTTCCTCTGATAATTTTGACGCTTGAATCATTCCGGTTGGCGAAAGCTCCTCAAAACGAGCGCAAGAGACTTGGTGCCCGTGAACAATTCGCTCACGAAGACTCATATCTCTTCTTGCTGTCCGTGAACTTCTGGAACTTCATGGGAGCCGGTGTGTTCGGGTTCATCATTAACCTTCCCATAGTCAACTACTATGAGCATGGAACATATCTGACAGTAAATCACGGGCATGCAGCTCTAATGGGAGTCTATGGAAATCTAGCCTTATCCGCTATGCTTTTCTGTTTGCGCTTTTTAATTCCCTCACATTCATGGAACAGCAGGTTAATTACTGTTGCATTCTGGTCTTTGAACGCAGGTCTGATGCTTATGGTACTGCTCGACCTTTTTCCGGCTGGGGTGATACAACTGAACGCCGTCCTTACCGATGGACTCTGGTATGCCAGATCGCAGGCATTCTTGCAATCAAGCGCCTTTCAAACCCTCACATGGATGCGCATTGTCGGCGGTGCGATCTTTGTCATTGGTGGAGTAGTTCCATTATGTATGTTTGTTCTGAACAATCTCAGCCAGTTGTACACGACAAAACCAAAAGAAGCGCCGGCAAAATCAGAAGCCTTGATATCGCCGGAACCCATTTTGGAAAAAGCGGAAGCAGACACTTCCTTGACCAGTTAGAGATATTAGTGGAGACGTTATTAAATTTCGCAAGCAGGCTCATCAGGACAGAACTTTTGGACAACCGGGCTATTCAACAGCGACGAAACATCAGTATCTAGGGGCTCGTAGACGGCCGTGAAATGCCTGAGTCTTTTGGACTGGGTTTTGAATTTAAGCCCACGAATGTGAGACCTGCGCTTCAAGATATTTTCGAACGCCTCTATTACGTACTCGTAATGACTTTGCGTATAAACTCGGCGAGGAAGAGCTAACCGCACTAACTCCCTTGATGCGCAAATCGTCGCACCCGTTTTCTCATCTACTCTTCCAAACATCGCGGTGCCAATTTCACAGGTACGAATTCCGGCCTCTCTAAATAGTTCGCAAGCAAGAGCCTGCCCTGGCAGTTCAACAGCCGAAACATGTGGAAACATCTCAGCGGCGTCTACGTAGACAGCGTGCAGAGAAGAAGGAGAAACTACCGGGACTCCGATCTCTTGCAGTCCACTGTGAAGATACAATGCTGCCGCCTCGCGATAACGAAGGTAGTCTTCCTGTAACGCCTCATTGAGTCCGACCGCAATTGTCTCCAATTCCCGTCCCGAAAGACCACCGTAAGTGGGAAAGCCTTCTGTAACGATCATCTCCTCTTTCAGCTTCTCCGCCAGTTCGAGTTCGTTGACACCAATGAATCCGCCAATGTTTGCGATGCCGTCTTTCTTGCAAGACATCAAACAGCCGTCCGCATAGGCGAACATTTCACCAGCGATCCCAGCAATCGAACGACTGGAAAACTCACTGTCTCTCTCATGAATTAAGTAAGCGTTCTCGGCGAAGCGTGCCGCATCGAGAAACAGCGGAATCTGGTGCCTTTTGAGCAAGCGGCTGGTCTCTCTGACATTCTGCATCGACACGGGCTGACCTGCACACGCGTTGTTAGTCACAGTTAGCAGAACCAGCGGTATTACACCATATTCAGTACTATTGAGGAGATTCTCCAATTGGACTAGATCTATGTTCCCGGAGAACGCCGCGCCGGCATCGCAAGTTCGCCACTCTGCGCAGGGCAAATCGAGCGCTACCGCTCCCAGTGATTCTATGTTGGCACGAGTAGTATCAAAATGAGTATTCGAAGGCACTATGTGATCCGCAGAGACCATTTGCTTGAAGAGCAACCGCTCAGCGGCACGCCCCTGGTGCACGGGCAACGTATATCGGAAACCAAAAATCGATTGCACGGCTCGCTCAAATCTGAAAAAGCTGGCGGCTCCAGCATACGATTCGTCGGCGCGCATAAGAGCAGACCACTGTTCGCTAGACAGCGCCGCCGTCCCGCTGTCGGTCAAAAAGTCAATGGTGACATCCTGCGCGTGTATCTGAAACAAATTATATCCGGACTTCTCCAAAAGCGCGTTTCGCTCCGCCCTCGATGTCAATCGAATCGGCTCCACCGCTTTGATTCTGAAAGGCTCAATTATAGTTTTCATCAACGCACCTTTTCCTGGCGAACTAGAACTCAATTTGCTCGAGAAGTCGTTCACTCTCCAGACGGGCTCTCATCACACAATCAGAAACGCCCATGCCGCCGAAAGCATTACCGACGAGCGCGAAACCAGGCAAAGCAGCCTTGCGTCTCTCGATCAACGCAAGAAGATTTTCATATCCTGGTGCAAATTGCGGGATTGCATTCTCATGCCTGGCCACAATTGAAAAGATAGGCTCTTCGAGTATTTTCAGATAATCCCTAAGCTCATCGACAGCGGCCAATTTGATCTCCTCATCACTGCTCTTCGCATCAGCAACATTGCAAGAAGCTCGCAAGACAACGTGCTCCCTTGTCATTTCTCTCCTGAATTTATTGCTGCTGAAGGTGCATGCTCGTACGCTCCGTCTTATGCTTTTGGGGACAAGAAAACCCGATCCCTTCAAAGGCTCTGCCAGGGCTGCCTGTTCGAAGACCATGCTCACAACCGCCGGAGAAGAATACTTTATCGAAGAAAGAGCACATGAAAGACTTTCATCAACCGAAAAGAGAAGGGGTGCTGCAGCCGGTCCTGGTAATGCAATCATGATGGCATCAAACCACTCTTTTTTCCGATCGCGGCTCCCAATCAGCCACTTGTTTGCGCCTCCATACCGGCACAAAAAGACGACCTGAGAATTGATGATTCTTACCCTGGTACCGAGGCTAGCTTTCAACTCATCAACCAACACACCCATGCCGCCGTCAAAAGTAGACATAGTACCGGCATTAGACTTTGCAAGCGTCCTCTGTCTATCGTGCTCGATTAGCTGACGGCATCGGTCCTTGGCCATTCCCACGAAAACACTGCCGTGGGCGATTTCCAATCCTACAAGGTGAGGCATTGAAGCCTTAGCGCTCAGCATAGATGGGTCAGCTCCGTACAATCCACCAATTAGTGGCTCGGCGAGTCTCTCCAAGAACTCGATGCCGAATCTCCGGCTGACGAAATCAGCGACAGATTCGTCGCCGGAGTTGTTTCCACGCCTGATCAGAGGCTCGGCAGCCAAGCGGACCTTTGCACGAGAGGAGAAAAGACGACTCATGAGGAGTGCCGGAATATTTGGATTCATCGAAAGCAGTCCTTCCGGAACTTCACGAAGTGCAGAGGCCTCCGCAATAAATGTCCGGCGCTCAGCCTGAGTAATTATTCTTGAATCAAAGTGCAATTCGCGAGCAATTTCCCCAACCGCAGGTTTTGTGGAGACAAAACATTCAGGGCCCATGTCAAGAACCAGCCCGCCATGGCGGACGGTCTTTACAACACCTCCTAAATCACTTCTCGCTTCAAAAATAGTCGGCTCGATTCGAACGCCACGAGTCTTCGCTTCTCGAAGTAAGAAATATGCACTGGACAGCCCGGACACGCCTCCACCAACGATGGCAACTTTCAAACTATCACGGCAGTTTGACTCGCAGAAATTGAAAGTATTCAAAAATCAAGCACCATCCACGTCTAAATCAGTTCGAGATTCAATAATAGAAAAGAGCGACGGCTTTCGAATCGACCCGGCGACGGATTAGCGCTGATTCTTCGCCAAGGTCTTTGCGTTTTCGCTTACACACGCGCTATTTTTCCTAGGCGACTTGATGGCATTCGACTTCTTTTCAAGCAGTTCGAATCTCGCTTGAAAAAACCTCATACTATCAGGCTCATAAACCATCCTGAGTCCCTTTATCTTTTCGCGCCGCTCCTTACACAGCCCTACTCCATAAGCGACCACATCCATATGAGAGTTCGTGTAGACACGCCTGGGAACAGTCAATCTCACGAGTTCTAGTTTCGGATAATTGTGTTCGCCCGATGCTTTGTCACGCCCAGCTGATACAACTCCTCTTTCCATCGCGCGCACGCCTGTCTCGAGATAGAGAGCAGCCGCCAGACTCTGAGCCGGAAACTGGTCCTGGCTTAGGTGAGGCAACATTGCCGAAGCATCAAGGTACACCGCGTGGCCTCCGACGGGCAGGACTATCGGCACGCCATTCTCCTGAATCTTTTCAGCCAGATAATGAACCTGCCCGATGCGTTGATTGAGATGCTCTTCTTTTACTGCTTCCTCAATGCCGCGCGCCATTGCTTCCATATCACGCCCGGCCATTCCGCCGTAGGTGTGCAGCCCCTCGAAAAGAGTGCCCAATTCGCATGCTTTCTCGTAAAGATGCAAGTCTCGCAAACCAAGAAATCCGCCGATATTGACGAGCAAATCTTTCTTTCCGGACATCGTGCAGCCATCCGTGTAGGCGCAGATTTCGCGCAGTATTTCAGCTATGCTCCAGTGCGCAAATCCTGGTTCTTTCTGTTTAATAAACCAGGCGTTCTCCAAACACCTTGTCGCGTCAAGTATGATCTTAATTCCCTGTCCACTGCAGTATTCTGACACGCTGCGCAAGTTGGACAGGGAAAAGGGTTGACCGCCTGCCATGTTGACACAAGCTTGCAGATTCAAATAAGGAACCCGCTCTCTTCCGACCATTCCGACCAGGTTCTTAAGTTTTTCAAGATCCACATTTCCTTTGAATGGATGCAGTGAGGTGGCATCATGAGCCTCATCAATAATCACATCCACGAACGTGCCGCCAGCTAATTCCTGATGAGCGCGAGTTGTGGTGAAGTACATATTGCCGGGGACATAGTCTCCTGGTTTGATTAAAAGCTTAGAAATTATGTGTTCTGCCCCTCGTCCCTGGTGAGTAGGCAAGACAAACTCATAACCGTAGTGCTTTTGCACAGCCCTTTCCAGGACATAGAAGTTCTTCGAGCCGGCATAGGCCTCGTCGCCTAGCATAATTCCTGCCCACTGATACTCGCTCATAGCAGCGGTGCCACTGTCTGTTAAGAGATCAATATAGACATCGCTCGATTGAAGCAAAAATGTGTTGTAGTGCGCATCACTGATTGCCTTTTTACGATAATCACGACTGCACATGATTAGAGGTTCGACCATCTTAATCTTGTACGGCTCTGCAACAGGCATTCTCTTTCTCAACATGCTCGACTCCTCATAAGGCAATAGATAACCTAACTACCTGAATGTGAGGAATAAGTGTCTCGCAATATAAAGAAAAGAAGAATCAACCCGCAGGTGGATTCTTCCAGGTAACCACTTCCAGCTCGAAGACTGTTTACTTCTTTTCTTCAATCACATCATCAACCCAAGACAAACAAGCCATCATAGATGGAAACCCTAGAGTGGTAGTCGACAAAAGGACAGCCTGACGAATCTCCTGGGGGCTCAATCCGGCATCTAAGGCTTTGCGACAATGCGAATGAAGTCCGCCTTCAAGTTTTGCACCGCATGCAATACCGATCTTGACCAAAGCACTCTCTCTTGCATTAAGCGGTCCAGCCTCAGCAACAGCCTTGCCCAGCAATTCGTAAGCTTCAAAAACCTGAGGAAAATTTTTCTGAAAGTTGAGGAATCTTTGCGGAGGTTTGCGCATTTCTATATCCTTCGTAGAGCGAAACGACACTAACTTCGCATGCTCATGCAACGCTGTCAATCATTTTCAGACTCAAAACAGCAGCTGTTAACTTCTACGATACAAAGCTCAATTCCTCACCCAGGGCAAGGAATGCCGCCTTACACAAGGTGGGCACCTTTTTGTAACCATAGTGAAAAACCAGTCCATTTGTTAGGATTCGATAACTCAATGAAAGTTAAGTGGGATAAGTGCAGCCCCACGATGTCGGAGAGGATGTAGTTTTCTCAGGGGAGTTTAGACTAGCCATGTATCCCACTATCATTCAAGGCGGCATGGGTGTCGCGGTTTCCAATTACCGCCTAGCCAGAGCAGTTGCGCAAGCAGGGCAAATGGGCGTCGTTTCAGGCACCATGCTGGACACCGTACTGGCGCGGCGCTTACAGGATGGCGATGCAGATGGCACCATTCGCAGGGCAATCGGCAAGTTTCCAGTACCAGAAATAGCACAGCGCATCCTGAGGGAGTATTTCATTGAGGGGGGCAGAAAACCCGATACGCCCTACAAGTCAGTGTCCATGCACAGCATGAAGTCAGCTGGACTTCTGATCGATCTGACAGTATTAGCCAATTTTGTGGAAGTCTTCTTAGCAAAGGAAGGCCACGAAGGACTCGTTGGTATCAACTACCTTACAAAGATCGACCTACCAACATTGCCCTCCATTTTCGGAGCAATGCTTGCTGGAGTAGACTTCGTCCTCATGGGAGCGGGTATTCCTCGTGCGATACCTGGAATACTCGATCGCCTGAGCAGACAAGAACCTACCAGCCTAAAAATCGATGTCGAAGGCAGCAGCGCGGAAGACTGCTATACCGTCGAATTTGATCCGAGAAAGTATCTGATCAAACAAACAGATTTGAAACGTCCGAAGTTCTTAGCGATCGTGTCTTCATCAGTACTGGCTCTTTCTCTGGCAAAGAAATCAAGCGGCAAAGTGGACGGTTTTGTAGTCGAACATCACTCCGCGGGGGGGCACAATGCCCCGCCCCGCGGAGGCGTAAGGGTCGACGAGCATGGAGAGCCGATTTACGGTCCCAAAGACGAAATTGACACGGATAGCTTTCAAAAGATCGGTCTGCCTTTTTGGCTGGCAGGCGGATACGGAAGCCCGGAGGGTCTGAGGAAAGCACTTGAGTCTGGTGCAAAAGGCATTCAGCTCGGCAGCCTGTTTGCATTCTGCAACGAATCAGGAATTGAGGCTTCGATTAAGAGGGAAGTAATCGAATGGATACAAAAGGAAAAACCAGAAGTATTCACGGATCCGGCGGCTTCCGCATCAGGCTATCCATTCAAAGTAGTGCCGGTAGAATCCTCATTATCTGATGAATTGATTTATCTGAACAGGCAAAGGATCTGCGATCTTGGCTATCTGCGTCAAGCATACAAGAAAGAGGATGGCTCGGTTGGATTCAGATGCTCAGGGGAGCCTGTTAATAATTTTGTTCAGAAGGGCGGGAAAATAGAAGAAACTTGTGGAAAGAAATGCCTTTGCAATGGACTAATGTCTACTGTGGGCTTATCCCAAGTGCAAAAGGATGGATATCTGGAGCCGCCGCTGGTAACTGCAGGAAAATACATTGGCGAGATCAAGAGAATTGTAGGACAGAATCGAGACAATTACAGCGCTCAAGACGTATTGAACTTTATCTTGGATAAGGCAGCGCATCCTCACACAAAACCGATTCTGACAAAATAGATGACAATCCATTTTAATTGCGCTGTTTATCATCCAATCGGCTGATAGCAGCGTCTTTTTGCAGCCATATAATTAAACAGTTTGGTTAGTCGTAATGCATATGAACAATACTGAGAAAGAGAGCCTGGTCAAAGATAAAAAGTGCTTCAGCGGCTCATTTCACCAAGCCCCCTACATTGTGCTCTGGGAGCTGACTCGCGCTTGCGCCCTGAACTGCGTGCACTGCAGAGCCAGCGCAATCCGAAAGAGAGACGACAGGGAATTGACATTCGAGGAATGTTGCAGTGTGATGGATCGGTTTTCAGAATTCGGCAAACCGCTGATTGTGCTGACAGGCGGCGACCCCGTCTGGCGTCCTGACCTATTTCAGATCGTTAAGGCCGCCAGTGAAAGAGGATTTACTACAGCAATCACTCCAAGCGCTACTCCAAGAACGACAGAAAATACAATTCGCGCATTGAAAGACAGCGGTATTGCCAGAATAGCAGTCAGCCTGGACGGACCAGATCGCGAATCACATGATGCCTTCAGGAGAGTTCCTGGCTCCTTTGATTGGACCTTAAACATTATCAATTGGGCAAACAAGCATGGACTTCCGATTCAGATCAACTCGACAATCTGGAAGGGAAACTTTCAAAAATTCGAGAACCTCATAAAAAATGTAGAAGATTTCAACGCCGTGCTATGGAGTGCTTTCTTCCTAGTACCAACAGGGCGCGCAGGAAAGGAGATGCAGATATCTTCCACGGAAGCCGAAGAAATTCTGTTGAAAATGGCTGCCCTCGCCAAACATGGAAAATTCGACGTAAAGGCGACAGCAGCTCCGCATTTTCGCCGTGTTTTGCTGGAATACCTAGAGCGTAATTCATCCGATTCTGACGATGCGCTTGCCGGAATATCCCCCTCTTTCAAGCTTGGCGCGTTGAGGTCTTACCAGTCGGTGAACGATGGAAAGGGAATCATGTTCATCTCCCACGTCGGAGACATATACCCGAGCGGATTCTTACCCCTTAGCTGCGGCAATATTCGAGAAACTTCGCTTGTCGACATATACAGACAGCATCCTCTGTTCAATTCATTGCGAAACGCGCAGCAGCTCGGTGGCAAATGTGGTACCTGCCGGTACAAAGAGCTATGCGGCGGCTCGCGCGCAAGGGCTTTCGCAGAATCAGGAAATCACCTGGCTGAAGATACTTTATGCTCTTTTGTCGACACCCAGAGGTAACCTTCAGGTGCTCATTCAATCGGTGGAAGAATGGCACTTCGATTTCTGCCAAAATCAATCGAACGTCTAACATGTTGTACTTCGGCTGAAGCAGAAAAGGAAGAAAGAGTCATAAAAGACTCCTTCTTCCTTTTCAGTCTCTCCCGGCTGGTCGATGGGGACAGCTGAACTCTGAGCAAACTCCTGGCGCAGAGATTTCCATAGGGCATACGCAGAAAACAGGAAACATCTCGTCAGAAAGCTCCTTCAATTGCAAATAGATACTGATCACCCTTTTGCCGCGGTCCGTTATCACATGCTCGACTCGCCTGGGCAGAACGTCGTATTCCTGCCTATTTACCAGTCCATACTTCTCTAATTCCTTCAGCCGGCTTTGCAAACTCTTCATGCTCAAGCCAGGGATTACTCGCAAAAATTTTCGTGTCCGAGTCGGCCCGAGGGATACTTCTCTCATGATCTCGACAGTCCACTTGGCTGCAATAACGTCGAGCACGCTAACTATGGGGCACTTTTCGGCCGCTTTCAATTTTTTGTGCTTTTGATATTCCATGAGCGCAGCGGAAATTGAGTCTGTATTACAAATATAACAATTTCAAAATAGGACTCCCTCATCCTAAATGACTAGCGAATCGCGAAGCCGAGAAAATCCTTTTTAGAATGCGCGCATGCATCATTCGCCAGTAGGATACTCGAAATTTGGTGAAGCGTTAAATTAAGACCGCCTTGAGCTCATACGTAGTGAAGAACGATCCAAAGACAGAAGATGCAAAGGAGCAGACCATGGATTTTCAACTATCCCAGGAACAAGAGCAGATTAGACGCCTGGCCAAAGACTTCGCAGTCAAGGAAATTGTACCTAAGAGTGCGCACCATGATGAAACAGGCGAATTTCCAAGACAGATATGCCAAAAAGCCTGGGAATCCGGTTTGATGAACACTCATATTCCGGAAGAGTTCGGAGGACCGGGGTTGGGCGTCCTCGAAGGTTGCTTGATTGCCGAAGAGATCGGTGCCGCATGCACGGGGATCGGAACTGCCATGGAAGCAAACAATCTGGCCGAAGCACCACTTATAGTGGCAGGCAGCTCCGAGCAGAAAAAAAAGTTTCTCACGCCAATGACGGAGAGGCTCGCATTCGCAGCTTACTGCGTGACGGAACCACAGGCAGGTTCTGATGTTGCAGGAATTAAAACGACAGCTAAGAAAATTGGTAACGATTATGTACTGAATGGACAAAAAATGTGGATTACCAATGCCGGCGTTGCAGACTGGTACTATGTTCTTGCAGCAACGGAACCTGAGCAGGGCAGCCGCGGTATGACGGCCTTCATAGTAAGTCGTGAGGCTGAAGGAATTTCTGTTGGCAAGAAAGAGAGCAATATGGGTCAAAGAGCCAGCGACACGCGCGCTATAACCTTTGACGATGTGAAAGTTGGCTCCGACAATCGCTTAGGAAATGAAGGGGACGGATTTAAAATCTCGATGTCAGCCTTCGATCATACCAGACCTCTAGTCGCAGCAGCTGCTGTCGGATTAGCCCGGTCTGCAATGCAATATGCGGTCTCTTACGCACGCGAAAGACAGGCCTTCGGTCAGCAAATTGCAAACTACCAATCCATAGCATTCATGCTCGCCGATATGGACAAGAATGTCGAGGCCGCACGCCTGCTTGCTTGGAAAGCAGCCTGGCTCATCGACCAGGGCAAACGCAACACGAGGGAAGCCGCCATAGCAAAAGCTTTCGCCGCTGATACTGCAATGCAGACAGCAGTAGATGCGGTACAAATATTCGGTGGGTATGGCTACTCGAGAGAATATCCAGTTGAAAAACTAATGAGAGACGCAAAGATTTTTCAGATTTACGAAGGGACCAGCCAGATACAGAGGTTGATTATTTCAAGACAATTGACGACGGAGTCGACCAAAGCAAACGTCTGAGAGAAGACAGTGACCAGTTCAAGGATGACAACAAATGAAAAATAGAAGAGGAAATATTTCACTTCTGCTGGTTCTGCCGCTGCTCAGTGCCGGAGCCGTCCCTGTTAGGGCGAATGAAGCATCGACTCAGACGCCATATGAATCGAGTCAAGCTGAGCAGGAGCATCTACACTCGCTTACTGAGTCTGCGCAACCAAATTTTGAAGAAAAAACAATTCCGGACAGCAGATTGCGGATAACCTATGACGCAGTCCCTGACGAAACGCCGGCCCTAAGAGGCGAGCAAACTCCATACCCGAACCAGGTCGACGGTTTGTCAAATGAAATCTTGGGTTTGGAAATCGAATTACTCAGGTTGAATACCGACCTGCGGATGAAATCGACAGACAAAAACCGCATAAAGCCTTGGAGAACGTTCCTGTACAACTTAGGCGGCTCGGGAGTAGCGACAGCCGGTATTACAACGATCGCCGCGGAACGCTGGCGGACCTGGCGAAAGCCCGCAGCGGCATCGCGAACGGCTCTCAAGTCAGGGCCCATTATGCTTTTAACCAGTCATTCGATAATTACAGGCGGCATTCTTCTAGAATCCGCCCTTGATCTGGCGAACGATCGAAGAATTAAGAAAACCGGACTGGACACAAAGAGCACCAAGAAAAGGGCAATCGCGCTAATGCAGCGCATTGATGAGAAGATCAAGGAAAGAGAAATTTTGCTTTCCGGACTGAGTTCACTGAGTCAAGAGCAACGGCAGGTCGCAGAGAGCGAGACCCCGGTGCTGCAGGATCTGAGAAACATGGCAGTTTCCGAGTATTGCAATTTTCATGTGCGGGCAAAGAAGAGGCTCGCAGCCCGCAACTTCGCATACCTGAACGGTTTCGTATCTGCTACTACAGGCGGTTATCTAGGCTCTCTGTGCGGACTATTGGCGGTCACCTGTCGTAAGCCAAGGTTGGCAGGTCCGGCCGGAATAGGGTTCACGATATCGGGAGCAACCATAGCACTAGGTCCCGAGATGGGAAGGGCCGTTAGCAACTGTGTTGGCTCAATAGATCGAAGGCTGATGAAAAAGGACTTCGGTGAAATTCCCAAGGCACAACTGGCGGAACATCTGGCCAGCCTTAGACAGCAGACGCAGAATTCCTCCTCTCTCACGCAACGAATTTCAATATATGACTCTGCTGGTGGAATTCTGAAGAAGCAGGCAGAAATGAATGCGGCGGAGAAGAAGAAAGCAGATCGAGAGTTCATCGAGCGCTGCCTCTTCAACGCCGCAATCGGTGGTAGCAAAATGGCCTGGGGTATTCAACTCATGAATGCCGGATACGGATTCAGCACTTCGGTTGCGAAGCAGCAATCCGCGAAGAAAACCGCAGCAAAAGGACCGACTAATCCTTTGACCAAGTATTTTGGCTCCGCACCGTCTCGAAAGACGCAGGCCCAGCTATTCGGACAGAGGGTCGCGCAGGGAGCTACGAGCTATATACCTGGTACAAGCCTATGGATACTAGACACACTTCAATCCCGAACACGCGGCGAAATGGACTTGTACACAATGGGCCAGCAAGCCACACTCCCGCATCAAAAGCTGACTGACAGAATGAACAAACTGAAGGATATGGAAACAAAGCTCAAGAACATCTCACAATGAGCTTTGAAAAAGAGAAACAACTCTGTATGGTGACTCAGTGTAAAAAGAGGACAGCCAGAGAAACCGTGGTCATACAAGCTGCCTGGGCAATGCCGAGTTGTTTGAAACTAGGACTTACTGCTTTGAAGAGCCAGAGCACCTGCAAGCAAAAAGGTGCGAGACAGGCCATCGTCAATATCGGATTCAAACGGGCAAGCCAGATCCAGAGAAACAGGGAAAGAATGGCTGTCATAATCGGATTGACATTAAGCTCAGGTTTTCGGGCATGAATCAAAGAAATTCCTGTCATAACAGATGCGAGAAAAGCCAAACAAGCGATAAGTGTTGACTGAAAATTGCTCAATATCAAACCGTTCAAAAGAAGCGGCGCCAGGGCTGCTCCCGAAAGTCCCAGTATTTCCCTCCACCAGAGATCTCTTACACCGTGAGAGGACTTGATCGTCTCGATGCCAAAAAAGACGAGGAGAAAGAAGAGAGCGCCAGTTAAATTTCCACACAGCCCCATCAACAAAATTGACAAACAAGTAGTACGGAAAAGCAACTTACAGTCGTAAGCGGATACCATCATCAGCCACAGCAAAACTAAAGCCCATGCGAGGCGCGTTAACTCACCGAATGAGAGAAAGAGAGAGACAAGCGTTGCCAGCGAGAATACGGTGACAGCACCATGCTCACGGGGCAATTTCAAGATCGGTTGGTTTGTACAGGTAAGCCGTGAACGGAAGAAAGACATCGCAATTCTACTCCACTACTTATACATGATGGATTATCGGCGGGTTCGATTTATCGTTCTATAGAACGATAATTAATACGTTTACATCCTCACTCAATCTCCGGTAATCAACCCAGCGAATGAGGCTCTGCGCTTTGTGCATCTATATCATCTGAACATCACGCAAGAGGCGAAAAGGTCATGCAAACACTGACAATAACAGAGAAGGAATTTCCGAAAAGCGACCTTTGTGGATGGAACCCCGAGGATCAACGGCAGTGGCAAGACGGAGGCAAGAATATCGCACTGCGCAATCTGTGGATTTCGATCCCTTGCCTTCTGTGCGGCTTTGCCGTCTGGATGTACTGGGGAGTGATAACGGTCCAAATGCTCAATCTTGGATTTCCGTATAGCAAAGAGCAACTCTTCACCCTCATGTCCATCGCCGGACTTTCAGGTGCTACCCTGCGCATACCGAGCACTTTCCTCATAAGGATGGCCGGTGGGCGCAATACTATATTTTTCACCACACTGCTTTTAATACTGCCGGCTCTTGGAACCGGTCTTGCACTTTCTGATCCGACGACGCCACTCTGGGTGTTTCAGATTTTGGCTTTGCTGTCCGGGCTGGGCGGAGGTAATTTCGCCTCATCAATGTCAAACATCAGTTTCTTCTTTCCCAAAAAGATGCAGGGTCTTTCGCTAGGTTTGAACGCCGGAATTGGCAATTTCGGCGTAACAACAATGCAGATTCTCGTTCCCTTATCTATGACGCTCGGAATTGCAGGGCAAAAGTCAATGATACTGAAAGCGCCGTCTGGAACACTAATTGGCAAAATTGCTGCCGGAACGGAAACATTTATCCAAAACGCGGGCTACATTTGGGTAGTGCTGTTGATACCGCTAGTAGTACTAGCATGGGTCGGAATGAACAATATCCGCGACGAATTCGTCTCTCCGGAAATCGGCTCAACCCCAGGGGCAATAGCAAAGATCGCAGGAATGTTGTCGATCGGCGTCGCCACGTCAATGGCAGGCTGCTACGCATTTCTACCGGTAAATTCAGGTGGACTAGGAATCAATCAGTGGATCGTACTGCCCTGCGTAATCGCCTCAACGATAATGCTTCTCAAGCTCTTACCGGGCAAGATTAAGCCGATGTTGCATAGACAATACAAGATTTTCGAGAACAAGCATACCTGGATAATGACAGTCATCTACACAATGACTTTCGGCAGCTTTATCGGTTACGCAGCCGCTTTTCCGCTCGCCATTCAGGTTATTTTCGGATTCTCGCACGCACCGGGCGCAGATGGAATAATGATGCACAATGTTGCCAACCCGCATGCGCCCAGCGCTCTTACATATGCCTGGATGGGCGCATTCATTGGTGCGTTCATACGACCTATTGGCGGTTGGCTATCTGACAAATGGGGCGGAGCTTTTGTCACGCAAGTTGCATCAGTGGTCATGGTAGCTGCAGCGCTAGGCGCCTCTCACTTCATGAGGCTCGCTTACCAGAGTCCCAATCCGGAGCAATATTTCGCACCATTCTTCCTGATTTTTCTTGCTCTTTTCCTTGCATCAGGCACCGGCAATGGCTCGACGTTTCGCTCTATAGCGGCAATCTTCAATAAGGAGCAGGCTGGTCCAGTCCTCGGCTGGACCTCGGCCGTCGCCGCTTATGGTGCATTCATAATACCGAAGGTAATCGGCGAGCAAATCGAGCAGGGGACACCGGAATTCGCTCTCTATGGATTCGCAGCATTCTACTTGCTATGTGTTGTTCTTAACTGGTGGTTTTACTTAAGACCCGGTGCCGAGTTCAAGAACCCATAAATTCATACAAGCGCAGGAAATTAGTCGTTAACTATGTCTGAGAATAAGAAGGCCATTTCTGTCCTTACCGTCAACACGCTATCCTTCATCGTCTGCTTCTCATGCTGGATGATGTATGGGGTGCTTATTACTTTTCTCATAGACAATGGTTTGTTCAATTTCGACAAAGGACAGCTAGGTTGGCTAATTGGCACGCCAGTTCTAACGGGCTCGATAATCCGCTTGCCTGTGGGTGTCTGGACGGACCGCTATGGCGGTCGTAAAGTATTCGCGCTAGTTATGCTTGTCTCGGCAGCTTCAGCCTATTGCGTTAGTTTCTGTAATTCTTATACTGAGTTCCTAATTGCCGGACTGGGATTTGGACTGGCAGGCACTTCATTCGCCGTCGGAATCGCATACACCTCAATCTGGTTTCCTAAAGAACGCCAGGGTACAGTTCTTGGTATTTTCGGCGCCGGCAATGCTGGAGCGGCCATTACCAGTTTTGGTGCTCCGCATTTGCTCGCGTTCTTGACAGATCACGGTCAAAACTTGGAAGGCTGGCGCAACATGCCGAAAGTTTATGCCGGTGCGCTTCTAGTTATGACGATTATCTTTTGGTTATTCTCTTACGAGAAACGCATCGAGCACTCCCAAGGCTTCACGCTCAAGCAACAACTGGCGCCACTAAAGCACGCAAGAGTATGGCGATTCGGGCTCTATTATTTCTTTGTATTCGGCGGATTTGTTGCACTTTCTCAATGGCTGATCCCTTATTACCTGAACGTATACGGAATGTCTCTGGCAACCGCAGGTCTGATGGCGTCCATATTCAGCCTGCCTTCCGGTGTCATTCGGGCAATGGGCGGCTGGCTCTCGGATCTTCTCGGAGCACGCGCGGTAATGTATTGGGTACTCGGCTCATGCCTGGCTGCATGCATATTGCTATCGATTCCACGCATGGACATCATGTCACCAGGTGAAGGCATAATGGCACTCAAAAAGGGCGTCGTGACGAGCATAACCTCCAGCTCACTGAATGTGGGTGATAAGACTTACAAACTCAAGCCTAAAGAAGGCGCTGATATAATTACCTACGCAAAGGAGCACGAAGACGTCCTGGTAATGCCCACATTCACGTTTTGGCAGGAACCGGTAGTTAAAGTCGGTGACTCAGTGGAAAAGAAACAGCTACTGGCTCGCGGAATAACCCATATTTTCTTTCAGGCAAACGTCTGGATCTTTACGGCGCTTGTAATTGTTGTAGGCATCGCCACCGGAATCGGCAAAGCTGCTGTGTACAAGCACATTCCAGATTATTTTCCCAGAGACATCGGAGTCGTCGGCGGCATCGTAGGCGTTATCGGCGGGCTGGGAGGCTGGGTCGGACCAATTTTGTTCGGTGCCATTCTCAACGCTACGGGAATCTGGACCACCTGCTGGATGTTCTTCTCCTTCGTTATCATCATTTGCTTGATCTGGATGCATTGGACGATCACGCATATGATGAATGAGCGAGCCCCTGAAATCGCCAAAGCAATCGAAAAGGAAACTACACCCTGAGCGGTGAATTGGAAGAAGCCATCCGAATTGTAGCTCGACGCGGATCAGTGTGATTACTCTTCAGCACGTCGTTTACTTTGCAGAATCGAGATCGCCTTTATCAAGTGCAGAAGCCCATAGTTCACGGATAAAACTGCAACTATGGCAAGCACGATATGCATTTTGAAACGATCGAGATTGACAAGGAATAACTTACCGACATCACCATGGAACTTGTTCAGTGGATCGCTTCCATCCAGATACTCAGTTGCATCGGATATGCCATCACCATCGATATCATTCTTGGCAGACAACGCTTCGGCAAGGCGAGCGGGATCCGACTTGATTTGAACAAATTTCTTCTTGCCAATTGCCTTGATTATTTCATTGCCGAATTGATTCAAAATAGGGCTGTCAATCTCTTGCCCCGGCTCCACGGCCAAACGGGCGGCATTCAACCGTTTCATCTCTTCCGGCGTCAATGATCCAATTTGCCCACGCCCATCACCGACAGGTCCATTTTCATTCGAATGGCACATCGCACAATTCACGGTTCTGTGGGAATGCTGCTCAACAAACTGCTGAAACTCAGGATAGGCAAAACTCTGCAGCGGAATGAGAAATGGTAACGGCACAGCAAGAGCTACGAGAGCTTTTAATCTGGCTGAAATCGTCTTTCCGTCTTCGCTTTTTCTCATTGCTCCCACCATGCTCAATGTTTGAAGAAGTGATAAATCTGCTCGCCAAAAATTGTCATGACAAGAAGATATGCCGTAGCCGCGCCGGCAATAAATCCTAACGTCCGTCGACTGGTTCCTTTGAAAATCCAGGGTGTAAAAAACAAGATGGAAACTACAACGATACTGGCAATTAGTATGACCCAGAACGGTAATAGCTCGAGAGGGTAATAGACGAAATAGAAGTACCACTCGGGCTTGATTCCCTGAGGAGTGGAGCCAAGCGCGTTAAATGGCGCAAGAAGCGGAAAAGGTAGAAGTGAGTCGAACGGAATACACAGGGCAACGACAAAAAGCGCAAGAAAGACGGTCGCCCAGAGAGTCAAATCTTTGAAAATAAAGATGCTGACAAACTTCTCTGATTTCCTTGCTGGCACGTCGACACCCTGGCTCATCCCGTGCAATTGGACGCTGAGAAGATGCAGCCCCAGAAGAGCGCCCAGTAGCAAAGGCAGAATGACGACGTGGAGGGCGTAAAAACGACCCAAGGTAGACTGCCCCACACTTGATTCACCTTGGAATGTCTCGCGCAAAATTCTGGGAACATCAGCCAGCTGCCCGGGCAAATACTGCCCTACGTATTCCACCGACTGCAAACCGACTTTGGTGGCATTGACGGCGATCTGGTTCCAGGGCAAAAGATAACCGGTGAAACCAAACGTAAATGTAATGAAGAGTAAAATCACTCCTGCTATCCACGTAATTTCACGGGGTTTTTCAAACGACTTCATTGCAAATGCAGTTAGCAAATGTACCATGGCGAAAAAGATCATGCATGAGGAAGACCATGCATGCATATTTCGGATCAACGCACCGCCGGCTACATGATGACTTATATACTCGACTGACACATGTGCGTCGCTGACGGTCGGCTGGTAGTAGAAAAGAAGAAAAAGTCCTGATACGACCTGAATCATGAAGAAAAACATGGTCAGCCCGCCGGTATAGTAACCCCAGCTCATTCGATGAATTGGTACTTCCTTTTTCTCGACCATGGAGTGAAAGTTCAACTTATCGACAGGAAATCGCTCGCTTGCGAATTCAGCCAGTCCACGGGTTACTTTCTCCATGTCGATCATGCCTTAGCCTCCTGGCCCTTGCTTATGAACACCTGCGCTGAAGCCCTTGACTGAGGCTGCAACACCCCCTCTGTCTTACCAGAGGCATCTCGACTGACCAGCACTTTCCCATGCTCATCCATAATCACCCATCCTAGGTGCGGCAGCGGAGCTTTAGCAGGCGCCTCCGCGTTCGGCTCACCGGTGTTGATATCGAAAAAAGAAACATGGCAGGGACAAAGTATTCTTCCTTTATCGTCAACCTTATTACCTACGGTACAACCCAAATGAGTACACTTGGCACTAATCAAAAGCGGCAAGTCATCCCTTCCTCTAAATGCAATCGCCGGCTGCATCTTGTAGTCGATAAAATACTTCCCGTCATCTGGGCTCAAATCGGCTAGCTTGCCAACCAAAATAAAATTGGATGCCTGTCTTTCCAATTCCAACTTTCTCTGTCCCACCGTAGACTCCAGTCTAGAGAGTCTCAATTCCATCAGCTCTGTTTCTTCTTTGCGCCCGAGGCGGGGTCCGAAGAAAAATGAAAAGACATTCCTGAATGTGCCGATAGAAAGCAAAAAGCCACCAAATGCAATACCGCAAAAAGCTCGTAAAAAATGGCGCCTGGCTTCCTCCTTGACAAAACTCTGACTGGCTACATTACAGTGATTTGCATTGGTCCAGACAACATTCTGCGGCGGGCGGAATAAATACTCGACAGGCACGGCGAACATATGTATCAGCCGGGAAAAGGGTATCACGAATATAAAGAGCCAGGCTCCGACGATATGCGCCTTCGCTAAGAGGGGCAGATCGACTATGTAAGACATGTCCGGCTGGAATGTGATAATGCTCCACAAGTAAGGAGTAGTAGTTCCCGAGCACCACGAGCTGCCCCATTTGCAGTGAACCGCCGTTGCCACACCAAGACCGACTTGTAAGAGCAGCAGGACAATCACAACCAGATCCATGACTGAAGTTACGGCTTGAATTCTCGCCGATGTCATACGCCTTACGGCTAGAACTATCAATCCGATCAAGCACAAGAAAGAGAGGCCCAAACCGGCTGACTCGACGACAGCCAGTGCAAGCTGATGAGAGATCATACTCTGCCAAAATCCGGGTGCTAGAAACGCGATGAAATGCGCAAGCAGAATAACAGTGATACCAATATGCCAAGGTAAGGATCCCCACATCAATCCTTTACTCTCAAGGAACTGCGATGACAACGACGAGTAAGTCATTGGAGCAGTACGAATTCGGTAAATGGAACCAAACACACCAACAAAAATAGCTAGATACGGCAGAGCAATGAACAGAAGAGAGTCAATCATTTGTGGGAATCTCCTCTCTGCGCAGAGTTCAAAACCGCGCTGATCGCGCTCAATAGAAAGAAGTACATATTGTCGGAATTTCTGAGCTGCTCGCACATTTGCGCAACAGGCTCTCGCAAACAGTATTCTATAAGCTCATCGAGAGTTTCCTCGTCCAACCAGCTGGAGAAGCGTAATAAAAGCGCCAAATGATCGGGAAGCTCCCCTTCCAGCTCGAAACCGAGGCGAGAATAATTTTCACTCAAGCACGCCATGAGTGTTCCGCGATCATAATTCTCGTCGCCGTATATATAACCTGTTATATAGGGACTGGCAATCGCCGCCAGATCAAATGTACGAGTGTACAGTTCTTCGAGTTCTGCAAGCGAAGACGCCTTTGACAGCTCGCAGAACCTTTTGAACGGTTTTAACGCTTCCGGATAAACAGAACCAATTGAATCAGTTAGTCCATCTAGCTTCGAATGGAATTGCTCGTCCGGATAACAGAGCATCAAAGCAAGCTGCGCCAGCGTAATACCTCGCATGGTCCCGCCAGTGCGTCCGGCGCACTCGGACGGCATTGCCTGTGCGTTAGACATCAAAGATCTGTCATCTTCCGAGCTGCATCTGCAGCCTGTGCTACAAGTCATAGTCCCCTCCCCGCGGGCTGATTGATGCCAAGTCCGCATGATCCCTTGCAAAGCTCAGGATTGCACGTGCCCTCAATCGCCTCTTCTCTCTGAATTTCAGGTATTACAAAACGCTCGTCGATGGTGGGTAATGCGGTCAGTCTGTAAATCTCCTCAGCCTCCTCGGGAGTTGTGGAGCCTTCACGCATCATGCGGCTGACCAGCACAATATCGAGATCAGACATCTCGATCGAACGTTTGTAGTAACGAACAGCCATCAATTTTTTCATCACAGACTCGATCAGCTCTTCGTTACCGGCGCTGAACAAACGAGAAAGATATTTAATTGGCAGCCGCGACTTTTCCAGGCTTGTAAAAAACTGATCGACAGGATTTTCGTAAATCCCATTGTCCATCTTGCCCATCACGGGCAAAAGCGGGGGGACATAAAAGAGCATCGGCATAGTGCGATATTCGACATGCAGAGGAAGGGCAATTTTCCATTTCATCACGTACTTGTACACTGGGGACAATTGCGCGGCCTTTATGAATTCATCGCTGATGCCGTTTTTCTTCGCAAGCGCAACGATAGTCTCATCAAAAGGATCCAGTATCACGCTTCTCTGCGATTCGACAAGAGCATGATCAGGAACCTTCATGGCCTCAGCAACGCGATCCGCATCATACAGCAAGACCCCCAAATAGCGAATGCGACCAACGCAAGAATGAAAGCAATTAGGAATCTGGCCTGTTTCAAGCTTCGGATAGCAAAGAATGCACTTCTCTGATTTACCCGTCTTCCAATTGTAATAGATTTTCTTGTATGGGCAGGCAGAAATGCAGGCCCTCCAACCTTTACAGACGTCCTGATTTATCAAAACAATTCCATCTTCCCCGCGCTTATAAAGTGCACCGGAAGGACAGGATGCGACACAACTCGGATTGGCGCAATGATTGCAAATACGCGGCAGGTACATCATTGACACGCGCTCAATCTCGAACATCTGCTCTCTCTCTTCCTCAGACAGACCTTCAAGATTCAAATCGTTTTCAGCATAGATTGGTGAACCAGACAGATCATCGTCCCAGTTCGGCCCGGCAACTATATCTACAGGGTCACCTGTGATCTGCGAGACAGGGATGGCAGTGGGTTGGTCGGTGCCTAACTCGCTGTCGAATAGCTCAGCGTATTTATACGTCCAAGGCTCATAATAATCCTCAAGTCCAGGCTGATTGGGATTGTAGAAAAGCTTAATAAACGAATCGAGCTTATTCTGGCTTCGCAGTTCGAGTTTGCGAGTTCCACTCTTGCCGCTGACTTTCCAACCGCCTTTATAGTGAACTTGATCTTCCCACAACGTCGGGAACCCTGTACCGGGTTTTGTTTCCACGTTGTTCCACCACATATATTCTGCACCGGGACGATCGGTCCAAACATTCTTGCAGGCAACGCTGCAGGTATGGCAGCCTATGCATTTATCAAGATGGAAAACCATCGATACTTGTGCTCGTATGTCCATCGTCTAAAACTCCACTTTATCCATGCGTTTGACCACCACAAAGGTGTCGCGGTTGACGCCCTGAGGTCCCCAGTAATTAAATGCGTATGTAAACTGCGCGTATCCTCCGATCATAAAAAGCGGTTTCAAGCGCGCGCGCGTCAGGCTGTTGTGTCCTCCAGCTCTTCTCATGCCACGTTCCTTTGATTTCGGCACCGATACGGTACGCTCAGGCGAGTGGTAGATGAAAGCAATGCCCCTCGGTATTCGCGCACTAACACAAGCTCTTGTACAGACAACGCCATGATCGTTATATGCCTCTACCCAGTCGTTATCAGCGACTCCAATCAAGTCGGCATCCTTGTCATTGAGCCAGATTGGCTCGATGCCGCGAGAAAGTGTCTTCATCCTCAAGGTATCGCCAAAGGTTGAGTGAATGTGCCACTTTCCGTGAGGTGTAAGATAATTGAGGACGAGCGAGCCACCATCATGCGCTGACTTCTCGAGATCGCGAGCCGCATGCTTGGAGAGTCTCGGCTTGTAAGTGGGAAGGTTCTCTCCGAAAGCAATGTAGGTTTCATGGTCGAGATATAAGTGCTGCCTACCCGTCAGGGTTCTCCAAGGGATTTCTTCCTCGACATTCTGGCAGTATGCGGAATAAGTACGCTCCCCTTTGGTCACGCCAGTCCAGAAAGGAGTAGTCAGTACACGCCTGGGCTGAGATTTCAAATCATTGAATGAATATCTGATTGCTCTGGAATCTGCGGAAAGATGCGTGTGATCTATTCCTGTTTTTACAGACTCTGCGAGATAGGCACGATGAGCCAGCTCTCCATTCGTCTCAGCGGCAAGCAAAAGGATCAATTCGCAAGCATTCAAATCCTGGCGCAATGAAGGGTAAGTCTTTCCTCCCCATGTCTCGGTGGGATTGTTTTGCATATACTGATCGTAGAGATCGTCGACATCGTAGTGTGTGCCATGCACGGACAGTCCATTTGCTCTGACTAGTGGCCCAAGAGAAATGAATTTGTTGTACAGATTGGTATAGTCTCGCTCAACAATTTTCAAATTGGGCATGGTCTTACCCGGTATTGCTTCGCATTCGTCTTTTAGCCAGTCTAAAACTTGCGGTTGGGCAATCTCAGCCGGCGTATCGTGCATAAGTGGCGATGCAATCAAATCCTTTACGGGCTCGGGTAAATAACACTCACTGAGACGGGCGGTCGAGCGCGCAATCTCCTTGAAAATGTCCCAGTCGCTCTTTGCCTCCCAGCATGGTGGCACGGCAGGTTGCAGCGGATGGATGAAAGAATGCATGTCGGTCGTGTTGAGATCGTGCTTTTCGTAATATGTGGCAGCCGGAAGAACAATGTCGGAATAAAGCGCCGATGAGTCCATTCGAAAATTGAGATCGACGACAAGATCCATCTTGCCCATGTCGACCTTATCGTGCCATGTCACTTCCTCGACAAGATTTTTTGCTTTCTCCTCGGCGATCGAATTGTTGTGCGTGCCCAGGTAATGCTTGAGGAAGTATTCATGCCCCTTTGCCGAAGCCAGAAGGGCATTTCCGCGCCAGATGTACCAAACGCGAGGATAAGACTCGCTATTATCCGGATCTTCCATGGAGAATTTGAGCGAACGCTCCTTGAGCCTTTTTACTACCGCGTCGATCACTTCTTGATCGGTTTTCGCTCCTTGCGACTGAGCTCTTTCTATGACAGAAAGGTTGCTTTCATTGAACTGCGGATAGCACGGCATCCAGCCGGAGCGTACGGCTTGAGCCTGGCGATCTGCAGTGTGCCCGCGCGCCATTGAATGAGTCTCGTCGCTGACCGCGCAGACATCATCCAGCACTCCATCGTATCGCCACTGGTCGGAGTGTATATAGTGAAAGGATGGTGCATTTTGCAAACGCGGCGGACCAGACCAGTCCCCTCCGAAAGCAATAGGCGCCCACGAGGCCTGGGGAGCCAATTTCTCCTGACCAACGTAGTGATTGAGACCGCCGCCGTTGACTCCGACGCACCCGCACAAGATAAGTGGCGTAATGATCGAGCGATAAATCAAATTGTTGTGATACCAGTGATTGGCACCAGCGCCAATAATAACACTGCACTTTCCTTTGCTTGATTCTGCCGTACGCGCCCATTCACGAGCGAATTTCACGACCCCCCCGGCTTTTATTCCGGTAAATTTCTCCTGCCATGCTGGAGTGTAGTTAGTCTCGTTGTCATCGTAGTTCTCCGGATATTCGCCGGTGCAGCCCCGCTTCACACCGTATTGAGTGAGCATTAGTTCGAATGCAGTCGTTACCATTAACGGTCCATCGACCGTATCAATTTCAATTACCGGTACTTCGCGCAGGTACTGGGACTCCTCGTCGAAGTTGGAGAAATCTTTGATGCGAACGGAAACGGAGGATTGAGGAATCTCACCACCGGAATGCAACATGATCAACGGATCAATTTTTGCACCTGTGACCTCATCTTCCAGTTTTAGATTCCACTCGCCTTTCTTTTTCTGCCATCGGTGACCCACTGTGCCCTTTGGAACAACCAGCTTGCCTGTATTTCCGTCCAGAACGAACATCTTCCACTGACTATTCTCTAGATCCTTGGTGGCGGACATTTGACTGGCTCGCAGAAATTTTCCCGGTGAATAGGTGCCGTCAGTGTTCTTCTCCAATGCAACTAAAAATGGCATGTCACTGTACTTCTTCACGTAATCAACAAAATAGGGTGTTTTTTTATCGCAGTAAAACTCTTTAAGAATGACATGTGTTACAGCCATCCAGAAAGCAGTGTCCTGCCCCTGATGTATCGGGATCCATTCATCAGCGATTTTGGAGGCTTGAGAGAAATCCGGAGAAAATACTACGACCTTACTGCCTCTGTGCCTTCCTTCTACAAGGAAGTGGGCATCCGGTGTGCGAGTCATGAGCACATTCGACCCTACTACGGCAACAAATTTGGAATGAAACCAGTCGGCACTCTCGGCAACATCGGTCTGCTCTCCCCAGATCTCCGGCGAAGCTGGCGGCAAGTCGCAATACCAGTCGTAGAATGAAAGACACACACCGCCCATGAGCTGGAGAAAGCGCGCACCGGAGGCATAGCTGACCATGGACATTGCCGGAATCGGAGAAAATCCAACGATACGATCCGGACCATGCTGCTTTATGGTGGAGATATTGGCCGCCGCCATGAGCTCGTTTACTTCCGCCCATTTGACTCTACGGAAACCACCCTTTCCTCTCGCATTGTGAAATTCTTGTCGGCGCTCGTTGTTGTTTACGATTGATTGCCAGGCAGCAACGGGATCATCTTTGTGGTCCTCTTTGGCTTTGCGCCATAAATCAACTAGAACACCTCGCATGTACGGGTACTTTACGCGCAGAGGAGAATAGAGATACCAGGAGCAAGAAATACCGCGCTGGCAGCCACGCGGCTCGTGAGGCGGAATATCTTTGCTAATGGTCGGATAGTCGAGCGCCTGCAGCTCCCAGGTGACAATGCCATTTTTCACATATACATTCCAGCTACAGGAGCCAGTGCAATTTACACCATGAGTACTGCGGACGATTTTGTCATATTGCCAGCGGTTACGGTAAAAGTCTTCCCACTGCCTCTGTTTTGGAGAAAAAACATCTTTTATCCAGGCCATCTCAGTCTCTCCTCTTCAGCTTCGAACGCACGCTCGCGTTTCTTCCCCGATATCCAAAAGCAATAAATGCAAGAGCTATTGCCGCAAAGATCCCAGCGTAAAGTCCGAGTGGATGTCTTACCGCCTTTTCATGCGGCTCTTTCAGTGAAGCTAAGTAAGATTGAAGATCGAGAGCTTCCTGGTGAAGGATTGCATGCTCCTTGTATGCGGCCTTCATGACTTTGAACGGCGTATTCTCACAAGCCGAAACTAGAGCTGCAACAGGCATTCTTTCGGAAATGCCTGTCAGATCTGGAGCCATATTGCCGCCGTTATGGTCTATGCTGTGGCAGGCAATACAAGAAAGCCCCCCATTCTTGAAACTCTCTTCTCCGTAGAAAAGCCTTTTTCCTCTTTCGGCTGACGCAGGCTCCGGGATGGTCTTCTGAGAAACCGCTTCTACTTGACTCGCTGAAGACTGGTCAGGTGTTGCTTCTGACGAAGGCGACTGCTTTCCAGGAAGCGTGGATTTCGCCGTGGAATTCTTCAAGTAGCCCAGCAGAGATTTTACCTCTGCATCGGTAAGTGGTCCCGTGTTTACCTCCATGCGCTTGATACTCTCTTGCAGCTCCGCATCCGGCCACGAGCGACAACGCGCAAGATCGGGGCCTACCATATCACCACCACCAATGGTATGGCAGCCCGCGCACTTCTCCTTGTAAATGGAAGCTGCATCTTGAGCACGCACGTCGGCACAATAAATAAATGGGAAACAGGTTATTACCGACACGAAACGCAGGAGAAACTGCGTTTTCTTCGCTCTTAAAAAGACTCTTGCGACAGTAAACACGTATCCTCCCGGAATTGTTTCAGCAAGCGTGTCCGTATTGTCCCAAATGGGATGCTTCGGAAGGATCCTTCCGAAGAACGAATGAGGACAAATCTATCCTATTGCCAGAATCCCTTGTAACGAGACCTTGCGAATGGAACCAATAATGAAATGACAGGCTACGTCACGACTTTAGAACAAAAGAAAATTTGTTTGCGGCATTTATAGAAGGAATCATCCTAAAGTTCGATGCCGCATTATTCACACAAGAGGTCTTTGATGACAATGGAAATTGGCATATGCCCGAAGAACGTCGGTCCGCATTGAAATTGGCGTTCTGCCATAGATTATCGTAATAGCAATCTTACTAGACGGTGTACTGCGACTTCGAGGTACCGGCAACTGCCAGAGAAAGCCTGCTGTTGGCGGGAGCTGGTGTAGTGCTCTGGTTCTGGTGCACAGTAGAATACTTCATGGGCACCGTACGCTCAGGCTCGCAAGAAGAACTTTTCTAATCCTCTCTCGCAGATGTAACTGGCTGCCGTACTGGCATATCAGGATCCACTTGCCCCGAAATGGACCATCCTGTCTTTAACCCTAGGACAAACCAACCAAGCACAAAAACACCGATTGCAAATATCGTATCTCCGACGACTCTCAACCATCGCAGGACATTCATGGTAGGAGTCTGCAAAAATTCGGCAGAACGCGCGTACCATAGTCCATGCTCCACGCTAGCCCATGTTTGCAGTAAACCAACCGGCAAAAGACTGATAAGAACCATCAGCCCCAGACCGATATTGATCGACCAGAAAGCAAAACACACAGCCCCAGGTTTCCACAAGTTTCGGGTCGCCAATCCTTTGAGGCAAAAAAGCATCAAGCCAATTGCCAGCATGCCATACACACCGAATAGCGCAGTATGACCGTGTACTGGTGTGGTATTCAATCCCTGCATGTAATACAGTGCGATAGGCGGATTGATTAAAAATCCGAATAATCCGGCGCCGACCATATTCCAGAAAGCTACTGCAACAAAGAAATAGATGGGCCAGCGATAGGCCCTAACCCATGGCTGCGCCTTGCTCAAAGTGAGATTGCCGTAAGCTTCAAATCCAATCAGAGTCAGCGGTACAACTTCCAGTGCACTGAACGTGGCGCCCCAGGCCAAAACCGGTGTCGGAGTTCCGGTAAAGTAGAGGTGGTGCATCGTTCCGATAATGCCGCCGGCCAGAAAGATAATCGTTGAAAAAAGCACACTGGCTGTCGCTGTTCGATGAGCAAGCAATCCCATACGCGTAAACAAAAACGCGATTACAACTGTTGCGAATACCTCGAAGAATCCCTCCACCCAGAGGTGTACCACCCACCAGCGCCAGTATTCAGCAATAGCAAGATTAGTGTGCCGGCCATACATCAGACCAGCTCCATAGAATGCAGCAATTGCGATGGAGGCAATCAAAAACAATGACAGAAGACTTTTGTTTTCTTCAGGACGCTTAAATGCGGGCATGAGCGATCTTGCCATGAGGCCTAACCAGATAAATAGACCGGCAAACAAAAAGATTTGCCAGAATCGTCCTAAGTCGACATACTCATACCCTTGATGTCCAAACCAGAAATTGGCATCCAGCCCCAATTTCTGTTGAACACCCATCCACTCGCCTGCCATTGAGCCAACGACAATGACAAGCAAGCAGGCAAAAAGCAAATTCACGCCAAACCGCTGAAACTTAGGCTCGTAGCCCGAGACGGCAGGCGCGATAAACAATCCTGTCGCCAACCAGGTTGTGGCAATCCAAAATATTCCCAGTTGAGTGTGCCAGGTTCGCGTCACAGCATACGGCAACCATTGAGCAAGCGGAATGCCATAGAAGCCGGAACCCTCCACACCGTAATGCGCGGTCAATGCCCCCAGTCCAACTTGAACTACCAGCAAAGCTCCGGCAACCCAAAAATATTTGAGAGTCGCTTGCATAGACGGCGTAGGCGTCAATCCCAAAAGTGGATCGTTCGACGGAATCTCATGACTGTGCGCAGCTTCTCTCCCGCGCTCCGCCGCGAAATACCAGGCAAGAGCGCCAATGCCGGCAAGTAAGAAAACAAAGCTTAAAACTGACCAAACAACGATCGCCCCGGTCGGCGCATTGCCAATCAGTGATTCAGCCGGCCAATTGTTGGTGTAGGTTATTTCACTTCCGGGTCGATTGGTACTGCAAGCCCAAGCAGTCCAATAGAAGAATCCGACGAGCTGCTTCATCGCTATAGGATTTTTGATCGCCTGAGGCTGTAGCGCGTAGGCATCGCGCAGCTTATCCATGGAAGTTTCGCCGGTGAACAGCGCCGAGTAATGCTTGCCGACTTCCTCGATTGCTGCAGACTCTTCCTGACTGATCGTCAGCACTTTACTGGAAGGATCGAATTTATTTGTTCGAATCAGACCCTTCAACCGCTCCTTCAGAGCTGCTTGCTTCTCCGGTTCTAACTTCGAAAAGCCTTCCGCACCGCCTCTTTGCGCCCAGCGATCAAGGATTATGATAAGCTCTCTATGCAAGAAGTCTGCCGACCAGTCAGGAGCAACATACGCCCCATGCCCCCAGACTGAACCGACTTCTTGCCCGCCAATTGATTGCCAGACACTCTGCCCTTCCTTTATATCTTCAGCAGAAAAGATGACTTTTCCATCTTGTGAGCGGATCTGCTCCGGCACGGGTGGAGCTTGCATGTATATTTCATAGCCAAAGTATCCCAGGACAAAAAAAGAAAGGCTGACTACCAGGGTGAAACCTATCCACAACCGAGAGTAAGTCATAAATCGACCTCAAACATAAACTCAGCAGAACCGTTATGAGTGCTCGTGACTCAATTTAACAGGGCGTTTAATAGCGCCAGTTTGTTCTCAACCAGTGTTCATTTTTTACATTTCGACTGCAATACTGAATCACCGCTCCGAATTTGACCTGTATCCTACCAGTCATGAAACTCGACATCAATGTCCTAAAATCCAGAGGATACAAAAATGATTCAAAGACTACAGAGTATGCGTTTCGAGCCATACCCAATAAGGCAATTGTCTTCATTGTGGCGAACGGCAGCATCTTTTAGTCCCAAAGATCGATTCACACGGAAGAAAAGAGAATCAATATGTGCATGCCAAATAGTAAACTTAATTAGGATGCGTCTGGCGGATAGATAGGATTACCAGAAAACTAGCCGTCACTCAGCATAATTCCTTGCGACTCAGGAACAAAGACGCAAAACGCTATGAAAATTACACCAAAGACAATGATCCCAGACCTGCTCCATGAGTATCCTCAGGCAAGGATAATACTGGACAAATTTGGATTAAAGGGATGCGGCGGAACAAAAGGCCCGCACGAGACCCTTGAATATTTCGCACGTGCACATGGACTCGACGAATCGTTTCTTCTCTCGCAAATTCAAAGCGCAGTCCTCCAACCAAACAATGTCATTCTGACGGAAGATGAAAGACCAGGATTTGCCGACACAATTTATCGTCCTTTCTTTCTAGCGGGATTATTTACTATTCTCACTCTTGGTGCGACCTGGGGAGTAATGCTCCTGTGGCGAATTTCGATAGGACACGGCTTCAATGCAGCCTCCCAGCAGGAGATCAATGCCCATGCCCAGGCTCAGGTATACGGCTGGATGGGATTTTTCATAATGGGTTTTGCTTACCAGGCATTCCCTCGATTCTGGCATTACAGGCTGGTCAAACCGTTTCTGGCTGCCATCGTATTCAGTCTCATGTGCTCCGGAGTATTGTTAGCGTCACTGTCCATACCGTTTGCCGCCGACCATGAGTGGGCGCATGCACTGGCTACCTGCGCGGCGGCCGCTGAACTGATAGCCGTGACGATTTTCCTGGCACACTTGTTTACAACTTACAAGGAAAGTGGAAAAGAGTTTGAGCCGTACATTGCTTATGTTTTTACTGCATTGGGGTGGTTTGTCATTTCCAGCATTGCCAATCTCTGCCTGACTCTGGCTGCCGGCAAGAACATGCCGTCTTTCTATTTAGCCTGTTGCCTGCCCGCTTTGCGCGACATGCAATTTCACGGTTTGGCAATAACAATTATTTTGGGTGTTTCACTACGAACCTTGCCGGCGCTTTTTGGTCTGCCATCGGTCAGCTCGAGGCAAGCAATGGTCGGTCTCGTGTTGCTCACAGGCGGTGTGGTTGCGGAGATTATTAGCCTGGCTGCACTGCAATCAAGTCCATTTGCAGGCTTGCTGACAGAAGGAGCGCACGCAAGTATCTTGGCTGCTTGTTTTGTGGTATGCCTGCCATTTCGGCTATGGCAGAATTTTCCAGACAAGGACAGAGTGGAAAAATTCATCAAGGCCGCATTTGCGTGGCTTTTCATTTCACTTTTGATGCTTTTGGCAACACCTCTCTATTTGCAAGTCGGCGCTTTGCAGTCCAGTCACGCATACGCTGGGGCAATAAGGCACGCCATTACAGTTGGCTTTATATCATTGATGATCATGGGGTATTCTGCCAAAGTCGTACCCACCCTCAATGGCATCGATTCGCGCACACAGACTGGGCTCGTCTGGCCATTCATCCTGGTCAATACCGGCTGCTTTCTTCGTGTAGTCTTGCAGGCAGGTACAGACTGGGACAAGAGGTTGTTTCCACTCTTGGGCATAAGCGGAAGTTTGGAAGTGATCGGGTTGCTACTATGGGCGGTGCATCTTGCCGGAATTCTCCTGGGAGCGCCGTCTGATCAGCAACTGAGAGGGCCCAGACCTGCTCGCATAACAGCCGATTCGATTGTTTCCAATGTACTTGAGTGGTTCCCAGAGACAGAGCCGATCTTCCTTGCCAGAGGCTTCAGCGCCATCAATAATCCTGTTTTGCGAAGAACAGTCGCCCGCCAGGTCTCGATCGCCAGAGCTTGCCGATTGCACGGCGTAGATGCTGATGCCTTTGTTTCGGAGTTGAATCGTGTGATTGAAAATAGTCAGTGAAAGTATGCATAGCTACTAGCCCACAGTCCAAAGAGTGGTTCAGTCCACAAACCGCAACCTGAAGAGTTCCTGCCGGCTATACTACTAGAGAGCTGGCGGTTACTTGCGATCCAATAGATATGCGCATAGTAAGCACTCCGAATCAGAACTGCAAAAGACAATAGGGCACCAATATACAAGCGCTCAAACAGTCTTAGACTCTGCAGAACGCAATAAAATCATTCCAAGTAATGAGAACATGCAGGTTGCCACAATTGATTGTTGATGCAACGTAGTTCTCCTTGGTGAAATTCTCAAGTTTGCGCGGGCTGAGCGAAGGCAAGTACGTGACCGTCAGGATCGAGGCAGTAGCCAACCAGATCACCCCAATCTCGCATAAGGACATCGCCCAATAAAATACCACCCCGAGAAACTGCTCGTGAAAGATAAGCGCCAGCATCTTTAACAACCAGATAGATTTCCGCGCGCGGAATTCCGCGTGCTGTCGCGGGATCAGGTAATGCATCACCCAGAAGTCGCCGAATGCCACTTTCTGGCATCAGGCCTAGAACACTCTCTTCGCTCAACTCGAATTCAGTCATACCAGCAACATCCAGAGTTGGTGCAGTCTCAAGAACAGCCGAATAAAAGTTGCAACTGGATTTTTGATCTTTCACATATAGAATGAAATGAGTTTTCATAAAAAGCCTACTGGCGAGAATTAGGTGACGGACACAAGTTCCTCTTGGTGTAAGCAAGAATGTCATGCTGCAGAGATCGCGACAAGTGTCGCATGTTGAAACACATGAGCGCAACGCAAGCGCCTGTCGAATCACTGGTGGTTACTTCGAATTCACTATTCTAATTGATGAGCCGAATCGAAAAGCAAATTCATCCAATTGAAGGATGCTACAAAATGTACCGAAATTCACGATAACAATTAAAGATATCATCGAGCAGTGAGGATGCATTCATGAATAGCTCACCAGAAACTTGGGATTCATGCGTAGAGGCAGGAAGACAGGCTTACGAAAAAGGCTGCTATGCCGAAGCGGATCAAATCTTAGCTCGAACGATGGAGAGATTCAGCTCAAATGCGTACCAGAGGGATATGGTCTTTGTGGATCTACTGATGGTATATGCCCGAGTCAAACGCGAAAGGAATGAATTCGCTGATGCTCTGAGCCTTTACTATCGCGCACTCTCCATTCTGCAAATGAAGGCAAAGAGAGAAAGAGTAATGATTGCGAGAATACTTCAAGAAATCGCAGTGTGCCATTGCCTGTCTGGACGCTTTTTTCATGCCCGGGAAAAGGAAAAGCGAGCCCTCCGGATCCTCGATGAAATCTATGGAGTCGAATCTCAAACTGTTGATGACTGCATTATCAGGCTGGCCTGCTTATCGTGGGTCTTGGAAGACATGGACAGTGCCAGCGTCTATTTGGAAAAGCATTTGAGGCACGCTGTAAAACAAAGGAATCTCGAAGGACAAGCGATGGTGGCACCGACATCAATGCTGGCGCAAGTTCATTATCGAATCGGCAACTATTTGGAATCCGAGCAGCTATTCGAACAGGCGAGAGAATTTTTCCAGGAGAAGAAGAAACTAGCCAAAGAATTTTCCATCATTGGTAATCAGCTGGGCATGTCAATTTGCGCACAAGGACGCTGCGAAGAAGCACGCAGACTCTGCCGGGAATCAGCGGAAATCAGGTCCGAATGCTACGATAGGGGAGAAAAACTGGATAAATCAGAAGTAATCAATGATATCGCCGACTTCTATTGCATGATGGGCGACTTCAAATCAGCCCAGAAGCTTTGCGAAAGCGCTGAGTCTTTACGCTGGGATGCGCCAGAAGGCAGTATGGCAGACAAGCTTTTGCTCTATTCCCGCCTGCTTACTCGACTTGGTCATTCAGAGGAAATCGAACGCTTGAGCCGGCGCGTTCGCGAACTAAAACAGATAGCCTCTTAAAGCGCGAGCAAAACAGCTCAAACACGCCAATAGATTTCGTTGCCGCACTTACCAACTTCGCTACGCATGAGAGCGGTGCCTATCGCGTGCGGCAAAGCGATGCCACAATTGCTGTAACATGCAATATCATGACACCGGTGGTGAACCGAGCTGCTTTTTTCTGAAAAGACTTGAAATAATGGGTAATCTAATACCGGTCGGCATGCGATATTGTGCGTAACAAGTTGGCGGTTGCCTCATCTTGCCCTCGAGTAGTGAAAACTTCTTCTCCTTCCAGGCAAAAATTTGAACTGCCATCGAAAGTAGACATTCCGTCATACTCATTGGTCCAAATTCCTTGCCATACTGGTCCTCGAGATAAGCGACCATTTCGATGGTTTTAGAATTTTCAGAAAACGTCTTGCTTGCCCGGAAAAGCATACGGAGGGCTTTGCACCGGCTGGCCAGTCGGCTCTGCATGCCGTGCAATCGAGGATCTTCATGGTACTTCATGGTTCTGTAACCTCGAAGAGAAGTATCAGCCAACCTGAGCAATGACGGTCCCTGGCGTTCATAATCTTGACGAAACGCATCTCTCAGATAATCGTGAGTTTCTGAACGGCTGAAATTCGGATGCGAGAACCAGATTTTGTCCTGCCCATGCCAATCTTCAAATGGGACATTTGCCAAAATCCGGCCAGCGGCATCATATTCTTTATATAGAGCGGTTCCTGGGAGTGGTCCTAATTCCATGAACTGAACGAAGTCGGTTTGCAGGTCAATTGTAAAATCGATGTCTTCCTGTATGTTTTCTCTGGTGTGATGATCCAGAAAGAGAATTGCCGAGCCCAGCACCTGGATGCCGTGCTCTCTCAAATCATGAATCAAGGATTTCAGATCAATGCCTTTGGTTTTTGCATAACTTGATCGCTTTGATTCAACGCCGATCCAGACAAAATCGATGCCCAGCTTGGCCATAAACTCCACTCCGCAGGCGGCAACCGTCTCAGCGGACGAGAATACACCAAGATAGAAGTACTTATTGTCCCGCTCCATCAGCGCAAGCAACTCTTGAGCGCGCGGCAGGTTTTTGAGAAAATTCTCGTCCATAACGAAGAACTCATCACATCCCAGCTTCCCTTCTATTTCGCGTAACGTCTCATAGAGCTCCTTTCCTGTGTTCAAGTAGCCAATGTACTTCTTCTGAAAGTGATGAGTGGTGGCACAAAAGGAGCAGGCGTTTACGCAACCCAGACCAGGTACGATAACACCAGCAGTAGCCGGCTGAGGCACTCCCATAACACTTCTATTCAAAGTCGAATAAATTGCCGGATGCCGGACCGGCTTGTTGACGTCTTCACCAAGAAGCCGCCTGAACCAGCTGATGCCCTCGCCGCTGCTAAAGTAGTCGCTGTCGATCAGATTTTCAATATTGGGAATACTGGTGCAGTGCCCACCGATGATGATCTTAGTCCTGGGCGAGAGCTCCCGGATAATCTCGACCATCTTTTTCACCTTGCAAAAATTAGCAACAATTGAGGATATTCCGATAAAGTCATATCCTTTTTTCACTTCTTTAGTAAAGCGATCGATTGAAGGAAAGTCGAGCACCGCAGTTGGTGTCTCCAGATTTTCAGCAATCAAGTACAAACCAAAGCTTGGGTGGTTGATACGAAGTGAAAATAGACCCTGTTCGCGGGTTACCTGGTTATGAAAAAGCTCCATGACATTCAAACGCCTGCCATATCGATCGTCCACACCGAACGGTCCAAATACAGATGTGAGAAGCAGTTTCATTATCCGATCGTACTCCGCGAATGACTGACTTTGCTGAGCGTGCGGTAAGTTTGGGCAGCACTAAAAGTTCTCCACCAAACGACGCCAGATGAAGAGCGCACAATCCATGTTCAATGGTGTATCTTTCCGCTCGCTACTTCCGTTCAATCTAAGCTACGCCGACAGAATACCATCGCCAGCAAAATCCGGGGATGGGCACTGCCAGGTGCCCACACAAAGCAAGCGGAACCATTTTTTCTTCATACCAAAGAACGATGCTCGAGCCCGTCCATCAGAGTAGTTTCAGCCAGAGGAAAAGAATCATGGCAAAACAAGAATCCGATCTAGACGATTCAACTGAGACGGCCGGCGTCACTCTTGATGTAGATCTGGAGGAAGTAGCGGAGAACCTGGTAGATAAGTTCGTCTTTATGGGCTACGACGAAGAGACGATTTGGGCACTTTTCTACAACCCGTCCTGCAAATTCACTCATGCTGTTTTGCAACAAAAGGGCGAAGCCTATGTGCGCTCACTAATCAGATGCTGCCAGATGACCTGGGTGTGAGGATTTCATTTGGCGGCCGATTAAGCTGACTGGCCGGCTCACAAGCGCAGCCAAACGAAGATGAATCGCTGTCACTCTTCGGCAGCAACAACCGTATCCAGCCATTTGCCCAGCATCGAGCGCTCTTCGTCAGTCATGCCTGTCTTGTTTGCCAGAGGCATAGTTTTAGAGTCGACGGCCATGACTTTGATTCTATCGGCATAAGACTCAATCAATTCCGGCGTGTCAAACATGACTCCCTGCGGCGCCGCCTGGAAAGTCTCGTCGCTGGGGCTGGATGAATGGCATCTGAGGCAGCGGCGCTGCATGATCGTTTGCGCCTGAAGCGCTGTGACAGAACCGGAGGAAGGCTCATAGACGTTTGAAGGGGGCGCTTGCGGTCTGGTCAGGACGAAAAGAGCAAGGACTGTTGCCAATGCAGGAACAAGGGTCCAGAGGGCTTCTTTCGCCGGAGCAATCATGCAATGCCTGACGCTGGCGCCCAATATCACAAGCAAAATGAGCACGATCCAGTTGAGATGGGAGCCGTATGTAATCGGATAGTGGTTGCTTATCATCATGAACAATACAGGCAACGTCATGTAGCTGTTGTGCATGGAGCGTCTTTTTGCGTTAGCTGCCAGCGAAAAGTCCGGCTGCCGCCCTTCTTTGGTGGCATCGATCATCTGCTTTTGGGCCGGTAAAATGCGCACCCAGACGTTCAATACCATAATCGTAGCCAGAGACGCGCCAAAATGAATATAGGCCCCGCGCCCGCTGAAGACATGGCAGAGCCCGTAGTCCAGCGCGATCAGCAAAGCAAGTGACAGCCAGGTGGCAAGTTTCCCACTGGCGGCAAACCTGGACTGAAAGATGAAGTCATAAACGAGCCAGCAAACAGCCAGCGTCAAGAGCCCTGTAATTGTCGCTTGAGCTGGCGTAATCGAAGCAACACTGGGATCTACAAGATAAACGCCTCTGGTCATGTAATAAGCAAGGCTCAGAAGCAAGAATCCGGTAATCCATGTGAAAGTGGCTTCCCATTTGAACCAGTGCAACTTCTCTGGCATCTCGCCCGGTCCTATTTTCCGGCGCTCTACTTGATAGAACCCGCCGCTGTGCACCATCCACAGCTCCCCTTCCACCATCGATTTGGCCGCAACTGAATGGTCTGGCGGCTCTAGATGGCTATCCAACCAGACAAAATAGAAGGACGCCCCGATCCAGGATATGCCTGCAATCAAGTGCATCCAGCGCAATGACAAGTTGAGCCAATCAATGAGAGTGGGATCCATTCGAGCCCTCCTGCCAGTTCCTGATATTGATGCGCGAACGAGCGAGACTTTTGAGATATTGGACAAGTGAATCAGCCTCATCTGATGTCAGAGCCAGTTCTGGCATCGTCGTTGTGGGAAGCACGGAGTATGGATTTTTCAGCCATTGCCTCATCCAGCTTTCTTTAAGCCGCTCACCAGCAAGGGATAAATCTGGTGCCATCAGGCGCGCTCGCTCGATATCGTGGTACCAGATAAGCTGACTGCTTTTTGCAATCGCTCTGCCCGCCACATTGTGGCAGTCGCCGCACTGGTAACGTTCAAAAAGACGCGCACCCTGTGCTGATTCCTTGCCAGCGGTAAAGGAACGATCGAATAGGTGCGCTGTTTTAACTCCTGCATCCGGCATCGCGCTGAAATAGCCAAGCAAATGATCGAGCTCGCCGCTATCGAAATTGTATTTCGGCATCTCCGCCATCAAGTTAGGGCGCACCGCCGATGGTGCTCGCAAAAATCTGCGAAGCCAGCCTGCTTTGAAACGCCCCTCATCAGCAGATAGATTGGGCGCAAAGACTCCTCCTCGGCTGGCAGGGACTTTGCTGAACCCGCCCATCCTCTGCGAATCGTCGCTGTCATACATCGTATGGCAGCCCAGGCAGCCATGCTGATGAACGAGCTCCAGACTGGCAATGCGATCCTTCTGTCTGGCACTGGCTGAACGCCTGAGTTCGGACGGCACAGATGGCGATTCGGACAGCGATTTGAGAAAAACCAGAAGCTGCGTTATTTCCGACTGGCTCAAATGAAAATCCGGCATGCTGGACTTAATGCGTTTGCTGTCGAAAGCATGAGGGTTTCTCAGTTTGGCAATCGTCCAGGTGTACCAGCTGCGCTTGCCGCGCGGGACGGAATTTCGCTTGCCCCACATAAAGACCGAAGAATCCTTGGCGCCAAAATTGCTCAAATCGGGACCAACGGGCTGGACCACCTTCTCAAATCCAGCAATATTGTGGCAGCCGTAGCAGCCGTATTTTCCAATCAGTTTTTTGCCAGACTGTTGCGCCTGAAAAGACATCTGGCCGGCTGTGCTTTCTATGCTGCTGAAGGTGGCGTAAGACCTGCTGCTCATAAGAAAGTGGCAAAGAGCCTCAATCTCATCCGTTTTCAAGTCGAATTTCGGCATGGCAGTGCCGGGGGAAATTCTTGCCGGATCCTCAAGCCAGGAATAAAGCCAGGCATAGGAGACTTTGTCACCGATGCCGTCCAGCGAAAGATGCTTGGGACCGGGGGAGCGCAGTTTGCCCAGCTCGTGGCAGGCAAGACAGCCGCGCTCTGAGAAAATTCTTCTTCCCTTGTCTTTGCGGAGATCGTTATCATTCCTTTTGCTGCCAGACGCGGCAGAGACAAGCGCTGCTTGAGACAGAAGGGGGGCAGTGGAGCTGTTGAGCAAATATGCAGCGATTTGCACTGCCTCGTCGGGCGGCAGTCCGGCACCCTTTTCTCCAAACTCGGGCATCAAAGTACGACTGTGCACTTTCCTGGGTGATTGAATCCAGGCGGCAAGCCAGTCCATATCAACCTTGCCGGCAAGGCGCGTTAAGTCCGGACCGGGGCGCTTTGCCTTGACCGTCAGGTAAGAGGATCCCTTTACGTTGTGGCAAGCCTGACAGCCACGCTCTTGAAACAGGCGCGCGCCCTTAAGAGCGGCAGGCGCCCCCGAAAGCAGCGGCGCATCTTCATGGCAGCGCGCGCAGCTGGCCTGCACCATCTTACCTTTGAGGATATTTCCATGAGGGAAATTCAGATCGCTGCCGTTGCCGTCATGACACGCAGTACATCCGAACTTTTCAACGGGATGAAGCTTGAATAATGACTGGCTGTCAGGATGCACGCTCAAGCCTATTTCAGGAGCAAGCACGCAATCTGTCCTATCGATGCCATCATGACAGGTCATGCATTTTTCCACGCGCCTCGTAGCACCATGTCCGATACTGACTTCTCTTATGGTGGGGAGGCTGAATTCGACTTTTCTCAAATCATCCTCCAGTTTTACTGTTGCCTCAAGGATGGCTCTGGCTGCCGGCGACAATTCCGCCCCGCGCGGGCGTTCTGCCGAGCCGCTTAAGACAGAGTCCTTTTGCCTGTGCAATGCTGCCAGCCGCTCGCGCAAAACGGCTATGCGCTTATTCTTCAAGTGCTCCTGACACTTCAGCCAGGGCTCTTTGCCGAAGCTTTGCTGGTAAAGCCACAAGGCCAAAACCAGAAGCAGTAGAGCACCTGCCACCGCGGCAAAATCCCCAGGTGTTGGCTTGCCGGAGCGTAAGGTTGCCTTCTCCTTCACAACAAACCTCTACACGGCGATTTATGCAGCGGCTTAACTGCCACCATAAAGCTCGGCAAACCCGGCTTTGGCAACTCTCACAAAGTCTATTCTCAGAAGAGCCAATCCGCAAAGTGATCACCTGCAGGTTCCTACTACCGGAAGCGCCAGCATGTCCCATAGACGAATACTGCGCAGCGACCACAAAGACGCAGCAGCCCAGCAAAAAGAAATGTTTTGATTCTAGGCTCTATTCGACGAGCAGTTGTTCGGGCTTGTCTAAAACAATCTTCGGTGTTCCACCATACATCTCTAGCGTTCCCGTGACTGCCACCGTTTTGCCCTTGTAGGCTTTATCGGCGTCAGCAGGAAAGAACTTGCGGCTTGCCGCAGATATGATTGCCGCAAAACAAGTTTTATAATCCCTAGTCTCGTTGAGGTACACGTGTCCTTTCCGGCAAGCATGAACATTGTCGACCACAAACTTGACAGTCACATAATCACCGATATGTTTACTGGTATTTTGCGGACTGAGTACCGCCGAAACCTTGCCGGGGCGCTCTCCCTGCTTGGTTGAGCGATGGGATACAGCGTCACAAGTGGTCTTTGCAAAGTCTTCGGAAGAGGGGTTAGCCGGAGACGGGGTAAACGAGTTGGACAGCAACAGGCTCAATAAGACGGCTAACTTACGCATCAATTTAACTCCGCTCCCTATGTTTTTAGAGTTCTCTGCTTTTAACATTTTTTGTCGGCTACGGCATCGGTCCAGGAATGGACAGCCAGATTCCAAGCAGCCCCCCCCCCCACAAACATCCCTAAGATCGATGTCGCATTTTTGCGCACGAAAGCTAGTCCATTGCAGTGCAAATCGGCATTTTTAGAAACAGGAGAACTGTTCTCAATTGCATCCATTAATACAAAGTCTTCCCACCCGACAGTCCTTTCCACATCGATCGCGCTGCGCCAGGCTCGATCATTTGAAAACACATATCAGCCGAAAGGATGGTTCGCAAATAACACCCAGTCTTTAGAGTCAGAATTGAACCAACTCGAACATCGTTAAATGAACAGCCTTCTAAAGTCCTTCTTCAGCACTCTAAGAGGACGCCTGATACTTCTTATATGTGTTGCCACACTTCCGGCGATGCTCTTCATTTTCATCATTGCGCAGCAGGAAAGAGAGAGCGCATTAACAAGAGCACAGAGTGAAGCGCACTACTTCGTCGATCTTATTGCGCGCGAACATCTATACCAAATGCTTGGAGCCAAGAGTCTTTTGCGCTGGTTGACTGACAAAATGGAAAAAGCGTCAGGCAGCACTCTCAAGTCCAACTTTGATTCAGATTTCCTTTCTTCCTTGTTGGCTGGCTATCCTCAACTGATCAACATCGCCATTTTGAGCAAGAGCGGTGAGGTCATGAGCAGCGCCTGCTCGTTTCCGAAAGGAATAAACATGTCCAATTACAGCGCTATACAGAGATCTCTCGGCTCACGTGAGGTAGAAACTGGCGGCTACACGATAGGCCCGATTGTCCGGCGCCCGCTGGTGCATCTGGCCAGATCTGTCCGTGACCGCACTGGCTCCGTATTGTGTGTCGTTTTTGTAGCGGTGGATCTCAAATGGCTCAATGAGATGACAGAAAGAGTGAGAGCGCCAGCTCAACACACTCTATTCATCGTGGACAGAAATGGCACTGTGCTGGCCAGATCTAACCCTTGCAATACCGACGAGTATCCGGTGGCGTCTTTGATTCCTGAACTAGCGGAGAAGGCTCGCGGTGGCAGGACTATGATTCAAGCCAGAAGGCACGGGCATGTGCATACTCTGGCAGTGGCACCGATGGAAGAGCTGCCGGGAATAATTATCGCCACGGCATTGCCGCATGAGAGCATCAACCGCGGTGCCAATGCCATATTCCTCCGCATGTTCGGTTTGCTCAGCTTACTGACTCTCACAACAGGCGCTTTCGTTGTGATTTTGGAAGAGCTGACTCTTTTGCGCTGGCTGAGATCTCTTTCGCTTACCGCCAAACGATTTGGTGGCGGAGACTATGCCGCTCGTGTTTCGGCCAGCTCCGGAACCGGTGAGCTTGAGGACATGGCTGCGACTTTTAACTCGATGGCCGACACATTGAGAGCCAGACATCAAGAATTAGAGGAAACACGCGATCGGCTGGAAAAGAGTGCCCGCCACTTGCAGATTGCCAAAGAACAAGAAGCACAAAGAATCGCACGAGATCTTCACGATGAAGTTGGGCAGGTGCTTACAAGCATAAAGCTCGACTTGCGAAGCTTTGAGAAAAAATGGGCAGGAGGGCAGGAAGCTATTCAGGATATAATCCGTATTTCAGCCAAGATTGATGATATGGTCAAATTTATTCGCGAAATCGCATCTGAGCTGCGCCCGCCGGTGCTGGACAGAATGGGGTTGGCTTCCGCTGTTGAGATACTGGCGCGAAATACCGAGCAAAGTGGAAAAGTAGTTATCGATGTTGAGACGAGCGGAATCGAGGAACCTGTTGACTGGCTGATCTCAATTACACTGTACAGAGTGGCGCAGGAGAGTCTCACCAATATAGCCAGACACTCAAATGCCACAGAGGCGCACCTGCGGCTGAGCTACAGCGGCGATTCTTACAGGCTCAGGATCAAAGACAACGGTAAGGGTTTTAATCCGGATGCAGCGGACTCTCATTCGCTCGGGCTTATCGGCATGCACGAGCGCTGCCTTTTGGTAGGCGGTGTGTTTAACATTACCAGCTCACCAGGCCACGGTACGGAGATCGACGTGAGTGTCCCCAGATTGCAAACAGGTGATTGATATGCACATCTTGCTGGCTGACGATCATGCAATGTTTCGCTCCGGTTTGAAACACATAATCGATGAGGAATTCGCGGATTCAATCGTGGATGAGGCTGCCTCATGCAGCGAAGTGATTGAGAAAGTGCGCGCTGGCAACTGGGACCTCATCATTCTCGATATTGCCATGGGCGGTCAAATGAGCCTGAATATATTGCCGGATCTAAAACGACAGGCTCCGCGAACACCGGTAATGATTCTCAGCATGTACAGCGAAAAGCAATTCATTGTCAAAGCATTGAGAGCAGGAGCATCTGCTTATCTAACCAAGGAGCACACTCCAGACGAACTGATCGCCGGCATCAAGGAAGTGATCGCGGGAAGAAAATATATGAGCCAGTGCATTGCCGCCAACTTAGCGGAATATCTATCGCTCGGCAATTGCGAGCATCCGCACGAGGCGCTGTCCACAAGAGAACACGAGGTTTTCATTCTGATTGCCAGGGGGCATTCGGTTTCCGAAATAGCCGGTATGCTTCAGGTTAGCGTCAAGACTGTAAGCACATACAGGGTTCGCATTCTGGAGAAAATGGGCTTGAGTTCCAATGCGCAACTGATGCGCTATGGCATGCAGCATGGGCTGGTCGACTGACAAGCGGCAAGAATTTATGTAGGACAAAATCCGACAGAGCCCCTCCGAAAGTCCTACAAATATCCGCTACTTTCGCCGATAGCGCCACAGGGTAGGGTGCGAGATGCTGGTATCATGAACGATGCAGCATACTCTAAGCTTCCAATAGGCTGTTTTCCCAGGGAAAACAGCTTGAGCGCCTGGGCGAGCGCAAAGCTGGCCAAGCGAGTGGAAGAATTGCATCCTGCTTACTTCGCTCTTGTGATGGCCACAGGAATAGTCTCTACAGGCTGCTATTTATTCAAACTCAAGGATCTGGCATTCATACTGTTTGCCGTCAACATTCTCGCCTACTTTTCGCTTTGCCTTCTTTACGCAATTAGGGCGATTGTCTTTCAGTCCAGGTTCACCGAGGACTGGTCGTCGCACAAGCGAGCCTTCGGATTCTTCACTGTAATTGCCGCCACCAACGTGCTCGGGACACAAATCAATCTGCTTTTCCACAACTGGCAACTGGCGGAAGTTCTATTCTGGATCGGTCTTGTCCTCTGGCTGGTGACCACCTACGGCATTTTCGTGCTGCTCATAGTAAAAAAAGACAAACCCTCCATTGAGACTGGCATTAACGGTGGCTGGCTGGTCTCGGTGGTCGCCACAGAATCGATTTGTGTTTTGGGCTGCCAGATTAACCCGCACTTTCTGACAGGCGACGTACTTGCTCTTTTCAATCTGTCATTCTGGCTGTTTGGCGGAATGCTCTATATCTGGCTCATTTCTTTGATTGTCTACAGATATATGTTCTTCAGTTTTGAGCCAACAGACTTGATTCCTCCCTACTGGATCAATATGGGGGCCATGGCCATTACTACTCTTGCCGGTTGCGAACTGGGAAAGACTTTTGAAGCCGTGGAGCCTGTCTGTCAGATTATGCCGTTTGTTAAAGGTCTGACCACCATGTACTGGGCGACTGCATCGTGGTGGATTCCTATGCTCTTTGCGCTTGGTGTATGGCGCCACGGCGTGAAGCGCTTGAAATTCAGTTACGATCCACTTTACTGGGGCCTGGTCTTTCCACTGGGAATGTATTCGGTCTGCACATTGAAATTAAGCATCCTGCTCAACATTCCTGTGCTGAGCAACCTGGCCAGGGTATTTATCGTCATCGGTCTGATTGCCTGGCTCGTTACCTTCTTGAGTATGGCAAAACGCCCGCTCTTTGCGTGCCTTTTCTTTGTTTCGACAGCCTGGCGGTCAAGTCAACACCAATACAATCAAAAAAAGGAGAATCCCTGATGGTCGCAAGTGATTTCAATGCAAATTATGGTAACTCTGTTGCCGGTGAGAAACTTGCCGACGAGCAACTTGATTCCGTGAAGTCAATGCAGGCAGGCAAGCGTCTCATCATCACCGGATGCGCTGTAGCCGTGCTGGGAATCATTCTTTATTGTTACTTCTCTTTTTCGGCAGCTTTCGAAGTACCGGCAGCGGCCAGAGAAAGCCTGCTGCTCGTGGGAGCTGGTGTAGTGCTCTGGTTCTGGGGCGCAATTAAATACTTCATGGCCGCCATTTGTGCTGATGCTAGAGAAGAACTTTTCTAATCCGACCTCGCGGATGCCACCGGCTGACGTACTGGCATATCAGGATCAACTTGCCCGGAAATGGACCAGCCCGTCTTTAGTCCCAGGACGAACCAACCCAGTGCGAAAACACCGATTGCAAATATTGTATCTCCGACTACTCTCAGCCATCTCAGGACATTCATAGTGGGAGTCTGCAAGAACTCAGCGGAGCGCGCGTACCACAGTCCATGCTCTACGCTCGCCCATGTTTGCAATAAACCAACCGGCAAAAGACTGATAAGAACCATGAGGCCCAGACCGATATTGATCGACCAGAAAGCAAAACGCACAGCACCAGGTTTCCACAAATTTCGGGTCGCCAGCCCTTTGAGACAAAAGAGCATCAAGCCGATTGCCAGCATGCCGTACACGCCGAAAAGCGCAGTATGACCGTGTACTGGTGTGGTATTCAATCCCTGCATGTAATACAAAGCGATTGGTGGATTGATCAAAAAACCGAACAGTCCGGCGCCGACCATATTCCAGAAAGCTACTGCAACAAAGAAGTAAATCGGCCAGCGATAGGCCCTCACCCATGGTTGCGCCTTGCTCAAAGTGAGATTGCCGTAAGCTTCAAATCCAATTAGAGTGAGCGGCACCACTTCCAATGCACTAAAGGTAGCTCCCCAGGCCAAAACCGGTGTCGGAGTTCCAGTGAAGTAGAGATGGTGCATCGTTCCGATAATGCCGCCAGCAAGAAAGATGATCGTTGAGAAAAGCACACTGGCTGTCGCTGTTCGATGAGCCAGCAATCCCATTCGCGTAAACAAAAACGCGATTACAACTGTTGCGAATACCTCGAAGAATCCCTCCACCCAGAGGTGTACTACCCACCATCGCCAGTATTCTGCAATAGCAAGATTCGTATGCCGGCCATACATCAGGCCAGCTCCATAGAATGCAGCAATTGCGATGGAGGCAATCAAAAACAATGACAGAAGACTTTTGTTTTCTTCAGGACGTTTAAATGCAGGCATGAGCGATCTTGCCATAAGCCCTAACCAGATAAACAGACCGGCAAACAAAAAGATCTGCCAGAATCGTCCTAAGTCGACATACTCATACCCTTGATGGCCAAACCAGAAATTGGCATCCAGTCCTAATTTCTGCTGAACCCCCATCCACTCTCCTGCCATTGAGCCCACAACGATGACAAGCAAGCAGGCAAAAAGCAAATTCACGCCTGCACGTTGAAACTTAGGTTCATAGCCGGATACGGCAGGAGCGATAAACAATCCTGTCGCCAGCCAGGTTGTTGCAATCCAGAATATGCCCAGTTGTGTATGCCAGGTCCGCGTCACAGCATATGGCAACCATTGAGCAAGCGGAATGCCGTAGAACCCAGAACCTTCCACACCGTAGTGCGCCGTTAACGCACCAAGGCCGACTTGAACAACCAGCAATGCGCCGGCAATCCAAAAATATTTGAGAGTAGCTTGCATGGAAGGCGTAGGAGTCAATCCCAATAGCGGATCGTTAGATGGAATCTCATGACTGTGTGCAACTTCCCGCCCGCGCTCTGCAGCGAAATACCACGCCAGAGCGCCAATGCCTGCCAGTAAGAACACAAAGCTCAAAACAGACCAAACAACTATCGCCCCAGTCGGCGCGTTGCCAATCAGTGATTCCGCCGGCCAGTTATTGGTGTAGGTGATTTCACTTCCCGGCCTGTTCGTGCTGCAAGCCCAGGCGGTCCAATAAAAGAATCCGATCATTTGTTTCATTCTTGCAGAATCTTTCACGGCGTGCGGCTGCAGCGCATAGGCATCGCGCAGCTTATCCATGGACGCATCGCCTGAAAACAGCGCCGAGTAATGCTTGCCAACCTCCTCAATGGCAGCCGACTCATCCGCACTGATCGTTAGCACTTTATTGGACTGCTCGAATCTATTTGTTCGAATCAGGCTCTTTAGCCGCTCCTTTAAAGCTGCTTGCTTTTCCGGCTCCAACTTCGAGAAGTCTTCTGCACCTTCTTTTTGCGCCCAGCGATCGAGAATTATGACAAGCTCTCTATGCAAGAAATCTGCCGACCAATCGGGAGCAACATACGCTCCATGCCCCCAAACAGATCCGACCTCTTGCCCACCAATGGATTGCCAGACACTCTGTCCTTCTTTTATATCGTCGGCGGTAAAGAGAACTTTCCCATCTTGCGAGCGGATCTGCTCCGGCACCGGTGGAGCCTGCATGTAAATTTCATAGCCAAAGTAGCCCAAAACCAGGAAGGAAAGTCCAACCACCAGGGCGAAACCAATCCACAATCTAGAGTAAGTCATAAATGCAATCCTCTAATATAAGCCTCTGCTTACCCTTTCGACCGCTCGCGACACATTAAGACAGGGCGCTTGTGGTCCCATTTTGTTCCCAACCGGTGTTCATTTTTGACATACAAATACAGAGTCGAATCGCCGGTCCGAATTTGACGTTTATCGTATCAAGGGCTAAACTGGATTTCAATATCCTAATATCCAGAAGGTTGTAGAAATGATTTCACAAACAGCAGAGTATGCATTGCGAGCAGCTGTTTTCCTTGCAGAAAATACCGGTGGACAAACCACAGAACAGATCTCTCAAGCTACCAAAATCCCGAATGCATATTTAGCGAAAGTACTTCAACTTCTTTCAAGATCATCGATTGTTCAATCACAAAGAGGACTGGGAGGAGGTTTTACACTTAAAATCGCTGCCAGCAAACTAACTGTTCTTGACGTTGTTAATGCGGTAGACCCAATAGAACGCATTCGCGAGTGCCCTTTGGATTTGGATGCTCACGCAACTAAGCTGTGCCCTCTTCACCGCCGATTGGACGAAGCAACGGCGCTGGTCGAGCGAGCCTTTGGAGATACCAGAATTTCCGACTTACTTGCTGGCCCTAATGCGGATAACATCTATACATTTCCGCGTCAGGACAAAAGGAAGAAAAAAAACACGCCGGCAAAAAAGAAAGGTCGTTAAGCTTCGGGTTCTGCCGGGTGACGATTCTCAACTGCAGCCGGTCTCATTCCACTGTCAATCGAAGGAGGAAGTAGTCATGAATATCACCGAAAATACGACATTGAAAGCGATTCTCGACGAAAGACCGGATGCTATTGAAGTGTTCTTAAAACACGGAGTCGACGTTTCATCCGAATGCGACGAAAGCGTTCATGACTGTGAGCTGACGATTTGTGAGGGTATGTGCCATATCGACGCTCTCGACGACCTAATTAAGGATCTTCAAGAGTTCTTCGCTAAAGGGCCAGTAGTTTCAACATAGATATTTCCAGCGATCAAAACAAAACGAGCATGCATTCATAGTTAGCCTTGTTTCGGCGGCAAATTGCTCGCAGACTGCCGACATCGTTAACGCCTGCGAGTTTTTAAGTCGAAAGAATGCGCAAATGCATCGGCAGCTATTTCGTTAAAGAGCTTCTCCGGGCAGCTTGGTGCAGCCCAGTCTCCATCTGCAAGCCAGGACTGAAAGCGGCAACCACCTCCACAAAGCGATAGATATGGGCACTGCCTTTCCTGGCACGAATTTAAAACTTCAGATGCACGATCGAAATTATTCTGGAGATTGCCAGCTGCAGTGAGCGCGCTAACGCCGAATCCATCGCAAACGCTGCCGCAGGACATGCCTTTTTCAAGCATAGTAAAGCTGCAACGAAACAAGTCACCATTCCAATCTACTACAAAGCAGTTCTTCTGAATTACATTGCAGCTGCCGCACATGCCAGGAAGAAGAGGGCTTGCAAATTGCTTCTCAACTACCTGATGAAAGGCATCTGCAAGATATCGCAATTGTCCGGCGGAATCATACCGTTCGCTGGCATCTTTTGAAAATTGCGGCATTACCGGCTCAAGTATGATTTCTACGTCTTCCTTGAGTTCAGCTTCATGCAAGACCTCCAGCAAAGTGCCAATGGAGCGTGAAGTTGTTTCATCCACATTGACGGCAACTCCAATTCCAAAGCCATCTATTTGCCTGGACTTCTTGAGATTTGCCAGTATACGATCGAAAGACCCTCCGCCCGAATTGGTTGGGCGCCTCAGATCGTGAATTGATGGAGGCCCGTCTAACGTGACTCGCACATACGTCAGCCCGCAGCTGCGCAATTGTGTGAGAATTTCGTTGGAGAGATTCAGCCCATTTGTGGTCAGACTGATCTCCAATGGTATAGACAAACGATCAGTGAGTTGCTTGAACCCCCGTGCATAAGCAAGGCCAATCCGGTAATCCGCTAGCGGCTCGCCGCCAAACAAACCGAGATGAAGCGCATGCAACCCATGATCTCTTATGTATGTCTCTGCCCACGCAATGGTTTCATCTATCAAGTTCTGGTCGTGGTGCCTGGATTTATCTCGCCCGGACTGAAAACAATAACCGCAAGCCATTTGGCAGCGAGCGGTATAAGCAATCGTCAATTTCAGGCAGGAGGGTTGCAGGAAATCTTGAACAATGCTATCGATACACAATTCTTCCTTGATCGGATCCACCAGAATTGCCAGTCTTCTGAGCTCTGCCGTGATCGCAGCCGGCAGGGAGTCGGCGACTCTTTGCAGTCGAGCCTCAGAGCCGGTATTTTTCTCATACCTCCAGAAGGGCTTCCTTCCAGGTCCGCGCTTAAGCGCCCCAGAAATAGGTCTGGCAATGGATGAATCGACCAGAACGCCCATATCGGTAAGAGCGTTGTAGATCAGCCAGTTTTCGCTGACACCATTGACGGCAACCAAAAATGTGAACCTGCTAAGCCTCAACACTGAATTGCCTCAGAATTCAATTTCTATTTGAATCGCGCCCTCTGTCTTGGGCGCTTGAGCGTAGCGCGAGACAAAGGCTTAATTAAGACCTTCTCATTTCCCCTCATGGTCGAGAGCTTCGCTGAGGATGACGTTCTCATGGATTGGCTTTTGGTTCGAATCATTGTTATATCCTTATGTGTCACCAGCCACGTTAACGAAATGTTTGCGATTGCTGTATCGATCCCGGGCATGAGAACCTGCAGGTGATCGCCCTGCAATTGCGGGATCGCTTATGCGAGATTCCCATACGTGTGGAGGCCTCCCAGACCTAAGAATGTAAATCCCAGGTAGGTCAAAATTGTCAGCAACAGTCCCAAGAAAGCACAAAGGGACAATGAATCGGTACGACAGTCATCACGGGCGCGAAGATGCAAATACGCAGCATAGCTCAACCATGTAGCCAGAGACATTGACTCTTTTGGATCCCAGGTCCAGTAAGCACCCCAGGCATGATTGGCCCAGAAAGCACCGGTAATAATTCCAAAGGTTAGAAGAGGAAAAGCGATGGTTATGGATTTCTGGCAAACGGCATCAGTCACTTCACAAAGTTCTGTTGCGACAGGTGGACTCTTAGTCTCCATGTGAAAGAATAGAGTAATCGCAACAAGAGATACAGTCAGCCCAAACCAGAATAGTAGATTTATCGATTGCGCCGAGGCAAGCTTTAGCGTTCCAAGAAAAACGCTCACGACACACAGCGTCAGAGCCATGAGACAGCATATAGCGGTTAACCTCCGCCGTGCGCTCCAGAAGTTCAGGATTGCCACCAGTCCACTGATTAAAAAGAATGCGTAAGAGACTATCAGCGGAGGAACATGTATAACTCTCCAAAAGCTGACCAGAGCAGGCATAAGTGGTCTCACCTCTTGCAATCCGGGCGGCAACCAGCTAGCGTATAAAAATACAAGGCTAACCGAGAGCGCGGTCAAGCACCCGAGATACAGGGTGCTGATTTGGTTGCGAAGCAGTACAAATGCCAGAAGTAATCCCCAGGAAAAAAACAGCAGACTCTCGTACAGATTGGCAACAGGAAAGCGATCCGCTCCCAGAGCCCGGACCAGCAAAGAGAGGCTGATGCAGACAAAGCAAAAGATCAGCAAGTGTACACCGGCCGCACCAAGGGCTCTCAATCTGGACTGAAAAGCAGAAGCGATCGCAAATATCCAGAAAGCGAAAAGGCTTGAAAATCCTGCTGCATTCACAAAGGTTGCTTCAGCGTTCATTAGACATTACAACTCCTCTTTCAGGCTTATCTTCATAGAACTGACTTTTCATTGCTTGTTCAATTCGCCGCAAATGGTCGCGCATGATACGCGCCGACTTCACTCCGCTGAAGCCAAGCCAACACTGGCTTGCGTCGCCCTCCCCAGGATCAACGGCCGCCCAGATCTTAAGATCGGGAACAGCGACTAAAATCGAGCCAAGAAAGAAAAATAGCAATGCCGTGTATGTCACCCAGAGACCTGGATCAGACTTGAATTTGATTCC
>JAIETE010000025.1 GCA_019745505.1 Candidatus Obscuribacterales bacterium | reverse complement strand
GCTGCGACATGGCCTTGCCGAATTGCTCATAACTGCCGCTGTGAAGACCCAAACCGTGAACACAAAGAATAATCGCCTTCGGTTTGCCCAGAGGATTTAACCAGGAAAGACAAGGCGCCTCTGAGTTCGAAACTTCGCTCTTGGACCGTTCAGAGCTCTTACGCTCCGACTTCTCCGATGAGCTTTTCTGCGTTTCAGATGAGCTTTTCTGCGTTTCTGATAAGCTTTTCTGCGTTTCTGACAAGCTCTTCTGCGTATCAGGCGATCCAGCTCCCGCTTCATTTTGCTTGGAGCCGCCTTTATCCAGCTCGTCTCCAGAGATAACGTCAATCGAGCGATCTTGCGACTTATCTATGCTCGTCGTGGGCGCAGTACTAGGCAACACAATCTGCTCACTGTGTCTTTGCATCTTTTGCAGCTGCCTTTGCTGGCGCCATTGCCGGCGCCTTTCGGCGAATCGCAGACTTGGTCTTGCGCTGTCCGGTTTAGCGTTCTGCGGTCTTTCGCTCCCAGGCTGACTATTTGCAGCGCCATAAACATCCTGAGCAACGGCAGAGATAGACTGCGTGGCGAAAATACACACAGACAAATACAACGATAGAAATTTTGTTTGTGATTTCACGCCGCTATGGCTCTCATGGTTTTTCTAGTTTGACCCAGAGAATTATATAACTCATGGTTTTCCCTCATTGACTTCCAAACTCTCCCGTTCTACGCTGCAATCACTTGCCCATTGGGGCACTTACTAGAAATGTCGAATGACAGAGCGGCAGCAATGCCAAGAGCATTTTGCCGGTTTGTTTTGGAAAACACACCAGCAACGAGTATGACGGAAAACCAGTCGGAATCAGAACAAATATCCAACGCTGCGGCATCCGGACGAGCTGGCGGTCTGATTGGAAAGTTTCAAACTGCAAGAAGGCGTGTTCAAGAATTTCAGAAACAAGTCAGCCCCTACCAAAATACGATCAATAAAGTTCGTATCGTGCTTTATGTAATCGCTGTCCCCTGGGCTATTTTCATCGCAATAAAATCAATGCCCTACTACGCCGCAATCGGAAAGGGCGAATCATACTTCAAGCAAGGTCTTTATGAACAGGCAGAAAAAGAATTCCTATTCTGCTACGAACAATGCAAAACCGAAAACGTGAAAGATCCGCGTATGGTAAGGGTTCTGAATAATCTGGGCATGGTCTATCGAGGCACGGGCAGACACAGGCTGGCTGCACCCTATGTCAAAGAGACAGTCGAAATTGCCCAGCAATATTTTCCAAAGCGCCAGGAATTGCCGATGAGCTTGAGCAATGAAGGAGCACTCTTGAACGACCTGGGGCAGTATCAGCAGGCGGAATCAGCATACAGAAGAGCGATTGATACCTGGAATGCAAATATCAAAAAAGACAGCGATACAAAGCTTGCCGCCATCTACAACGGGCTAGCCCGGTCTCTCAGAGAGCAGGGGAAATTTGACGAGGCCAAAACGGCGGCCCAAAAAGCGCTTGCCATAAGGGAAAGGGAAACAGGAAAGGATTCGCCTGAATGCGCCGAAGTGATGGAAAACCTGGCGAAGATTCTTCAGCGAGAGGGGCGATTTGACGAGGCACAACAAATGCTGGAAAGAGGTCTCTTGATAGACCGCAAAGCGTTTGGGGAAAAGCATCCCAATGTAGCGTCCGACGAATGCACAATGGGAAGGCTGCTGATGGAAAAAGGAAGCCTCAGGGAGGCAAAATTATTCCTGGAAAAATCCCTGGCGACCCGCCAAAAGGTTTTTAAACCCGGACATCCGACCATTGCAAAAACACTCTCGTCTCTTGGAGAGTTAAGCTTGAAGCAAGGCGACACGAGCATTGCAAAAGTGCAGTTAGAGACGGCGCTGGCAATGCAGACAAAATGCTGGGGCGCCCAACATCCTGATACCCTTGAAACGGCAGCCGCACTTAAGATCGCAAGCGACTCTAGAGCTGCAGACAGCAGAAAGGCTGAACGCCAAGCTGGCAAATGATTGAATATCACGACTACGCGCAAAGAGTTGATGAAAGACTCCAAGAAGAAAAGCTTCGCATATGGCGACAGCTCACACTCGCTAATGGACGACCAATAAGTCTTTACGCATCAGCCGAGCGAGGGCACTTCGCAGGACGGTCCATTCATTTGTTTCTTACGTACATCAAGACCGCATCGCCCGACGATTTTGATCGCTTCTCAACAGATTGTTTCGACTACGCGCTAAAGGCATGCCAGATGCCGCTTGCCAAACAGATGATTTCCAGCTGTCTCATTCTGCCCTGCCTTGCGACCCACACTACTTTTCGAGAGCTGGCACTGGCAGCGGAGAAAACTGAAAAACTGAAGAAAGGCGACAGAAGAGACAAGAACAGCGGGCTGAAGACACAATTCCTGCAGACAGCCATTATGCCTTGCTTGTTGAACTTGACCACTCACAAATCCTTTCACTCAGGTACACAGCCGAGTTGGCGTGATTCTCTACTGAAAGAGGCAGAAGAAATTCTGCTCAAAACGGTGGTCTCAGCCAACATCGAGAAGAGTATCGAAGCGGACCGGAGATAACATATGTCTCAGAAAAGCCTCTCTCAATAAGAAGAATTGATTATGTTGCCAGGCAGACCCTGCGCCCGCGGTTATCATCTAGGGCAGAAATGGTGTGCGCTCCGGGTTGCGCACCCAATGACGTATCCCCGGTCTCAGACGACCAGACCAGCCACAGAGGCAGGATAGGTGACAGTTATGGTTAGCGCGCAGACAGAAGCGATTACTCCTGAAGTTGTAAACAACGCACTTAAATCGGTAATTGACCCAGACCTCCATACCGACATAGTCACGTTGGGTATGATTTCCGACATCAAAATCGAAGGAGGCAAGGTCTTCTTCAAGCTGACATTGACGACGCCCGCCTGCCCGGTCAAAGAGAAGCTAGAAACGGAAGCAAAAGAAGCTGTCGCAAAGATTCCCGGCGTGACGGAAGTGGAAATGGAATCCGGCGCCGCAGTCGCAGGTCAAAGAAGGTTGCCGGGCGGCAAAGAACCTGTTGAAGGTATTCGCCAGATTATCGCCGTCACCTCCGGCAAAGGCGGAGTCGGCAAAACAACCGTTTCAGTCAACCTCGCCATTGCGCTTGCCCACCTGGGCGCCAAAGTCGGACTACTTGATGCAGACATCACCGGACCAAACGTTCCTCTGATGATGGGCGTTGACGACTACCAACCCGTCGCTAAAGACAACAGAATTCTACCCACCGAAAATTACGGCGTGAAAGTCATTTCCATGGCGTTTTTCGTAAACAGAGATACACCGATCATCTGGCGCGGACCAATGCTGGATAAAGCAATTCGCCAATTCCTTCGCGATGTGCAATGGGATGAACTGGATTACCTCATAGTCGACATGCCCCCAGGCACTGGTGACGCGCAATTGACGATGGTTCAAGCCACTCAACTTTCCGGCGGCGTCATCGTCACCACCCCCCAAGAAGTCGCTCTCTTGGACGGACAGAAAGGATTGGCTATGTTCCAGCAAATGGATGTGCCGGTCTTGGGCTTCGTCGAAAATATGAGCTACTTCCAACCGCCCGGTTCAACCGAGCGCTTCGAAATCTTTGGACACGGCGGCGGTAAGCGTGTCGCTGAAGCAGCCGGCGTGCCGTTCCTTGGCGAAATTCCGCTCGATACGGCAATTCGCGAAGGCGGCGATCTCGGTGCTCCAATTACTGCAACCGACCCGGAAAACCCTGTTTCCCAAGCATTCATCGAAATCGCAAAACAAGTTGCAGCTCAAGTCAGCATTCATGCATTGACCCCAGCTTAATAGAACAAAAGACCGAAAGCAAAAGCAGAGGGTCAAAGAGATTTTTTGAATGCCCAGTCAAGTCATCTCTGATTTGATGCTTGTCCTTTAGTCCGAAAAATTGCAATTGTTCGGAGTGCCAGTCTCCGAAATCGCCCGCGCACCAACGTTTTGCGGTCAATGACGCGCACGCGCCGGACAGAAGCTTGAAAAGCGTTACTACACATGGCTTTTCGGCACACAGCTCTCCGAAAAAAATCGTTTTTTCGGACTGAAGGCCTCAACCTAAATTACGCCTGGTCGGGGCGCGAGTTGAATTGCGTTGGGTTGGGTTGAATTGGGTTGGGTTGAATTGGGTTGGTTTGGGTTGGGTTGAATTGGGTTGGATTGGGTTGGGGTCCGGGTTGCTTGCAAGCGCCTGGGTTATTGCTAAGCGTCAAAATTATTTGTAGACGTCATTTTGCGCTCGCCGCTCAACGATGCGACAGGCAATAACACCCAGAGCGCTCCCAAGAACTGCCGGAACGAGTCCACAGATCATCAGAATCTCGACATTATCGATATCAAACGGACCCTTGGGACCTTCCGCAGGTGCAATTAGCACCAACCATCCTCCAGCCGCGCCACAAGCAAAAAAGACGATCGCGCAAACGATTCCAGAAAGCATTTGCGGAAGCACCTTAACTTGCATCTATACACCACCTGCGAACTTCCTTCATTCTACTCCTACAATTTTCCCCGTCCCGATTCCACTCAGTTTTTGGGCTAATATGTCCTCATGCCTGAACTTACTAAAAAGACTTGGATTTTATTGTTTGTCGTTCTCACGGCGATCTCGATACCCACATTCTTAGGTGCCCGGGGCTTTGCCCGCATCGAAGTCGCAGAAGCACAACGGAGCTATTTGCTTGCGCTGAAAAAACAAATTCAAATTGCCTCGGCAGCCGAAGAGATTTCAAAATCAGGCAATGATGTTGCACTCTATCTACTCCCATATATGAAAGATGCAGACAAAGAATTAGGTTCGCGCTTGAAAGAAAATCTGGCTGATCTGCCCAAGCGAAAGAAAGAATTGACGGAGCTGATTGGAACCCTGCCTACCAACGAAACGATAAGAGTCAGCGAACTTTCCACTGCAATCCTGAACTCCGCAAAGGAAATTCAATCATTTATCGATTCCCCAAAAACCCCAATAGACGAAGACAAACAACGCCGGCTCGCTAAAGACTTGCGAAGCAATTCCGACGAACTTCGCAAGGAAGTGCAAGCAATCCGAGCAAAGGAAATGTCTCTTTTGGATTCAATGGCAAATGTGAAGCTAAAATCGGGCGCGACTATGCTCGGCCTGATTTTTCTTGGTTTGTTGAATGCGATAACGAGCTGCATCGCCTTCTGGATGGTCGGCGTTCGAGTCGCCCCAAACATCCAGCAAACCGGTCCTAACACATCTGGCGAACCGAATAACGCAGAGTGAACGAAAGACTTCTTCGAGTCGCCCTTTTTAAAAGAGCTTGCACGATGATCTGAATTCGCTATGATATTGCCGGTGGGGGCATCGGCTCCCGCGAACAAAAGATAGCCGACTCTATATACGGTGCATGTTAGAAAGTCTAGAAATCAAAGATTTTGCTCTGATCGAACAGATCAAAATTGACTGGTCAAATGGTCTAAACATCCTTACAGGCGAGACCGGCGCCGGAAAATCGATTGTGATGGACGCACTGAGTGCGGTGCTCGGCGGTAAGGTCGGAGCGCAATTCATTAGAATCGGATGTGAACGCTCCAAAATCGAAGCCACATTTCAACCGACGCCAAGAGTTGAAGCATGGTTAAAACAAGAAGATCTGATAGACGAGGATTCGAAGTCGCTCGTTGTTAGCCGCGAAATTACAAAAACCGGCTCTAAAGTTCGCATCAACGGCACGACCGTAAACCATTCAGTTCTGCAGGAATTGCGTGCGCTTCTTATCACAGTTCATGCACAGCATGAAGCCAGAACATTGATGTCTCCTCAAGCACAGCTCGAAATGCTGGATAGCCTGGGCAGCGACGTGCACAGAAAAGTGATCGACGAGGTGCGCACGCTCTTTGCACAGAGAAAAGAACTACTGGCGGAACTTTCCGAACTGGAAATTTCAGAGCAGGAAAGAACGAGACGTTTGGATTTTGCCACGTTCCAACTGGAAGAACTGAGCGAGGCAAACCTTACAGATCCGGACGAAGACGAACATCTAAGCACCGAACACAACAAACTCGCCCACGCTCAAACACTTGAAGAATCGGTCAATCTGGCAAGAGCATTATTGAACGGCGACGGTGACAGTGACGGAAAGCCTGCCATAGACAGCCTGCAGGAAGCTCTCGCCGGACTGGAAAAAGCTGAGCGCTTCGATCCGACTCTCACGTCCGCCACAGAACCTCTCAAGACGAGTTTATTCCACCTCGAAGAGAGCCTGGCCGAACTGCGTCGCTATAAAGACACGCTGGACAGCGATCCAGAGACCCTGAATCAACTGGAAACAAGACTTTCGGTCATAACGGGCATCAAAAAGAAATACGGACCGACCCTTGAGGCCGCCATCGAAACGCGAGAATCGCTCAAGTTGGAAATCGATAATTTGACTCGCTCCAGCGAAAAAATCGATGAGATAAAGACAGAATCAGAGCAGCTTTATCACCGCCTTATTAAGGTAGCCGACAAGCTTTCCGAGTCACGAAAGAAACTGGCCGAAGAGCTGGGTGCCAAAGTTCAAAAAGAATTGCGAGACCTTGGCATGGAGCGCGCCGTTTTTCATATCGAGATTGAGCGCCTGTCTGAGGCGACCGCCCTGGGAGTGGACAAACTAGAGTTTCAAATAGCACCGAATCCTGGTCAGCCCGCGCAGTCCTTGTCAAAGATCGCCTCCGGCGGCGAGCTCTCAAGAATCATGCTGGCGGTCAAATCTATTTTTGCAGCCGGAGACCATGTGCCCACAGTCATATTCGACGAAATCGATACGGGCATGAGCGGCAAGGCGCTGCAATCAGTAAGGGACAAGCTGGCAGTGCTTTCCAAGTCTCACCAGATCCTGTGTATCACCCACCAACCTATTATTGCGGCGGTGGCAGACAGCCATATTGAGGTTGCAAAACGCCAGACAGCCAAGGAAACAAGCGTCAGTGTAAATACGCTTAAAGGTGATGAGCGCCTTAAACAGCTAGCCAAGATGGCATCAGGCGAAGGCGATACGAAAGCGGCACTGGACTTCGCTCGTGCTCTGGTTGCCCAGGCCAATCAAATCCGCCCGGCGATTTGAGTTGCCAGGAACTACGGTCCCCCTGACGGCACCGAAACGAACAAACCGGCAGGCGGACGGACGCTGCAGACAAACGGACGGGAAGGCTAAGCTGACGGGAAGGCTAAGCTGACGGACGGACAGGCAGACGCAGAGCGTCTCCGCCATCAATTTGACAATTGTGAACAAGTGCAGGTATCGAGGTTCAGAAATAGCAATGAAACCCGCACAGGATGTAACCAAACTAACCGTTCGGCGTTGACACAAAGTGGACCTATTAAATAAAATGGGCCTTCGACGCTAAGATTGGGGTGTCGCCAAGCGGTAAGGCAGCTGGTTTTGGTCCAGCCATTCTGAGGTTCGAATCCTTGCACCCCAGCTCTTACTCCTCCGTTTTGAGAGGAGTTTATCGTCCGCTTTAGGCTTACGTATTTATAAGGATCTTCTGGTCATGGACAAGATTAAGTTGGCGGTCGCGGCTCGCGAAGAGAAAACACCGAGACAGCTGAGAAGGGAAGCAAAAATCCCAGCAACTCTGTATGGTCCCGGCCAGCCGTCCGAAAGCGTACAAATCGATGCGAAAGAATTTTCTCGTTTGCCTAAAGGCGCCTATTCTCACATGATTGAGTTGGAAACCGGCAAAGGCAAAATCAACGCCATCATCCGCGACGTACAACGCAGAGGCACTACGCACGAAGTTCTCAACGTCGAACTGTATCGCGTCGCTCTAGATCGCAAACTGACTGTGACGGTACCGCTGAAATTCATCGGCGTCTCAACTGCAGTAACCATCGAAGGCGGACAGCTCATCGAAGTTTTCCAAGACGCAGAAATCGAGTGCTTGCCTGGCGATATTCCTGACTTCATCGAAGCCGACGTTTCGCTTATCACCGAAATCGATCAAGGTCTTCACTTCGGCGAATTGAAAATCTCCGACAAGATCAAAATCCTCAACCCGGAAGACGAAGTCGTCGCCCGCGTTGTCGCGAAGAAAGCAGCCGAGGGTCCTGCTGCAGCAGCCGCAGAAACCGCAGCCCCCGAGCCGGCAGCAACCGCTTCCTAGTTCTTCGGACAAAAAGACATTTAAAGAGCGCACCGCCAAGCGGTGCGTTTTTGTTTGCGCCGAGGAAAGGCAAAAGAGCCGGACCGCTAATCTTGAGGCTTTTGCACGGCCGTTGCTGTTCTTACGCTGCCGTCATTGGAGTCGACCGTCGAAGTTTCTTTGGGCTTGTCCTTCTCACGCTGGTCCCTTTGGTCCTTCTGGTCCCGAAGATCCTTCGGCCTGTCCTGCTTCTCCTGTGCTTCCAGTCTCGCCAGCTCGGCGGTTCTTTTTTTTTCCGTGTCACTCTTGCCAGTCTTCTCATCAGCAACCGGCAGTCGAACAGTAAAAGTAGATCCTTTGTTTAGTTCGCTTTCCAGATCAATGCTGCCGCCGTGGGCCTTGATAATCGTCAAAGCAATGGCCAGACCAAGACCGGTACCACCGCCGTAAATGCGACTCTTCACTCGAGAACGTTCTACTCTGTAAAAACGATCGAAAATTCTCTGCTGGTCAGCGGGTGCAATACCAATACCGGTATCAATGACACGAATGATTGCCTGGTTGTTGCTCATGCGCAATGTGACAGTTACTTTGCCGCCGGCTTGCGTGGCTTTAATTGCGTTGTTTGTCAGGTTGAGGAAAACTTGTTTAAGCCTGTCGCTGTCGGCGAAAACAAAAATCGGCTGACTGGGCATGATGAATTGAATTTCGATCTGTTCAGGAGCGATGACTGTGACTGTATCTTCAACAGAAGCCAGAACATCACGAGCATCAATAACTTCTTGCTGATTGATGATTGCTTGCCCGGCGTCTGCACGAGCCAATTGCAGCAAATCGGAAACAAGACGAATCAATCGACCCGATTCATCGGAAATCGTTTGCAAAGCTTCCGCAAGGAGATGCCCATCGATACTCTGTCCGCGACGCAAAAGCAGTTTTGTATAACCTTGAATCGAAGTCAACGGAGTACGCAGTTCATGACTGGCATCAGCAACGAATTGACACTGAATATTGAGCGATTCTTCCAAACGGTTGAGCAACTTGTTGAATGATTTGCGCAACTCCGCGGTCTCCAGCAGCTCATTAGGCTCGACTTCAAGACGTTGGCGAATATCCATGTTCGCCAGTTTCGTCGTCGCTTGCAACAACTGCCTGAGCGGGATAAGAATGATTCCCGAGAGAAACCAGTTGATGGCAATGAGAATGGGAATCAGCGGGAGATACCAGACGATGTCGCTGAATCTCGCTCCATTAGTGCCAACCACAATCAAATGACAGATCACTACCGGCACGACGCTAGACAAAGACATAACGAGCGTCATCCGCGCCCGCATCGATTTCGTCCATTCGGCCTTAAGCATTGAGAATTCCCTCAGAGAGGCAATTTTACCCTGACAGTTGTCAAAATTGGCTGAATCAGCCAGTTAGAAGAAATAGAGCGTGGAAGTTTGCGCCAGTGGAATTAGCCGTATGCGGCTTACCTAAAGGTGACACGTCATGCCTATCAACGTTTTAATATGCCCAAAAATTGTGAATGAACAAGCCCATTGGAAATCAGGCAGCTGCCTGTATAAACTGACTTTCCGCCGGCAAGATCCGTGAATTCGCCCCCGGCTTCTTCTACGATTATTTTCATGGGCGCAAGATCCCAGACTTTCACTCCCACCTCAAGGTGCGCCTCCGCCTTGCCTTCGAATACATGAGCAAAGCCGAGGTAATCGCCGAATCCCCTCTGGCGTCCGGTTCTTTTGACAATTTCGGCAAAGACATCCCAAAGACCCATCGATTGAACACGACTGAGAGCGCCGAAGTTGAATTGAGAGTTCTTTATCTCGGCGATTTCTGAGACCTTGATCTTTTTGCCGTTCCGAAAGGCTCCACCGCCTTTCTCAGCCCAAAAAATCTCATCGGCGGCAGGATTGTACACAACGCCCAGAACGATCTCGCCATCCTTTTCAAGAGAAAGCAAAGTTGAGAAGATGGGAACGGCTCGAGCATAGTTGTACGTGCCGTCTATAGGATCGATAATCCAACGCCGACCTTTCAAAAGCGGCGAATCGTCGCCACCCTCCTCCTCTCCGAGGATGGCATCTTGCGGGAATTTCTCGGCGATAGACTCACGAATCAGCCGTTCGCATTGCTTGTCAGCAGCAGTAACGGGAGTCCCGTCAGACTTTTCCTCGACCTCAATATTGCGGTCGAAATGTTGCATCGCCACGGCGCCGGCACGGCGACACACGTCAAGAGCAAACGCAAGCTCCGGCGATGTGTCGACATTAGGCATCGAGAAATTAAATCCACTCATCTTGATATCGCAGCTATCGTCAAGCTACAGGCAGCCTGCAGCCATTTTCGAGAACGCTCGCTTGACAAACGCGCATAGCTAAGCTGAAACTCCCGGCAGTCAGTTCCTGACGGGAGTTTCTGTAGATCAGATCTAAGCGAGTAGAGAGAATCTTGTCGTTCTTAGAACAAGTATTGGTAGATACCACGTGCACCACGGTACACGCCGACTCCAATATCACGTACGTCGATCGCTGTTCCCTTTACCACGCGCTCCCAGAGGAAGCCCTTTTGTCGCTCAGCATAAGCAAGTCTCATGTCTTGCTCGATATTCTTCTCTTCAACAGCGCGCATTCTAGCTTCTAAGCTATCAACGCGAGCCTTGAGGTGGTTGAGTTCGCCACGGAACTCTTCCAACAAGGCAGCAAATTTTTCCAAATCCGCTTTATCAGCTTTCAATGCAAGCCTTTCGGTAATGCACTGTTCGTATTTATAAAGCGCCGCAGCCAATTCAAAACGTGTGGTGGATTTTTGTCCACGATAAGTTCTGTCGGGGTAACCAACGAGGATGTGGCAAGGGCTGTTTACGAGCTCCTTGAGGGCGTTGTAGGCCCATTCGTTTCCAACAACATCAGTCAGTTCGCTGACATTACTAGCACCCTGCGCATAAGCAGCAGACGTATTGACTAAGGTGCTCGCACTTACGGCAACTAATGCGGTAAGTAAGGTTGCAAACCCCTTCTTCATAGTAGTAATCACTCCTTCGCAATGACCTGAATCTAACGAAAGCATCATAGCCTACATATTCCAGTCAGTAGTAGTGGTAAAACGTCCAATTTGAAACACGTATAGAAAGTATCTGTGAAAAACCAGGGCTGGTGCCGAAAAACCCGAGCTTAAAAAACGCTAATATTTTAAGCGAGTGGCACCAAAAATATATCAGTTAGAAATCCGAAGACGCTGGGCACGCCTTATTTCCTGGCAACCGATTATCAAGAACCCAATCTTTCCCGCGGTACTCTGTTTTTATCAGACTCAACGCTTTGCAATCGCGCTACTATATATGGTGCGCCCCACCGGTGGTATCAAGTATGAAAGCTTCGGAAAGTGTGACGCCAGGCTAGCGATACCTGATTGTGCTCGAAAGTTAGGTGCATGTTAATTGAGCGAATCAAAAAATCACATCGTTATAATGAATTGTCGACAGCCTTTCAAATTCAGCGGTTAAGCCACACTTATGGAATTACGGATAGCTCACTTATACGCACGCTTCCTCAACATCTACGGTGACAGAGGAAATATTATCGCCCTTACACAAAGAGCTAAGTGGCGCAATATCGATGTCACAGTCAGTGCAATCGGTCTCGACCAGGAAGCAGACCCTGAGTATTTCGACCTCTACTTCATTGGCGGAGGTCAAGACAAACAGCAGCAGATCATTGCCCAAGATCTAGTCAAGCGCGCAAAACATTTGAAAACCGCAGTCGACAATGGCGCAGCATTTCTCACAATATGCGGCGGCTATCAGCTTCTCGGTCATTACTACAAACCTCATGAAGGCGAAGAACTGAAAGGTATCTCTCTCATCGATGCTTATACGGTTGCTGGAAACCGGCGAATGATCGGCAATGTGCTCATCAAACGCAGCGATGACTCAACTCTTGTCGGCTTTGAGAACCACAGCGGAAAAACATACCTGGGCAAGGATGTTCAGCCGCTCGGCAAAGTTGTAGTCGGCAATGGCAACAACGGAGAAGACGGCGCGGAAGGCGCACAAAGCGGCAAAGTCTACGGGACTTATTTGCACGGCTCCCTGCTTCCGAAAAATCCGCAATTCTGTGACCTTCTAATCAGCCAGGCTCTGAGCCGCAGGTACGCCGACGTGAAACTCGAGCCCCTAGACGACACCCTCGAGAATCAAGCCCACAAACGTGCTTTAACCCTACCAGCATAGCTTTTCAGCGCTTGGCTAGCGGCTTTGAACTCAAATCGTTATCGATTCGCTATTGCAACTTGGTCTCAATAGCGAATCGATAACGATTTGGGTTTCTCGATGAGTATTTCCAGCCTGCTGGGCAATTGGCGTATTGGGGACTTGCGGAAACCAGATTAAATCTGTTACATTAAATTGTAAAGTAGCAACTTTTATTACCTTTACTACTGATCTATAGTGCTTCTACAACACTTACTAGGCGGACTTTTTATGAATAGGCAAACCAGGCTGCCGTCAGGCGCCTCGAAACGTGCTCAGGTCAAGGTAAAAGCAGTGGCCATTACTCGGTCGCAAGCTCGCCAGGCCGGCATATACATCCTCCTCAGCGCTTTCGCCCTGAGCCTTCTTTCTGCACTGAACCAGCTCTCCCACCTCTAGAGTCAGTTCTGCAGCGGACCAATAAAACCTAGAAGCAACCTATCTTCCACCCCAGGTACCCGCTCCTAATGGACCTTACCAAAGCTATGAAAAAAACCCTCCTTATTGCAGGCGCAGCATCTGTTTGCGCCTCTCTACTTGCACCTGCCTTTGCGCAGAACAGCAGCTACAGCTTCCACTACGGCAACGGCTCCGCCCGCGTCTGCAACCAAAACCAGATTGGTTTGATGGATCCCTCCGGCAGTTACATCTCGTCAGGGACGCTAAGCAAAACTGCCCAAGGGCTTCAAGTCGGCGGCGCGCAAGCCAACCCACTTTTGCCGAAAGTACCGTGGGGCGCGAATATTCAGACGCCTGGAGACAATTTCTATACACCTCAGCGCATTGAGAAAAAGGGCGGACCGCAAGTTCCAGTCTCGAAGTGGGGTGCAAACGTATCTCAGCCGGGCGACCAGATTCGCTCCGATTTAGGTCATCAAGCTGCTCAGTATTATGTCCCCGGGACCGTGCTCCAGCGAGGCGGTGGGGGTTACAGCAGCGGCAGCAACGGCGGTCCGAAACTGACGCCATATATTCCCGGACGCAATGGACTGGCATCATACGGAGACGACTCCGCCAACGGCGCCGGCTCAACTACCAACAGCAAGTACTAGAAGCTCACAGGCCCATGGCCTATCCATAAATAGAGTACGAAAGCAGACCCTTATCGTCTGACATCTTTTGCTACACTAGTGCACCTGCGTGCACTCTGACGGGCTTTCTTTCTGACAGCCTCTGACAGGACCTCAGTGCACCTTTACGGCGTGCACTCGGCTTGGCTGGTGCATCCGTTGGAATCCGAATTCGTCCCAAGTACAGCAAACAAATAGGTTGTGTGAGCTCATGAAAAAAATCGTAGTGCTGGGTGGCGCCGGAGCAATGGGACAAGTCATTGTGCGAGACCTTGCTGAATTCAGTAATTTCGACACCATTGTCATTGCAGACTTCAACAAGACCAAAGCAGAAGAGCTCAAGAACAGCTTGAAGAGCAAGAAACTGGAAGCACAATTCGCGGATTTGAAAGATCCGGCATCGCTTGCTGAAGTACTCAAAGACGCATTCCTGGTCATCAATTCGACGCCCTATTACTTCAACGTCGACGTCATGAAAGCGTGTCTGGCTGCCAGCTGTCATTACATGGACCTGGGCGGTCTTTTTCATGTCACCAAGAAACAGTTGGAATTGAATGACGAGTTCAGAACAAAAGGTCTGGCGGCAATCCTGGGAATGGGCGCCGCCCCAGGCATGACAAATATCATGGCGGCCGCCGGTGCAGGCGAACTGGACGAAGTGAAATCTATTGATATCACGGTTGGTTGCATCGACTTTGTCACCACTGACCACCCATTGCAACCGCCGTATGCAATCGACACAATCCTCGATGAATACACGAAAGAACCGATGGTTTTCGAAGATGGAGAATACCGCGCCAAGCCTCCGATGTCCGGGGAAAAGATAGTTCAACTGCCGGAGCCTGTGGGTTCATGCAAAGCCATCCTCACTCTGCACTCCGAAGTTCTCACTCTGCCGAAAACATACGAACACAAAGGCTGCACCGATGTTACTTTCCGACTCGGCTTACCGACTGAATTTCACGATCGACTAAAACTTCTTGTCGATCTCGGTTTCGGCGACAACAACCAGATAGAAATTGCAGAAGGCAAAATTACTCCCAGAAAAGTTCTTGCTCACTTGATCGAACGATTCCCGCAATCGAATCAAGCTCCAGACGACGCCGAAGTCGTCCGCGTAGAAGTAAAAGGAAAGCGCAACGGTCAGCCGGTAAATGTAACTCTCGAGACTACAGTACTTGCTCACAAGAAGTGGAGTTTGTCCTGCGGCGCTCTTGATACAGGTGTTCCCCCGGCAATCGTGGCCGATATGATGCTTGCAGGAACAATCATGGAGCGCGGTGCCATTCCGCCGGAAGTCTGCGTGCCTCACAAAGAGTTCTTCCACGAGCTGGCGAAGCGAACCATCGTCATGCGCAAGACCGTCGAAGAAGTGCTCGTAGAAGGAAAGTTCGAAGCAAAAGCCGGCTGCCGCTAAAGAGAGCGCCTTTCAAAAAAAGGAGTGCAGGGCGCATTCGGCACCGGCACAAATCGAATCAAGATGGCGATCCTGAGGCAGAGGCCATGTTATTGAGCTGACTAATTACCGAGGAAAATGCAGCCGAGACGGCCGCGGAAAGGGTCGAAGGCGCAAAGGCGAATACCAATGCCACCAAGAGAGCGACAAAAGCCAAGATTGCCGCGTACTCCGTAATACCCTGACCGGAAATACGCCGTCGCCGCAAAGACTTCTTCAAGCGTTCGTTCATGCAAGTGACCCGGCTGAAAAGAATCCGCCCGGCGAAGACACACTGTGGTCCGCTTCTACAGTTGTACCATTCTGAACAAATTGGCAATATCACCCTTCGCGGGGATTGTCAGACACCAGCGGTTTGCTTTAAAGCATTAAGCGTCTCTTCCAAAGTTTGCGCATCGGATACGTTATAAACGTTAGCCGAACGATCGATTTTCTTGACCATCCCGGCAAGCGCTTTGCCTGGTCCGATTTCAACAAAAGTGGTAACGCCTTGAGCCAGCATATATTCGATGGTTTCACACCAGCGAACAGAACTGGGCATCTGGCGAGATAGCTTTTCTTTCAAAGCAGCGCCGCTTGTTTCCGGCTTTGCATCGACGTTTTGAACCACAGGAAATGCAGCATCTCTAATATCGATCGACTTGACCAGTGTTTCAAACTCGTCGGCGGCGGCTTTCATCAACGGTGAGTGAAAAGCGCCTCCAACCGGCAATGGAATTACTTTAGCGCCGCCGGCCTTGGCTCGGCTTCCGGCTTCAGCGACAGCATCCGGATCGCCGGATATAACCAACTGTTCTTTGGTGTTGAAATTGGCGACGATGACAACTTTGGGTTCGCCCAAAGTCTTCGAAACTTCCTTGGTGATCTCTTCCAGTTTATCGGCAGCCATACCGATAACAGCTGACATAGCACCCTTGGGACAAGCTTCCATCAGTTGCGAGCGCTTGTCGACAAGTTTCACTGCCGACTGCAAATCGAATGCGCAAGCAGCATAGAGAGCGGAAAACTCTCCCAGGCTGTGTCCGGCAACATAGGCTGGTTTCGGCCCGCCTTGCAATTCATAACAACGCCATGCCACCATCGAAACGGCAAGAATGGTCGGTTGAGTATTGACTGTACGCTTCAGTTCAGTATCCGGACCTTCAAAGCACAACTGACTGAGCGAGCGCCCGGCAATTTCGTCTATTTCAGCAAAGAGTTTCTTCGCTTCCGGAAACTTCTCCGCGAGATCTTTCCCCATGCCCACTGATTGCGAGCCCTGTCCAGGGAAGATGCATGCCAGCTTGCTCATTTCTTTTCTCCTTCAACCAAGCGAGTTCAAATCGATCTGATACCAGTGCCCCTTGTCTTACGCCTCTATTTGACAAATCTTTTGCAAAGCTAAATTGTCGAAGTCTCGGCTTCAATTTTCTGCGCGCACTCATCCGAGTTTGACTTGCGCTTATCTACCGCCGTCCATTTGACTATTGCCGCCCCCCAGGTCAATCCGCCGCCAAATCCAACCAGCGCGCAGGTCGAGCCGACCTGGATCTGACCTCTTCTCAATGCTTGCCACATCGCCAGTGGGATCGAGGCGGCTGAAGTATTACCCATCTCGTTCACATTGCTGACGATTTTCTCGGGCGGCATACCAAGACGCTCAGCAGCGGATTTGATAATGCGCATATTGGCCTGGTGAGGAATGAGAAAATCCACATCCTCAACACCAATGCCGGCGTCGGCACAGGCTGCACGCACTGCTTCCGGTACCGCGTTGACGGCAAATTCATAAATTGCTCGACCATTCATTTCCAGAAAACCATGGGTCGCTTGCGGAGGCGTCACGCCCGCATGTGGATAAGCCGAGCCTGTATTGGGGATGTGCAAAAGATGCCCGCCCGTACCATCGGCGCGCAAATAAGTCCCCATCATCTGATTTTCGTTCTCGTCAGCCTTCAAAAGAAATGCGCCGGCTCCATCGCCAAACAAGATGCAAGTGTTTCTGTCCGACCAATTCAAAAAGCGAGAATGTATATCAACGCCGATTACTAAGGCACACTTGAAGGTGCCCGAACCGATAAATTGCTGGGCAACCGCAAGCGCGTAAACAATGCCGGTGCAGGCTGCTTCCATATCGAAGGCGGCTGCCCGTGTCGCGCCGATCGCGCCCTGCACCATGCAAGCAGTAGAAGGATAGAGATTGTCCGGTGTGGAAGTCGCAACAACGACAAGCTCAATCTCTTGCGGGTCGATGCCGGCATAACCAATGGCATCTTTGGCAGCAGCTATAGCCAGTTGGCTGGTCGTCTCTTCCTCGGAAGCGATGCGCCTTTCCGAAATTCCGGTGCGGGTTTTTATCCACTCGTCGGAAGTATCGACGAGTTTCTCAAGATCGAAATTCGTCACGACTGCAGAGGGCAAACCAGCTCCGACACCTATCAGTCGGGCGCCATGCGAAAACTTCAAGACTTGCTCCCAGCCGCGGTCATGCTGAAGCTGTTCTCAATCTTTTTGACGATATCGGCAGCCACCATGTCCTTGGCTACGCGAATGGCATTCTTGATTGCTGTGTGCTTCGAGCCACCATGGGCGATGACACAAACACCTTTGACGCCGACCAGAAGGGCGCCACCGAAAACATTGTGATCGACTCTATTCTTGAGTCCATCCAGGGCAGGCTTGATAACAACGGCACCCAATTTCGTGCGAGTCGAGCGCAGCAACTCTTGCTGCAACATGATTTTGCACATATTGGCAATGCCCTCTGCGGTCTTCAAGGCGACGTTGCCTGTGAAACCGTCGGTCACGGTCACGTCCACTTTCCCGAGCGGAAAATCACGACCTTCGACAAATCCAATAAAGTTGATTCCGGACTGCTGTTTCAAAAGCTTGTAAGCTTCCTGAACCAGCTCGTTACCCTTGGTCTCTTCGGTACCGATATTGAGAAGCCCGACCGTCGGGTTCTTCTTGCCGAAAAGACCGGCAGAAACAATCGAACCCATGACGCCGAACTGCATCAATTGATATGGAGTGCAGTCGACATTGGCGCCGACGTCTACCAACAGACACTTGCCCGTTGTTGCCGGCATGGTGCAACAAATGGCAGAGCGGTCCACATTGGCAATCCGGCCCAGACCTAACTGGGCTGCTACTGCTGCCGCCCCGGTTGAACCCGCGGCGACCAATCCATCGGCCAAGCCGTCCGAGACACGTTTGGTCGCGACGACAATCGAAGAATCCTTCTTCTTGACGATAGCGCGACCAGGCTTCTCATCCATAGCCACTACTTCGGATGCCGCCACAATCGAGATATCGAGACCGGCGTGATCGTGTCGCGTCAGTTCCTTCTCGATTGCATCAGGAGGTCCGACCAATTGCACGGCAACGCCATATTCGCGTGCGCCAATTACAGAACCGTGGACGACCTCGCGAGGGGCATAGTCCCCACCCATGGCGTCCACTGCAATGCGAATCATTTGCGACTCCCAGTAAACCCGGCCAACTCTCGTCTCAAAAACTATTCAGTAACTACGTTGTCACGACGACGTGCAGGACGTCCGCCGTAATAACCACAGACGATGCAGATTTGGTGCGAGCGTGCGGGCGAGCCGCAGTTGCTGCACTTGGCGATATTGATTTCTTCAGCTTTCCAGTGCGCTCTTCTTTGATGCTGCTTCTGGTGCGATGTTTTCTTCTTTGGCTGTGCCATAGCCTACGTGACCTCCATGCCTTGGCGGATTGACTATTATCTACGACTCTTCGCCAGATTTACTCTTTGGAAATAGAGTCTTTAAGTTCTTCCATCGCGGATCGATCGAATTTTCGTCTAATCTTTCTGAATCTGCATCGGAAGAAGGAGCCACAGTTCCGGATGAAACCCCGGAACCCGCACCAGTACGGGCTTCCTTTTCAGGAACGCCCGGACACTCGTCGCCGCAATGGCAATAGGTCGGGGTGGCCAATGTAACAGCTTGATATACAACATCGCTGATGTCAAGGACGCCATCTTCAGGAAGATACTCAAAGAAGTCGTCGGATTTGAGCTCCCGCTCCTTTGTTTCAGCGCCGGCGTAGTCAGCGTATTCGACCAAGTTAACAAAGCGCTCATCTATATCAACGGTCAGCGCTTGGAAATAGGGCTTCAAACAACGATGGCAGGACAACTTTAAGAGGGTTTTAACCGTGCCGTTGAGTCGCATGCCGGCCGCCGACAGCCCGGCTTGCAATTCTCCTACAACAGGCTTAACTGCATCAAGACCAGCCAGATTCTCATTGAAGGTAAAGTCCAACCGCCCATACGGCAGGGCTTTCAGCTCGTCATAACTGATTTTCACGACTTTCTACTCGCTTTCCCCTGGCGTCAAAGCATCGCTCATAGGCGATCAATCAGCTTACATAGCCGGACGCCTACAGGCGCATGCACTGCACTCAGCCAACCTTCTGGTTTGTGCAACGCAAACACTGAACGAAGATAATATTACAACAAGAAGTAGGGCTCCTGCCAAGTTTTCAGGAGCAAGTGAGAAAGACGCAAACATGGGTGAAAAACTTTGCCTGGCCGCCAGGTGGGCGATTCCTGTTGTAGGAGAGCCGATTCACGACGCCGTGGTGGTAATCGACAACGGCGTCATTGAAGGTGTTTACGCCAGGCCGCAGTTCAACAGCATTTATAAAAACCAGCAGATAGCCAGAGCAGAAGATTACAAAGAAGCCGTCATCATGCCGGGCTTAATCAACCTTCACTCGCATCTGGACTATTCCGCATTGCGAGCCTTCGCCACCGACGAGCCGTTTTTCCAATGGATAGAAGGCTTAGTCAAACGCTCACGCGATTGGACAAGCGAAAAATGGCTTCAATCCGCACTTTATGGAGCACGACTGGCAGCGTTTACCGGCACCAGCACCGTAGTCGACTCATCATATTCGGGGCAAGCCGCCAAAGCCCTCGCTCAGGTAGGCTTGAGAGGCGTAGTAGGCCTCGAGATATTCGGGCTCTGCGATGCCGAGTCGGATGCCACCTGGTCCAACTGGTTGTCCCGTTTCGAAGCCCTGAACGAAACAGACTTTGCCCCTCTCAGAGAAGCTCTGGACAAGCAGACCATCACCCTTACTGTATCTCCTCATGCACCATATACGGTGTGCCCGTCGCTCTGGCTGAAAGCCGCCACATGGGCCAAGAAGTTCAACCTGCCGGTAATGGCACACCTCGCCGAGTCTATCGAAGAGTGTCAGTGGTTGGCCCAAAGCAACGACATAGTGCATGAATTCCTATCGTTTTCCATGCGCACCGATACCGATTCCGAAAAGCTGAAGCCTCGCTGGGCAGGACGCGGGCTGACACCAGTGAAGCATTTGAAGAATTACGGCCTTCTGAATGAATGGCTGATTGCCGCCCACGCGGTTCATACGGACAGCGAAGACCTGAGCACTCTTTACGAGCATAACGTCAAGATTGCTCATTGCCCTCGCTCCAATGCTCGACTCAAAAACGGCCTGGCGCCTTACTCGAAAATGCTGGAACACGGCATTACAGTGGGCTTGGGAACGGACAGCCTGGCGTCCAATGACGATTTGAACCTGATTGCAGAGGCCCAGTTTGCTCTGAACGCTCATCGCATCGGTTCGGCAACTGGCGAGCAAAATGAAGATGAACACCACTTTCCGACCGCCAGGCAGCTCGTCGAAGCAATGACGATGGAAGCTGCGATCGCCTTGAAAATGGACCATTTGATCGGCAGCCTCCAGGCAGGAAAGCGCGCCGATATAGCAGTTTTTGCACTGCCGCCCACACCGCTTTCGGACGACGAGAAAGAATCACTCTGCCCTTACAATCTGCTTGTCTCCGGTGGCGCTCGCCTTCGCGATTTGATCGTAGACGGTCAGTTCGTAGTGTCGGAAGGCAAGTTGAGCCGTAATTAGGAAACCCGAGACGGGCTGTGCGCACACCAGCCTGAAATTCATCTATACTTTAGTTCGGGGTTTTGCCAAAACACCCGAGGGGAAAGTATCCCTTAGCCGTCGAAATCTATATAGAACCAATAGCCAAGCGCCTTAGTCAGGCCCAGTCAGGAAGGTCCAACAAACATGGAAAGACGCCAGGATCACATTTGCAGCGGCCGAACATGCATGTTTTGCCGAGTTCTCGACAATCCTAATCGTCTCAAGCAGCTTGGCAATCGTTCGTACATGGACAGTCAGGTTTTAGAGAGAGTCAAAGAGCTTGAGCAGCGCTCGCTTTTGACCACGACAGAAAACAAGATGAGCATGGTGAAGGGCGAAGAAATCGAGCGCCTGGCGTTGCTCGACACCCTCACCGAGCTTTACAACTCGAGGACTTTCCTCAAAGAGATTAAGGAAGAGCTGAAAAGAGCGAAGCGCTACAAACGCCCGGTTGCTCTTTGCATGGTCACAGTAGACAACTTTAAAGACATTTCCAGACAGTACGGAGCACTGACATCCGATGCCGTACTTAAAGTGATTGGCTCGGTCTTGCAAGGAGCTGTCAGAGACGTGGATATTCCGGCACGTTACAGCGCAGAAGAATTCGCCATTATTTTCCCGGAAACCAACTCCTCTGGCGCTCAGATAGTTGCTGAGCGCATCCGGCAGCGTATTGGCTCGCAAGCAATCACGCACAACTGGCACAACCTCAAAGTCACCGCGTCCGTCGGACTGGCGGCATTCCCCGCACACGCTCGCGAACACGACGAACTGGTTGCCCGTTCCATACAAGCACTTGAGATGGCCATGCAACGCGGCGGAGACCGGGTCTGCTCAGTCTAAGTGTCACAATGAAAGACGTTGCAATACGCTCTTCATTTTTTTGCACCTATTTTGATATCAAACATAAGACAGTCTGAGGGACACAAAGCATCAGGCACGCTTATAATTTGCCGGTCGTAAATCAAGGAAAGTCTCAATCGATGCTATCTCCGTCGAAGCCGCAAGTTAGCTCCGGCTCATTTATCAAAGACTGGAAGCCATTCGCCATCATCGGCGTTTTGATCTGGTCGCTCGTTACTCTCTTCCAGGTCGAGCCGGAAAAAACCGTCGCCGACTGGCAAAAGTTGGCCGAACTCACACCCGATGCCCTCAAGATTGAGGTGGAAAAGCGGGTGAAAGAGACTCCCGGCTACGAAAAAATGAACGAGTACGAGAAAGAAGATTTGTATAAGCGCACAACCGACAATGCGCAGATGGCCAACAACATGCAAATCATCGAGCGTTACAACGGCTATGTGCTTTTCACGACACTAAAACTCGGTCTCGACTTGCGCGGCGGCAGCCAACTCTTGCTGCAAGCTCTGCCCAGCAAACTGGTTCCGGAAATCAATCCGCAAGTAATGAACGGCGTCGAGACAGTCATCAACAACCGCATCAACAGCCTTGGTGTATCGGAAACACTCGTGCAGCGATCCGGCAAAGATCGCTTGATCGTTGAGATGCCCGGTATCAAAGATCCGCAACAAGCGAAAGACCGAATCGGAACGACAGCCCTCCTCGAATTCAAAGAGATGGCTTACGACGAGGCCGGACGACCTCTCATCGGTCCTAACGGAGGCCCGATTTGGAAAGAAACAGGTTTGACCGGTGCGGATTTCAAACACGCGCAAGGTTCTCCTATGGTTTCGGGAGGATTGTGGCGAGTTTCTTTTGAATTCAAACCGGAAGGCGCCAAGAAATTCGGCGAAATGACATCGCGCCTGGTCGGCAGACAAATTGGTATTTTCCTCGACGGCGAGCCCACTGACAGAGGTCAGGATGGTCGACCCGTATCGCTCGTCGAGTATCGCGGCGTCAACGTGCGCGAACCTATTTTGGGTGGCACCGGCGAAATCACGGGTAATTTCAGCCGCGATCAAGCAGTAGACCTGGCCGTCAAACTGAACGCCGGTGCATTGCCTGTGCCGGTAAAAATATTGGAAGAAAGAACGGTCGGTGCAACACTCGGACAAGACTCCATTCAGAAGAGCTTGCTGGCCGGTGCTGTCGGCATTGCCGCGGTCATGGTCTTCATGGTCATCGTCTATGGACTTCCCGGGCTGATCGCAGACATCGCTCTTATCCTTTATACGATTATGACCCTGGCCATCTTCAAGGCCGTGCCCGTCACTCTGACATTAGCCGGTATTGCCGGTTTCATTCTGTCAGTCGGCATGGCGGTCGATGCCAACATCCTGATTTTCGAAAGAACGAAAGAAGAATTGAACAGTGGCAAAGGTTTGTACGTAGCGATTGAAAACGGCTTCGGAAGAGCATTTTCGTCAATCTTTGATAGTAACGTCAACAGCATGATCGCCTGCGGCGTTCTCATGCTCTGCGGCACATCAATCGTAAAAGGTTTCGCAGTCACACTGGCGATCGGTGTGGCGGTTTCGATGTTTACAGCCATTACGGCTACTCGCTCGATGTTGCACTTGATACCGAAGAGCATGGGCATGTTCGGACACAAGTACGACAAGAAGGGTCACGAAATCAAGAAACAACAAATTTTCAAGGAAGCAGAAGCTAAGAAAGAGGAGGCGCTGTGAAGGGCGTAAAGATAGACCTAGTCAAATATCGCTGGATCTGGCTGGGCATTTCCGGTGTCATTCTGGTGCCGGGAATAATCGCCATGATCATCTGCGCCACCAAGTACAATTCGCCGCTCAAGCCGGGAATTGACTTTACCGGCGGCTCGATCCTGCAATACCAATTCGACAAACCTGCGCCTCTAGACACCGTAAGGCAGGTTCTCGCCGAATCCGGATTCGAAGGCTCGCAAGTTCAGCAAGCTTTCATTTCCGGAAAAGAAGTGATCGTCATGCGCACGAAGGCAATCGACAACGAAGACGAAAAACGCAAGCTGGATAGCGATCTGACGTCCAAACTGGGCGAATTCAAAGTTCTATCAGTAGACAAAGTAAGCGCGACGGTTGGACCGGAATTATTGTCCAGCGGGCTGATTGCTCTTCTGGTCACTTTCTTGATGATGGTCGGGTACATCTCCTATCGATTCCAATTCGACTATGCCATCTGCGCAATCGTAGCGCTGCTGCATGACGTCATCGCCTTGTGCGGCATCTTCGCCATTCTGGGTCTGGTTGCCGGCACCGAGGTGGACAGCTTGTTTATCTCCGCCGTGCTGACGGTTATCGGTTTTTCTGTTCACGACACCATCGTAGTGTTCGACCGAGTCAGAGAAAACGTCAAATATGTAGGCAGCAGAGCTACAGACGAGAGCGGCAACGAGTACAAGAAAAACTTCGGGCATGTCGCCAACGACAGCGTTAATCAGACGCTTGCCCGTTCAATCTACACATCGTTGACGGTAGTCATCACTTTGACCGTCCTGTATTTCCTGGGCGGCGTGACGACCAAAGACTTCGTTTTAGCCATGCTCCTCGGCATCATCTCCGGAACCTACTCCTCCATTTTCAATGCCAGTTGCTTGCTTGTAATGTGGCGCGAGTTCAGAGGAGTTTCCGGGGCAAAGCCAAAACCGAAGGCGGCGTAGGGTTTCATCCCTTCTGACATTCGGTTTTTGAAGGCTCTGCTAAAATCTCGTAGAATCTTCAAGAAGAAATATCAGATTTAGAATATTGGTGTCCCGGCCCGCTGCTCAGACAAGACGATTTTCGTTTGAATCGCTCTAGAATCCCAATACCAAGGATTTGCTCATGGACCCTAGTGACCAAAAAGAAGAAGAAGACCTCAACGACGAGCAGAAGTGGGATATTCTCACTCGCCCTGAAAAGCTCGGCGAAATTCTTCTGAAGCACGGCAAAATTACACTCAAGCAGTTGGAAGATTTGATCAAAGAACAAGAGAAATCGGGCATGCCCTTTGGTGAGCTGGTTTTGGCAAAAGGCATCATGTCGCGCGAAGACCTTATGAAAGCTCTCGATTGGCAACACAGAAGCGATCAAGTAATCATCGAGTCGCTCACCGAGATGGTAAGCAAACAAGGCAAGGAAGGCGAAGAATAATATCCTCGCTGCAACAGACTCGAAAGTGCGATTCAAGGGTAAAACAGCATACATCACCGGTGGTGGCTCAGGCATTGGCAGGGCTACGGCAATCGCTTTCGCCGCCGAAGGCGCAGCGGTGACAATTGTCGACATCAACGCCGAAGGCGCCGGGGAAACGGCAAAAACCATCGAAGCAGCGGGCGGCAAGTGCCTTGCCATCAGCGGCGATATTTCCAATTCGGAGCTGGTTGCCGGCAGCATAAAGGAAACAATTTCAAAGTTCGGAGACTTGCACTTCGTTCTCAACAATGCCGGCTGTGAGTATGTCGCGCCGCTTCTGGAGACGACTGACGAACAGTGGGATCAAGTTATCGACACGAATTTGAAAGGCACTTTCATGGTCGCGCGTGCTGCTGCAGAGCACATGGTGCGCACCGGCTTCGGTGTCATAACCAACAACGCCTCCGACGCAGGACTTCGAGGGATCAGGCTCAATGCCGCATACAGCACATCAAAAGCCGGCATCATCCACCTTACAAAATCAATCGCGCTCGACTACGGCGCCTACGGAGTGAGATGCAATTGCGTTTGCCCCGGATGCATCAAGACCCCCTTGTGCGAGCGTTTCAACAGAGAAGTCGGAGCGCGCGTAGGCAGATCGGGTCCGGAAGTTCTCGATGAATTCGTCAAAGCGAATATACCGATGCTGCGCGTAGGAATGCCGGAAGAAGTTGCTTCAGTTGTGCTCTTCCTCTCGTCCGATGACGCCCGCTACGTTTCCGGCGCCACCATAGCAGTCGATGGCGGACTGACTGCCGGCATGTAGCCCGTCCGAATCATGAATTCGGACACCGTTGACATCCCTCTCGTCTGCTCACCCCCGGCCAGTTAAGCTCCGGCAGAGCGCAGGAAGCACGCGGAACACCGTCGTGTATTATGTACCCTTATGCTTTTTGCCGCGTTTATCATCTTGAACACAGTCTTGCTGGTTATTTTGCTGGCGCTGATGTTATCTTTCTTCGCCACCTTTCGCAGCGTGCCGAAATGCTCGCTAAGCGACGAACAGCTTCCCTCAATCAGCGTCATCGTGCCCGTTAGAAACGAAGAAGGCAAAGTAGGAAGATGCCTGGAGTCTCTTGCGCAACAAGACTATCCCGACTTCGACATTATCGTCATAGATGACAAATCGACCGACTCTTCCGGCCGGATTATTGCAGAGCTGGCAGCTAGATTTTCAAACATAAAGGTCATACAAGGACGCGAAAGTAGGCAAGGCTGGCTGGGCAAGTGCAACGCGCTGGACCATGGGAGCCCGCACGCCAAGGGCGAATGGCTCGTATTCTCCGATGCAGATACCTTCCACAAACCAAATTCCTTGAGAGACGCGGTAGCCGCGGCCATAACGTATAACGTAGACATGATTTCATTCATGCCGGTACAAGAACTCTATAGTTTTGGAGAAAGAGTAATCATGCCGGTACTGATCGGCTCTTTTCTCATGGGCGATCCGACCAATTCCATCAACGACCCAAAATCCGCCCGCGCCTATGCATATGGTCAATACATAATGGTGAAGCGCACCACATATGATGCTATCGGAGGGCATGAGTCGGTCAAAGATCAAATTTTGGACGACATCTCAATAGGCAGAGTCACCAAAGAAAGGGGCTTCTCTGTTACCGCTTGCGACGGCAGACCGCTGTATTCGGTAAGGATGTACACAAACTTCTGTGAATTATGGAGCGGTTGGACAAAAAATGCCTTTGCGCTGATCAACTGCAGTGTTCCCAGCCTGATCGGCGTCGTAATAATGTTGAACTTATGCCTTCTGGCTCCATTTGTCACTTTAGCAGTCGCAATAGCAAATCCAAGTGGCATGTCTGAACAAATTGCTCCAGCGCTTCTGTGGTTTTCACTTGCCGTACAATTCTCTTGCATGGTGATTTGGTACGCTCGAAGCACTGTTTTCTATAAGGGCTTGAATCCGCTCTGCTTCCTGCTCCTGCCGCTAGGCGCCGTGATGACCGGTGCGATGTACATCAATTCCGCATACTGCTTTCTTACCGGACGCCAAGTCAAATGGAAAGACCGCGACTATTCGGTCGACTCGACGCAACGAGTCAGGACGTCATTTGAAACACCGCCGCAGGCGAGCGAAACGCAAATTTCGCCGAAATATTGAATCCACTCTTCACTAGCCTGCCACTCCAAAATCAAACATACGCGCATATCAAATTGCGAATATTCGGATCTTCTTCGCTGTCGATAGCCTGCTTCAATTTCGCCCGCGTCTTATAGTCATCGTGTTGTGCCAAAGCCCAATAGGCGTGCTCCTTCAGCATGTCTTCCGGATTTGTTTCCAAAAACTGAAAAAGCTTCGCCACCGCATCATCTCGACAAACATCACTAACAGAGGCGGCGGTTTCAGAACTCCTATCACCAAGGATATTACCGATCACGGTGAGACAATTGCGGGTCAAGCCCCGAAGCTTGGGACGCCGTAACGGTGTGTGGACAAAGCGCTCTCGAAATACCTCTTCCGATTTCAGGTTCAAAATCGAAAGCAAATCCAAATGATGCCCGGCACCGCGCTCGGGTGAGAATTCCTCCCAGGGCGAATAGTTAGGCCGGCCGTTGTACGGACAAACGTCCTGACACACGTCGCAACCGAATACCCACCGGCCCAGAGGTTTCCTCAGCTCTAAAGGAATTCCTCCCTTATTCTCGATCGTCAAATACGAAATGCACCGATTGGAATTTACTCCCACACCATATTCGATGGCATCGGTAGGACATCCCTCACCGCAGCGAAAACACTTGCCGCAAGTACCCTGGTAGGCCTCATCTGCATCAAGCTCCAGCTCGGTAATGAGCTCGGCCACAAAATTGTAAGTGCCCATCATTTGCGGTCCGATTATCAATGTGTGACGCCCTGCAAAGCCAAGACCATGACGAGCAGCCAGGCCCTGCTCCAACAAGGAAACATCGTCCGTATACGCCTTTGCAAGGATCTTGCGTCCGGCTAATTTTTCGATACGCGCATTAAGCTCTCTCAATTTTGCCCGAATTACTACGTGATAATCGAGCCCCACGGCATAGCGGGCAACCTTGCCGAAGAAGCCAGGCGGCGGCTCCGGGACCTCCGTATAGTAGCTGACAGAGACAACGATTGCCGAACGCCCCTCCGGATACAGCATCTGCGGAGATGTTCTAAAATGTGGGTTGCGCTTGAGGTATTCCATACCGGCCGCGTATCCAAGCGCCAGCCAGCGCTCATACTCTTGACGCTCAGTTTCCATGGGCTCAAGTGATGCGATTACGGTGCGCTGAAAGCCGAGCTCGGAAGCTATTCGCTTGATCTCTTCTTTTAGTTGCTGCGAGGTCATGGCTCGATAATACCCCGGCTTGCACGCATTGAGCCAAAAGAGAATCTAATAAGTAATGGAAAAACAGGAAATCGCACTTGAACTGAAAGACTTCGAGTTTGAGCTGCCGCCCGAACTGATTGCTCAAGAGCCGCTGGGAAAGCGCGATGAGTCGCGCTTGTTTGTAATCGATCGAAAAGACAACACCTTCAAGCATGTTCAATTCAAAGATATATTGAATTTTCTCGAGCCTGGAGATGTAATAGTTGCCAACGATACGCAGGTTATTCCAGCCAAACTGTTTCCGCGCAGAAAGAGCGGCGGCAATCTAAAGATGCTTCTTTTGAAGCCAACTACAGCTTCAGCCGCGGTATGGGAAGCGATGGCAACATCAATAAAGCGGCTGAAAATAGGCGAAGAACTCCTTCTGGATTCGCCATCAGGGAAAGTTTATCCTCTGATATTGAAAGATTTGACGACCGGACCGGATGGTTTCAAACGACTTCTGGTCGATCTCGGCGACAGGGAAAAGGTTTTTCAAATACTGAAAGACGTTGGATACGCGCCGCTTCCGCCCTACATTCAACAGGAAAAGGACAACCTGGACGATTTGGAGGAGCCTCGAAGAGATAAAGATCTCGACCGATATCAAACAGTCTTCGCCCAGCATCCGGGCGCGGTTGCAGCACCTACCGCGGGTTTGCATTTCACCAATGAATTGATCCGGCAGCTTGCAGATAAAGGCGTGGAGATGCACAAAATCACGCTCCATGTCGGTCCCGGCACATTCAAACCCATATCTACCAGCGTTGACGAACATACAATCGAGGCGGAGACCTACTCGATTTCAGAAGCTACAGCAGCGGCGGTCAATGCTGCAAAAGAACGCGGCTCGCGCGTTATCGCCGTCGGAACAACCAGCCTGAGAGCGCTGGAGACAGCCGGCGAAAACGGCAGGCTGGAAGCAGTGCAAGACGGCAGTACGAGCCTCTATGTCAGGCCGGGTCACAAGTTCAACATAGTCGACAGCCTGATTACAAACTTCCATCTGAGCGGCTCCAGCCTGCTCGTGCTTGTGGCTGCCTTTGCAGGCAGGCAAACTATTTTGCGAGCGTACACACAAGCAGTCGAGCAACGCTATCGCTTCTACAGCTACGGCGACGCGATGCTAATTCTGTAGATACTACTCGGCTCCGACAAACTCGGTCATCTGAGCAATTGCGATATTGTTGCCGCCCGTGCGCTCAACTGACTCGCATGCCATATCCGCTTGAACAATCAATTCTTCGGCTTCCCCGGCATGACCGGGACGGTGCGCAATACCTATACTGACTGTCACTTGCAATTGATGCCATTGCCATTGCATTACGGCTGCTTCGACATCCTTGCGCAAACGCTCAGCCGCAATCGTGGCTCCTTTTCCGGGTGTCTCAGGAAGAATAATCAAGAAACGCTCATTGACATAACGACCGGCAAGGTCGATATCACTGCGCGTTACAGCGTTCAAGCGCTCACCTACGAAAGCCAACATCGCGTCAGCCGCCGAAGGTCCATGCTTCAGGACAATGTTCTGGAAACCATCTACTGCAACAACAAGCACGGCAATCGGTCGATTGAAGCGCTTTCCACGCTTGAGCTCTCGCCGCAGCATTCGAAGCATGTACTGGAATTTCAAACAAGGAGTCGTCGAATCGAAGAAAGCATATGCTTCGATTTCTTCATCGGAAAGTGGCTGGTATTCTGGTTGCTGCTGCGCACTGGCTCCAAAACGGCTGGGTCCGCCGGTTTGCAAAATATCAATCGCCTTTTCGGTTGAATCGAAATCCCAGGTTACCTGGTTGCGAACATCAGTAACCCGGCGATGGAATAGATTATCTTTGATGACCCACTCATCTGCTCTTTTATTGCCAGAACTCTGACCCGGTTTATTGCTCATAAAGCAACAGCCTTCCTACCTGTATTGGGGCGCGGGTATGAACCCAACAAAATTATTCCCCATGAATTAAAAGTCAATCTTATGCAGGAGAGAAAAATACATAGATTAAATGGGCTGAGAGGCAACAGGGACGCGGGTCAAAGAAAAAGACCGCGCAGCGCCGGGATGTCAGTACTCCTATTGGGGGACCAGATTGCGAGAAAGCAGGTGCAATCGCACCATATTCAGTGCCGCACTCGATGTCCGGAACCTGATCTCCTGACGGTTTAGCTTCGTGCCCAGGCTTAAACGCTTTACGTCAACCTGCCCACTGGCGAAGAGCCCCAGGTAAACCGTACCTACCGGTTTATCGGGCGTTCCGCCCGTCGGCCCTGCAATACCGGTGATGCTCAAGCCGATATCTGCGCCTGATAAATTTACGATCCCCTCGGCCATTGCACGCGCGCACTCTTCACTGACGGCGCCAAATTCATCCAGCAAGACTTTCGGCACGCCGAGCACCTTCATTTTTGCTTCGTTCGCGTAGGTCACTGCATTCAGCTTGATATATTGCGAACTGCCGCCTATATCCGTAAGGCGCTTGCTGACCAAACCGCCGGTGCATGATTCTGCCACAGACAATGTGAGATTGTTGGCTATCAACAACTGACCGACTACAGCCTCTAGAGTATCTTCATCCTGCCCGTAGCACAGCTTGCCGCTTTCCTTGCGAATCAGCTCAGCCACAGGCAACACAAGGGCGCGAGCTTCCTCGAGCGTGCCGGCCTTGGCGGCGACCCTCAATCGGCATTCACCCTGACCGGCATAAGGCGCAACAGTTGGTGAAACACCATTGAGCAATTCCGCATACTTCTCAGCCAGCGCCGATTCACCGATGCCATAATGTTTCAACTCGATACTGAAAATTGCACCCGTCAAAAAATTGTCTGCGATAAATGAGGCACCGGACTGATTCCACATATTCACCAGTTCAGACGGAACGCCCGGAAAGGTAAGTATTGCTCGCTTCCTTTGCGGATCCGCAACTCCTGCCGAGGCTAAAACATCAGCCGGCACGATCCACATAATTCCAGGAGCTGTTCCGCTCGGGTTGGGCAATACTGCAGATCCCTGAGGGCGCATCGCCTGCTTCTTATTAGTTTCAGGCATGCTCAAATTACGCTCGGCAAAGAGTTTTTCAATCTCTTTGAGAACCGTTTCGTCCATTATCATGGGCAATTTTAGAAACTCAGCGATGCACTCGGTTGTAAGATCGTCAGCCGTCGGACCCAATCCGCCGGACGTTAAAACAATGTCCGAGCGATCGAATGCTTGCTTTAAACTCGCCTTGATACGGTCCTTATTGTCGCCGACCGTGACTCGGTAATAGCAATCAACCCCCAACTTCGCCAGCTCTGTTGCGAAGAATTTGGAATTAGTATCGAGAACCTCCCCGAGCAGGAGTTCTGTTCCGATGGATAGTATTTCCGCATTAGCCATGGAACCAGTCTATATGATGCCGAGCGCCCCCGCACACCTGCAACCACCGTCAGCAACAAAGCTTAGCCGCGCGAAAATGCAGGCGGTTCAGCCTTTTCAACCAGCTAGATGACGAATTATGCTGGCGGCAAGTCACGCTTGCCGATAATCGAAATCTTCGGAATGCCTCGGGCATTGGTGCTCATCTGTGCATATGTATGCCAGTCGATGCCATTAGGATTCTGGACCCTACGTACATAATCAAGGGCTGGTCTCAGGTGCCGTATATGTACTGCCTCGCCGGCAAAATCAGAGCCAATGCTCGTGGGTCCAGTACGATGAATTCCCAAAACTCTCCTGTTCTCGAGTAATAGAGGAGCGCCGGACATGCCCGAAACGGACTCAGCCGTGTGACTAGCGGCTCCCAACATAGTTTCAGGTTTAACACCAAAATGAGATATCCGACCTTTGGACATTACTTTCTCCAGAGAGCCGTGTGGATGACCAAGCAGGTATCCATGCATACCGGTTTTAACCTCTCGAGCGCGGGCAAATTCAAAAGGTCGAGCCAAGCTCAATGGCTCATCAACTCGAAGAAGCGCCCAGTCCGCGTTTACCTCCCGAGCGACGACACGCGCCGGCACAGCCTTGCCGTTGGCCAATTCCACTGTTACGCGACCGGTCCTGCCGTTTAGCACGTGGTTGGCAGTGGCAATGTGATTAGAATCGACGAAAAACCCTGAGCCTTCGCCATCCCTGCTCCAAACTCTGACAGTCGCATCTTTTGAAGTCCTGTATAGGTGCGCTTCCGCCGAAGCCTTCGGAACAATCTTGAATGCCTCTTGCGTAAACGGTTTTCCCAGCTTAAATGCATCCACCGTTATAATCGGAATCGCAGCTGTATCGAGCGCAAGCTGTCCAGGCGCAAATCGGTCAAACCTCAATCCGGAGAAGTCAGGCACCTTATCCGTAAGGGCATCCGGAGGCGAAGGCGGTTTTGCCTCCTTCACGATAACGGCAGCATTATCACTGGCAGCTCCACCTTTCGCTACGACGGCGATATCGTCTGTTGCAGAACCGTTTTTCGCAACGACGGCAATATCGTCTGTCGCTGCACCACCTTTTGCGACAACATTTCCAGCATCCTGGCCTAGCGTTCCGGCTTCCTTTGCCGCCGATTTCGCCCACGGTGAAACAAATGTCGAGTCAGCAACAGCGGCAGCTTCTTCTGCAAGAGGGCGTGTAGAGCGAATAAAGGGAACTCCGGAGACGCTCTTGCCAACGGTCGGTCCAAGTCCAGACGCAGCCTTAGCCATCTCATCAAGGATTGGAGTCTTAAATCTAATCGCCAGCAATGCCAACAAAGCAGTTCCCCCTGTTTCCAGAGGATTATTGATAGCTGTCTGCATTACCGATTGAGCGGCTGTATCAATCCACCTTTTCTCTTTCGGAACAGGTGGAAGAATATCCGCACCCAACCGGCCGCTGTGATCGAATTCTCCAGCCGAAGCACCGTCAAGACCGACCGGCGAATATTTGCGGCTATCTGCAAGGTCTGTATCTTCGAATTTGAACATAGAATCCGCTTAAAGAAGTTTGAATCAATTAAACAGTTAACCGCGTGAGCTGGTCGTGAATCCCGGTGCGGGAAATACGCAAGCCAGCGACCGTTTTGAGACCTATATCAAATCAAATCCGCGTTACCAGTCCGTTACCTTAGGAAAGCACTCAAGAAATAATTCGTCGGCTAAGCGCAACCGGCGGAAGAACTTCACCTGAACCTGCGTGATATGCAGTTCTGTCTAAAAACGCAAAACAAGCAATCGAAAACGAATTCAGAGGGCAGACCTCCGAAAAAGTCTGCCCCTGATTTATCCGGCTATAGCCGCTTGGGTTGCCATCACCGGCTGCATTTCCGTCGCGCCTTCGTAGCTGTTGAACAATTCCGAAAGCCTGCCGTTTTGCGCCAGCACTTCACTCACTTCGCCACACTCGACGATCTCACCGTTGTGAAAAACGTAGACCACGTCGAACATATCGAGGAGGTGGAGTTTGTGTAGAGACGAAACCACGCATCTGTCGGGGAATGCGCCAAGTATGTTGGCGTAGATCACCCTTTCGTTTTGTGGGTCGACGCTCGAGGTTGGCTCATCCAGCAAGATTATCTCGCTGTCTCTGGCAAAGAAGATACCCCTTGCGAGCGCCAATCTCTGCTTCTCACCGCCGCTGAGGTTTACACCTTTTTCGGCAATGCTGGTCTCCAATCCGTTCGGCAACCGCTTGAGCACCGGCTCGAATCTCGCCATCCTTATAGCTTCACGGATTTCGTTTTCATCCACTTCCAAACCGAAAGTGAGATTGAATCCGATCGTATCCGAGAAGATTTCCGGATCTTGCGGCATCAAAGTGGTGGCATCAGCCACGTGCTTCAAACCGCCAGGCAGTTCGACTCCGTCGACGAAGACGTTTGCACTGTGAGCACTTTGCGTACCCCTGAGGAGACTGAGCAATGTACTCTTGCCGCTGCCGCTCTCACCCACAAAGGCCACCGACACTCCCTTTTTCAAGGTCAGGTTGATGTCTTTGAGGTGATGCTTTTTGTGCTTGTCGTCTTCGTAAGTGAAGTTGAGGTTTTTGACCTCGAGCACTTCCCACTGCTCAGGCAGATGGTATTGCTCTTCTTCACTAGCTTCCGGCGAACTCAAACCGTTTGCAATCGGCTCGGCACTCTTCACGTCAGCAGCCTGTCTCACGACGGTTCCGTAAATCCATGCGAATTGATAGAACGAATCTCCGATTCTCCTCAAATACTCGAAGAGAGTAAAGAAAGTTCCGCCTTCGATGGTCTTGCCGGCACCAACAGTTGTTGCTGTGTACCAGCCCAACACGGAGACTATCATCGACGCGATCAGCACTGTCGTGATGCACCACTTAATCTCGTTGACGGCGTTGTTGGACTTGAACAGCGACAACGGAAGCAGCATTCTCCGCTTCACTTCGCCGTGCACTCTATGTTCCAATCTCAACGTGATAACGCTGATGATATTGGTTATATAGTCGTGCACTGCTGATGCAGTTGAGTTTTCGAACCGGTTGAGCGTACTGTAATTTTTGACAAGAACTCTGTCGAAGCCAAATATTACAGCCACTGCCAGCATTGTCACTACAGTTGCTATCAGACCAGCTCCGGGCATGAAGATGACTAGCACAATCATGCTGCCGATCAGCCTGAAGAACATGTAGGCAATTTCGAACGAGGTGTCGTAAAACTCGAAAAGCGAGTTAGACGCTCTATTCACCTTGTCGATACTGTCACCGGAATGGTGCTCTCTGTGCCACTTCAACGGCAATTTCGTCAAAGTCGCAAACAGCTTGCCCTTGTATGCTGCTTTCATGTTGAACGCAACAAATCTCTCAAGCAATCTGCCTGGCCCGTGGAAAACCCAGAACCCGACCTGCGTGACGAAATAGATGAGCAGGTACATCTTCACCTGATCCATAAGGTGATCACGTGTAGCGGAACCCGTTGCAACACCTGTCACACCAGCCTGAATGCAGTTGATGAGTTTGCCGATGATATAAGGCTCGGCAAGCATCATCGCCTGTGCAAAGGCGAACATCACGGTGTAGAGCAGAATTACAGAGCGATATTTACCGGCGTAAGCCCAGCCGGTCACTAGTAGATAAACGATAGGATTTTTCATCAGCATAATTACCTGAAATGACCTCATGTCCAAAACGCAAAACTTGCGCAGGCAGTGCCTTACGAGTTTTCTTGATTTGGATGAGGAATCGCATCATTTATCCACCTGAACAATTTAGTCAATAAAACGGCGCCCAAAATTGGCACCGGTAAAACCATTATACGTGTCGGGCAAAATTGCGCAAGTGTGTTTTTGCAAATGTGAATCAAATGCGGTGCGCGATTTCACGAAAAATAAAGTGGTCATTATGTGATTCAAAGTTCAAACAGATCTCCTCGCGCACGTGCGCGAAGAATATAATGGGGTCATGTCAAAGCAGCGACAAAATTCGGCTATCAAGTTCTGGTGGAGCATTTTTGCCCTAACAGCAATTGCATGCAACACTGTCATTCTGGAAAAAGCTTTCGCACAATCAAGTGACACACCAGTGTTGCAGCCGTTGCCGAATCCGACCGAAGCACCTCACGTTCCCATCGAAACACTCTTTCCAAATCCACCTACAGCAATCCGCGTTCCACTGCAAGGACGTGCACAGTTCGACGGACCGATTGAAACACCTCGAATGGCATTGCCTGGACGCGCCAGCATGGCACCACCAAAAACTTATCGTGGCTGGCTCGAGCAGACACATCCGCAATTCAGCCTGCAAACGAGTGCAATGGAATCGGAACGTCTTGTTGTAATTTCCGACAAGTACGACCAGGCAGAGCGCACTTTGGAAAACCTGAATATTCCTTACAAAATCATGAGCAAGAAGGCATTCGATTCATACGATCTGAGCGCGGCCCAAGTAGTAATCATCGACTGCGGACCAAACAATCTTTCCTGGAATGGTGGCATCAAGATTCGAGACTTTGTTATCAAAGGTGGCTATCTGCTCACCACCGACTGGATGATTGATCGGTTAAACCAACACGTCTTTCCTGGGTTCATCGCTTGGAATGGAGCCACAAATCAACAAAGAATGTACGAGGCTTCCCTCGTCGGAAAACATCCTGCACTATTTCGGCATGCCGTCACCAATGGTGCGTGGAAGATGGACATTCATTGCCATCTGATTCGAATTTTCAACAAAGAAAAGGTCCGCGTTTTAGCTGTCAGCGACGCACTCGCACAGGAAGATCCCGACAAACTGGGAGCACTCGCCGTGGTGTTTCCGTTTGGTCGAGGATACGTCATGCACATGATGGCGCATTTCGATCGCGGGCAAGGCGTGAAAGTAAATGAACTTCCCGACGCTGCACCCGCAATCGGCATTAGCCTGAGACAAGCTTTAGCAATCAACTACGTCGTTGCCGGTTTATCTGGAACCAAACTCTAGAACAGACCTCGAGCTCAACATATAATGGGTCAGAGGTCATAGATGAAACACGAAGTACTAAATCTGGCTCTTCTTGCAGCTGCTGTCATTTTGCAGTTGCAAACATCACCAGCCTTCGCCGACGGAACTGCTTCGAACATCGAAACATCTGCTCCGCAGAAGGTTTCAACAGAACCAGATGCAGCAACATGGAAAGCATGGCACAAAGTTTTAGCGGATGAGCTGTTTCACCGAATCAAAGATCTTCTAGTAAAAATCGGTCCACCGGAAACGGAACGCGAGTTCTACGGCAAAGTTCACTGGCGGATCAACCCTGATGGTCGAGTGATACTACTCAAAATCGACGGACCTCAATCACATCTCTTTCGGGACGTCATAAGGGCGGCGGTCGATTCGATGAAATCCAGTCCAAATCTCAACTTTCCCGAAGGCTCAACCAAACCATACGTGCAAAAGATCTCAGAAGTAAGATTCTGGTGGAATCCGAGCAATGGCTCATATGACTTATTTGAACCAGAGAACAAGGCACAATGAGAGCCAGAATCGCAATTCTCAAGCCTGTACTCATTACTATCGCACTATTATTACTGCAAACGCATTGCGCTGCGGACGGCAAAACGGAATCGCTTGCGGACGGCGAGCCCGCTTGGACACTCAAAATTCCAAAAGGCAGATATCCATGCCTTTGCGACACTCCGCCACACCTGTGGCGTCAAAAAAACACTCATCGAGTTCAAAATTCCGAGCAGACTCCACAATTTGAAATGAGCGAAGCACAGTTTCAAACTCATATCGAACGAACGATTTTTTCAAGACTTCGATTATTGATTGAGCATAAATTTGAAAAAGCCGGACCTCTGAGCTGCGAAGTGAGATACAAACTACTCAAAGAGCGAACAATCGAAAACATCGAGATTCTTGCACCAAGCAAAAACACTGAATTCGACAACTATGTACTCAAAGCCCTGGAATCTTTGAGGTTCGGGTTCACTGGTTATCCGCAAAAGCAAGGAAAGCAATTTCTTGTCTTTCAATCGGTCATTACTCCAGACGGAGTCTATCCAGGTTTTTCAGGAAAGCTACTTAAAGAAAGCGCTCCTGGTCTGACCGATCAAATGGATAAACTTTTCGAATAGCCAGACACCACTAATCGGAATCTTCCTGATTTGGAAGCGGCAAAGCAACTTCACTTCCGCCAGAATAGGGTTTTTCTGCAATCTTCAACCTAACCAGGAGCTTACTTAACCACTTCATGATGGTCTTCCAACAAATCGGCTTTGTTGAATGGGGCTTCTTCGTCGGTGAGCCAGCGTGAATAAACAATTGCTGAAGCTACAGCCAGAGCCATGTGGCAGATGATCGGACCAACAAAAATGGCACTACTGGCAGTGCTCAACCCAAAGAAAATCAAATCGAGAACGGCCAGCGGAATAAAAATTTGATCGTCGGTTGCGTGCCAACTTTTCTTCATTGCTTCAATTGGACCGCAATTCTGATCAACGATGAAATAAGGCGTCAGCTGCCACTTCAAGAAGAGCAGCGCCGCTGGAATCACCAACCAGCCAGTAAGACCAATCGCGATGGTGGAAAGAGAAAGAGCAATCAGAGAGGCTAACATCTGCCCGGGCGAGCAAAGAACATCGCTCATCTTGGTAGGAATGTTGCGTGTAATCTTGAGTGCTACTTTTGCCCAGCCGGCCCAAAACCCACCGATGGTGAGAACGCCAACGAGCAAACCGAGCAAGGAAAACGGTCCTCCTTTCGGAAAGCCCAGCAAGAATTTATCGACGCCCCAGCCTGCAGCCGACAGGACGCAGGTCAGTAGAACCGGGCCTCCCAGAGTCAAGAACCAGCCGATAAAAAGCGGGAAAAACTGCTTGGCAGTCAGCATCCAGGAATCTTTCAGAGTTCCAAGCGCGTAAATCGAGTTTTCTTTGACGTTGGTAAGTTCGAATCCCATATTGGGCTCCAGGTTAGAAACTGTTGGCTCAACTATACCCCTCCTTAGCGGCGCGACGTTATCAAGCACCAAATGATTTAGCCTTTTGCCAAACCTGGCGCCGTTTTACAAAACTCTGTTTAATCATGATCGAGATAAAACGCGCTACGCTAAGGCGATAAGGCTGGGGGTCAGGCGGGCGGAAGCGCTCGCGGTCGGATAATGGACGGGTTAATGATGAACATAAAAGGTGCAAAATCAAGAGCAAAGGTCGTCACAGCGGCACTTTTGAGTCTTTTGGCAGCTCCGGTAATGCAATTTTCCGGCTCTGCCAAAGCAGCCGAATTCACAATCCCTTCCCAGTTGTCTGACACCGTCAGCAAAGATATTCTTTCCAAATTTACTTATTCCGAAGACGGCGATTTCACTAAGGCGTCGGGATTGCCGACTTATGAATGGATGCCTGCAGGAAAAGACCCGGAAGCAATCATCATTGGTATTCACGGGCTGACGCTCCACGGTCGCCGTTACAGGGTTCTGGCCCGCACTATGGCTGTCAGCGGCATCGGTTTCATCGCCATGGACATGCGCGGATTTGGGCGCTGCCACTACGACACGGAAAACAAGTTCAGCCCGCCCGGCGACGACCACCACAAGGTTTCGCACAACAAGAGCAATGAGGACATTGTCAAAATTGTTCAGGCGGCACGCGCCAAGTATCCCGGCAAGCCATTAATCTTGCTTGGAGAGAGCCTGGGTTGTACCTTTTGTGTAAAAGTCGCCGGTGAGCACAACGACCTCGTCGACGGACTCGTCCTCTCGGCTCCAGCCATCAAGGTAAACCCGAAAATGTATCTCTCTCCGAGTGACATTACCGCCGGACTTGCGTCACTGGTAACCAAGAACCACAAGGTCAAGTTACATGGCTTTCTCACGAAGCTCGTTTGCCCAAGAAAAGAAGTTGTTGATGAACTGCTGAGCGACCCTCTCATGGTGACCGAGCTCGGGCTTAAAGACTTGCTTGCCACAGACGATTTCGTCGACAAAACAGCCAAGCTAGGCAGGTTGCTCGCACCACACTTGCCTCTTCTGATAATCCAGGGCAGCGTGGATGGCTGTGTAGCACCTGTACACGTCACCGATTTCATGATGAATGTCCCCTCTGACGATCAAACACTCTGCTGGAGAGGCAAGCAAGGTCACCTTCAGCTGGAAACTTCATTCGTGCGCGCAACATCGATTGATGCGTTAGGAGACTGGATCGAAGATCACAGCCCCTCCGGAAAAGATCGAGTGGCGGTACTGAAGAAGAGCGTGGAAGATGTCGGCGGACGTGTAGTTCAATAGCACGCTGTGGCCGATCAGAATCAGCAAAAAAATGATGACAGCTCGGATGTACCGGTGCTGCACGGTGATGCACCGGTTGCCGACAAGAGCCCTACTCACGAAGAAATAACGCTCTTCGGGTCCAAGCAAACTGAAGCTTCTGTTTTCGCGCCAGGCACTCTCATCGATTCCTATCGGGTCATTTCGCTAATCGGCAAGGGAGGCATGGGAGCCGTCTACAAAGTAGAGCAGGTTTTTCTCAAGAAAGAATTTGCGCTGAAAACTTTTGGCGGCACTTTCAACGAACATCAGGCACGGCGGTTTCAAACGGAAGCAAAAGCCACTTCAAAACTCGACCATCCAAATATTGTCAGGGTCAGCGATTTCGGGCTCATCGACAATTCAACTCCATACTTTGTGATGGAGCTGGTCGAAGGAATCAGCCTCGAAGAACATTTAAGACGGAATGGGCCACTTTCTTACGAAGAGATTTTTGCAGTATTCATTCCATTGTGCATGGGACTTCATGATGCGCATGAGATGGGAATTGTCCATCGAGATGTAAAACCCAGCAATATCATGCTGGTCGGCAAGCAAGGAAATTGGCAGCCGAAACTGCTGGACTTCGGTATTGCCAAACTAACTGATGAAAAGACTGCTCTGACACAAACCGGCGAAATCGTAGGAAGTCCGCTGTACATGAGCCCGGAGCAATGCAGCGCCGGCAAAGTAGATCGGCGAAGCGATATTTATTCGCTCGGTTGCACAATGTTCGAAGCAATCACCGGTGGACCGCCATTCACTGGAGCCTCGGCAATAGAAACCATCGGGATGCACCTCAATAAAGAACCTCAGACGCTCAAAGAAGCAACCATGGGTCAAGAGTTTCCCGCTGATCTCGAACGTATCGTTCACTCCATGTTGGCTAAAAAACCGGATCAACGTTTTGCCTCAGCTCGGCAGGTCGCCGGGAATTTAATTCGACTAAAGCAGGGAGAACAGCTAATGATCTCCTCTCACGATGAAAAATTATTCGAGCAAAATCGCACAGGTCCCACGCTGACAAATTACATATTGGGCACCATTGCCGTCATAGCGACCGGCTTCGCATTTTATTTCTGGATGCTTTTGCAAGACGAAAGACGCGCAGGCAACGTTCCGGATTTGGCAAGCACAACCGATGGAATCAGAGGCGATCGGTCTTCGATAATCTCGGAGAAAGGACTTTACGGCTCTCCTCTATCGGGTTCCGAACCCGAGACCTCAAAACCTTTTTGCACAAAAATTAGAAACGAAAATGGAAGAGAGATAAGAGTTTTCGACTTCCCACAAAAATCTGTTGGTCTTTTGAAAAATCGTCAACTAGATCTCGCATACGAAGCTAAAGGTCACGTAGAGATCCCCTGGCGAGGACCCCTGGTTTTCAAACCCACAAGAGAAGTGGTATCGGCATTTCCAGGGCTTTTCGACAAATTCAAAGACGACGAGATTCTCTCGATCATCTTTGATAGGGAAACAGAATGCCACTATGACATGCTAATGCATCTGCGCTCATATAAATTTTTGGAAGAGCTATCCTTCAACGACTCGGATTTCAATGACGCCGGAATCATCTATCTTGACCCATTGCCCCATCTGCGCTCACTTTCGGTCATCACCACAGACGTTACCGCGGACGGATTGGCAAAATATAAGAGACTGAAAAAACTCGGCAAATTGTGCTTGGGACAAATGCCGAAGATGACAAACCTGATTAATGCCCTTCAAGGCGGAGAGCTGGACACCTTAAAACTGAGGTTTTGCATCATGACTGAGCAAGATTTCGCAAAGTTGGCCAAACTACCGAAATTGGCAAGGATAGAGATTGATACAAGTGAATTAGGGCCTGATGCGTTTAACGGATTGTGCAAATCCAAGTCTCTCGAATGGATGGATTTGCAACATTGTTTTCTGAGACCGGAGACCTATCCGGCACTGGCTAAGATGAAGCATCTAAAAACCTTGATTCTGACTGGGCACAAATTTTCAGCCGAAGATCGCAAAAGCATTGTCGAGCTCGTGCCGAACTGCCAGGTAATTTTCAAATAGACTTGCTTTAAGCCACCTTGGCGGGCGCATGCCAAGCTTCTACAATAGATTCATATTGCCGTCAGGACTTCGCCGTGCCGGATAGTGCCCCGCAGAAAAAACTTAAGAGCTCAACGACACCGAAGCTGTTTCAAGATTCAGGCGCAGACGAGCCCGTTGAAGTTCCGGAACTTCAGGCCTTAGAGCCCGGTACACTTATAGACCACAAATACAAAGTTGTTTCGACGCTGGGGAAAAGTGAACTTGCCGTAGTCTACAAAGTCGAGCATATCAACAAACACCGAGAATTCGCACTCAAGCTTTTCGAGCCGGAATTCAGTGAGAGTCAAATACAGCGCTTCGAGAGCGACGCAAAAGCAGTCTCGCTCCTGGACCATCCAAATATAGAAAAACTAACCGACTTCGGAGGGATTGACGGAAAACAACCCTACTGCGTTAGTGAATTAACCGAGGGTAAAACCCTTGCCGACTACTTGCAGCGATGCGGACGCCTAACGTACGATGACATTTTCGGAGTTTTCATTCCGCTTGCCTGGGCTCTTCAAGACGCTCACGAGAAAGGCATTATCCATCGCAATGTGAAACCAAGCAATATATTGTTGGTTGGCGAGCAAGGAAATTGGAGTTGCAAGCTGCTCGATTTCGCAACGGGTAAATTAAGTGAGGGTGGGCGAAAGCCGCAAGCGGGGTTTATTCGCTCAAACATCAATCCTCAATATATAAGCCCCGAACAGGTCACACCCAAGAAGACTGATCAGAGCAGCGACATTTACTCGATGGGTTGTTCACTCTTTGAAGCCATAACGGCACGACCTCCTTTCGCTTGCAGCACGCTGGAAGAGGCTAAGACGTTGCATTTAGAAGGAAAAGTCCCATCGCTGCGCGAGGCTTCTCTGGGGCGAGAGTTTCCTGATGCGCTGGAACACATTGTCTTGACGATGCTGGCTAAAGACCCGCAAAAGCGTTATTCATCAGCAAATCAAATTGCCGAAAATTTGATGAGAGTGAAGTTGAGCAAGCAGCTGAGAATCAAACCCAAGCCAAAGGAAAAAACTGCCAGGAATTTCAGGCTTGCTCTCATCTGTGCGCTTGGCGCAATTGGTGTGGGCTTGATTGCATTTTTTCTGATGCAGGCAAAGGAGCCTCTATCGCATCGGATTCAGCTTAATAGATACGACAGCTCGCCTTCCTTCACTTCTCCTTTGACTGGATCAGCGGACGAAGATTTGAATCTAGAGGAAGTCGACAAAAGTAAACAAGCGTTCTTCCTGTCAAAACTGATTGAGCATGGACAAGAACTCAGAAATTACGAGTTTCCACGTTTTCAGATTGGCACCCTTACAGATCCATCATCGAAGACCATCGAGGCCAGAGGAAATCAAACCATTCTGTGGAAAGGTCCCTGGAAGTTCAAACCTATAGCCAGTATTTTCGAGTCATGCCCAGCTGCGTTTCAGAGATTTGGCGACGATGAGCTAAGGGCAATTCGATTCAATAATTGCAGCGACAAATTCAAAGTTGTCCTCGAAGACTTGAAACGATTTCAATTTTTAGACGAACTGTCCTTTGAAAGTGTGCGACTCAACAGCTCCGACTTGAAGAAGTTGGAAAAGCTTCCAAAACTAAGTTCATTAGGGATTTCGTGCACAACCCTTTCTCCCGGCGAACTGAGCAAATCACCACTGCTCAAACGAATAGAGGTGCTGAAAATAGGCGAGATGTCCGACATCGACGTGCTGTTAGACGCACTTATCAAATCGAACAAATTGCTCAAGTTGAGTATTCGAAGCTGCGAACTGACTAGCCAGGACTATAAAAGAATAGCGTCCATTCCCAATCTTCAATCTCTGGCAATCCAGATGTATCTCACAGTCGACAGCAAACAAATCGAGACGCTTGCAAAAGCCGAACATCTTCGACATCTAGACCTGCAAAATTGCCACCTAGAAAATGAGACGGTCCGTAGCCTTGGTCATCTCAGAAAGCTCGAAACTCTAACGCTTTCAAGGGGCTCGGTGGATGCAGCTCAACAAAGCGAAGTACAAAACATCCTTCCAACCACACGAGTAGTGATGTTCTAGCTGGAAGGGCTGTAAATTACCGAAAAAGAAGACTTAGTGTCCACCACCACCGGCAGCAGGAACTTCGGGAGCGTTTACGTCATAAGTGGCCTGGGCATACACGCCAATCCCGAAGACAACGATCGCGAAGCAAACGAAGAAGAAAGTCAGCCACCCTTGGGCAGGGTCTTTATGTCCGGGTGCACTCATCAAAGAAACTCCTAAAAACTGCTGCGCGCCACCCTTAGATTATATGGCTTACCGCCCAATACAGCATCCCTGACTACTTCTCTTTGAATAAGCAGTGAGTAATCTCCGAGAGCCGAAAGCCCGAACCTCCCAATACGCTTGGAATTTGGCTTTCGGGACTTTTGTTGCTGAGCGTATCCGCCCCTCCGCTTGACAATTAATCCAAACTGCGGATAACCGGGTGGACGCCTAACGGTCACTTGGCTACCTTATTCGAGCGAGGAAAAGTTGGAGAAACATATGGCGTCAAGCAATCTGCTAGACCACGGCGTCCTATTGGTCAAATCACGCGGCACTTACTTCCCCACGTTAATTGCTACCTGGCTCGGAGAATGCTTCGACGCCATGGATGCGACCATCTATTTCATAGCCATGTACCCGGCTGTCAGCCAATTGCTGGCGACCAAAGATGCCGTGCAAATCGGCTGGCATGGTTCATCAATTCTATTTTGCTTCATGCTCGGCTGGGCAATCGGCAGCGTCTTTTTCGGCTATATCGCCGACAAACTGGGAAGAAAAAACACGCTCTGCCTCACCATACTGTTATACGCCGTCGCTTGCGGGCTCTGCGCTCTTGTGCAGACGACATGGCAACTAGCGCTTTGCAGATTTGCAGTCGGGCTGGGTATCGGAGGCGAAATCGCCTTGGGCGCAGTCATGCTGGGCGAAACATCTCGTCCGGGAAAACAGCGCGCCTGGTCGATGGCCGCTCTTGGAACTTCATTCGGCGTTGGCTGCATGCTCTGTGGCTTGTTTAATTTCGGAACCGGCGAACTGGGATGGCGCTATCTTTTCGCAGTAGGCATCATTCCGGCAATCGTCACGCTCTATATTCGCTTCAAGATTTCCGAGCCGGAATGCTTTGAAGAACTGCAGAAGAAGCGATACGACTTGCAGAACGTGCCGAAGATTCTTTTGAAACAGCATGAGCGCGACATCATGGCAAACCCGTTCGCTCTTGCCTTCGACAAGCGCAATCGTCGTTCAATTATTGTTGTGACTCTGCTGGCCACATCTGCAATCGTCGGCTACTGGGCCGGCGTGTCGTGGATGCCTGCCTGGATCAATCAATTGACGGGACACGAGGCTGTCGCCGAGCGAAGTACTGCCACTCTGTGCATGAGCATCGGAGGTTTCCTCGGTGCCCTTTTGCTTCCTGTATTGGTCAGCAGCTTCAGGTACAGCACCGTTTTCAAAATCGGTTTCATCGGTTCGCTCATAGCCGCGTTAGGCACCTTCACGATGATCAAGACCTATAGTCCAGCCGTGAATGTTTGCGCCTTTGCGGTGGGAGTCGCCACTTACATTCCATTTATTGCATTACAAATCTACGTTGTTGATGCATTCGCAACCGAATTACGTGGCACCGCATCCGGTATCGCCTGGAGCTTCGGCAGGATCATCGCCGGACTGGCAGCCCTGATGACAGGACCACTAATCGCGGCATTCGGCGGGTCGTATGGAACGGCAGCCGCATGCGTCTCCCTGGTGTACTTGCTGGGGCTTGTCTCCGCGTTCTTCGTGCGCCAGCCCGTCGCTCAAAAAGAACACGGGGAAAGGCGCAAACCGCGCACAGCAAATCCTGGTTCGCACGCGCCGGCAGCTATGGCAGCGCCATCAGCCCACCAATAGATCGAAGCTAATCACTCACTAAAGCCTGCTGCGCTCCGCCACATTCGCTGTCGGGAATATTCGAATACGCTTCATAAATAAGGACTGTGGCCTCAAAGAATCTTCCCAAAGCCACATATATTTCTGCCAATTGCAAACGAAAAATATTGCAAAAATCACCAAGCTGATGGCTGTCTGAGAGCGCCCCCTCCAATATGGCGGATGCACGTGCATAGTCCTTTCGTTCCGATAACCGATTCGCGCACAACTCCGACAGGTAGTTAAACACGTACATAAAGGAGTAAGGAACACGGTCGCGAAGAAAATCAATTATGTCCACGCAGATATCAATTTCTTCGCTGCGGAGCGCCAGCACACCAATCTGCCCCAATCGGCAAACGGAATCGTCTATGTTTAGGTGGTCTGATGCTTTACGCCAGTTTGAGACAAACTTGCTCCACTCCTTGCCTTCCGCCAACTGCAGCAATTTTTTAAGAACCGCTTCCGAATTGGAAGTTTGCTGTCTTTTTGCTTTATCTGCGCCTTGGGCTCTATTCAATTCTTCGCTTGACTCTTTTTCAAAATCCCGCAGATAAAATCGCCAGGACAGTAAATTTTTCACTTGAAACAATCTATCCTCGTAACTGTCATAAGCATTACAGTCTCGCTTGGATATGATCAACTGTGCCAATATCTCATTGGCATAATCGAAGTCTTCAACTCGATCCAATAAGCGCCTCACATGAACACCGACGCGCTCGCTCGAATTTCGATCATAGGCAGCACTTTGACTCTGGCGAATCAAAGAAAGCGTAAAGCCCCTCAACCCGCGGATTGACGTCTCTTGTGTAAGCCATAGCATCTCTCCGGCCCAATAGCCCATGCCACCGACGGCACGCGAGTAGAACCCTGCAAATTCATCCAAGACAAGTTGGACACTTTCACTTCGTTCGTATTGCAATTGATCGATCGCTAGAGCGGTTAGCATTGCAGCATATTCTGCGGATTCAGTAATCGACCGCTGCTCTATCGAAATCTCTTCAAACCTTTTCGATTGTTTTGTAACCAGCTCACTTGAGATGAATTGAATTGCCGAAGATATCTGACGAACAAATGGATCTTCCAAACTCCTAATTAACGCAAGCTTCCTCAGCAGCAGCTCAAGATAAGCCCTTCCTTCTAGTAGAGAATCTGTTTGGCACCAGAGTACAGGCAGCCGCCACAAAATAATGCCAAGACACGCCGCTAATCTCCTCGGCTCTTCCCAACTAGTCTGATACACATTCTCAATCACCGCGAGGGTAGTCAAATGACTTATTCGCTCATTCGAACGTCCAATTGCTGAGAGAACTCTCTGCAGCAGTACTGAGTGCATCTCAACCGTCTTGTCTGCAACTTGCTCTTGCAACTTTTCCACGGAAAGTTCCACGTCCAGAGGCGAGAAGCCCTCAGGTCCCAGATAAATTAGTGTTGCCAACGATTGAGCAACATGGGAAGTTTTTGGTCCGAAAGGCTTTTGTGCTGCCGCCAGATTTTCCTTGGCATGATCAGTCTTCTCTAAATATCGCCTGGTCTGCCTTTCAGGAACAGATTGTGATTCTGACATATTCTGCTGCAAGGTCGGCAGTTCTCCTGGAGGCAAAAGCGGCAAAGCTTTCGTCTCTTTTTCGAATCGGTCTCTCTGCGCGTCCAACATATCTAATGCTGCCAAACGCTCTGCGTCATATTCAGCACGCGTCTTCTCAGACGCTTTGACCTTGTCGCGAACGGTTCCAGCTCGAATCGCTCTATCGATTGCCAGAGCGACGCCTAGAAAATCGCCTTCAATATCGGAACATTGTTTGAGAGTGACTGATTCTTCAAATACGCGAGAAAATTCCAGTAGTCCCGTCAAGGCGCAAGAGAGACGCTGCTCGGCAACAGCATCGAGAATTACGGCAAGCGGTATGCGAAGGATCAGTTTTAAACGTGCTTCTTTGATGTCAAATTCATCTTCTTTCAATGATTTGACGATACAGCAAACGACTTTGCAGACGCTCAATCGTTCAGAAGGATGCAGACTCGCGAGACGTGCAAGTAACCATTCGCAAGTCTCGAAAAGCTCTCTAATTCCATCGCGGCGAGCATAGTAATCCAGCAAAGAAAGATACATACCGACGCCAATCGCCAACTGCCCTTCCGCCATCTGAGTGTAAGCACGCTTCCAGGCTCGATCGGCAGGCCAAGGACGCGCTTGCACAAAAGCACGTTCCATTGCAGTTGTTGGTACGAAATCTTCCGGCACGCCAACACCTAAAGACAACGCTTTTCCCATCCTAACACGGGAGCCTGGACGGGCACAAAAGAGCACCGAGCGCTCATGCTAAATTCACGCTGCATTCGGCATAATGCAGCCAACACCCTAGAAAACAATCGGCTTCGTAATTTACCCACTGCATGTCACAACGCGGTCACCTGACAGCAATAGTCTAAAAAGTACCCCACCACAACGAAGCCGGACTTGCGTCCCCTAAAGGTGATAAAAAATGAGCATCTATCTTAAGTTATTGCATGAAGCGGCAACCGTCGGTGCAAAGGTTTTGCCCAAAGGCGAGCAAGTCGCAGCAAGAGGCATGAATGCAGGTCACACTATTGAGATGACTCCAATCGGAGAAGTGATTAAGGGCAATCTGCGCAGTCACGATGCAATGGCAGCAGCAAAGGAGGCAGCCGTCCGCTCGGAAGCGGTAATGCCGAAAGCCGCCAACGTCGTGGAAGCGAGCGAAAAAACGCCCACGCTTGTAGACATGGTACGCGGTCTTGCGCAGGGCGGAAAAGTTGAAGGTGCTGTCGTCACCAGACAGAACGGAACGACTCTGGTCAACTTCGAAGAAGGTCTGTTTAAAGGCAGTACGGCAATAGTCGACGACGCAACAATTCTCGTCGAACGCAACGGCCGTCTCACCGAGCACTCGCTAGCTCCTCATCCCGGGTTCCAAAAGATGAGCAACAGATTTGTCGACGGCTAAGATTGCCAAACCTCTCCATAAAACAGCCGTCAGCAAAAGCAAACCAAGAAAACTGGTGGCTGCACCCAAATACAAATAAAACGGCTCATAGCGAAACTCGATCGAATGTTTTCCAGCATTCAAATCGAGACCACGAAGTACATAGTTCGTCCGGATGATCTCTCGGGGCTGACCATCTACAGTTGCTTTCCAGCCGGGGTAGAACAAATCGCTCAAGACGAGAAAACCGCCCGCGCTCGACTCCGCTTCAAGCAGGACTCTTCTATTCTCAATCGATATCACTCTTGCAGAACCAGAAAAGTTAGTCACCTTTTTCTCTGAAGGAGGCGAAACGAAGCCCTCCGACTTCATGCCCCCCTTCGAGAGAAGCGCGAGTTTCGATGGATCGAACACCTCGCCGTCCGGCAATTCTCCCCGGCGAATCGTTCGCACGACATCGGCATCATCCATCAATCGCGTCTCGCCAACCATCCAGACTCTCGGCATTGCCCGAGTGTTTTCAAAAATGTCAGCCTTTGCTATCTCTGCAGCTTTTACAAAGATAGGCTTACCATCGATGTGGTAATCGCATAGGCGCTTGTCGCCGGAGGGAACGACCAAGTATCTGATTGCCAGAATGTCGAAGCCTCGAAAGTCCGAAGTAAACGTCCACGGCACCGGCAGAAAGCCACCTTCCGTTATTCCCAGAACCTCCAGATAGCGCGTGTTAAGAAGTGGTCCAAAAGCGCTGGCGCTCGGCACTTTCCAAAGCCTCGACAGATTCGGCGGACACTCTTCGTTCTCCGCTGATACGCCTCTGACAGGAAGTAAGCGCTGATGATTTTCATTCAGTTGGTCGCGATATTCTGACAGCCCGGGCGGAATCGACATGGAAGCGACCGGAATTTTCTCGCTTCGCCATTCATTGAACCAGCCGACAAATGCCAGGTCGGCCACTGCCACCACCAGTAATGCCGCCTTCAAGGGACGCCAATCAGGCTTGTACAACCAGGCTAGAAACACTGTGAGAATAAGAATTGCCCCATAGAAAGGAACAAGAATAGCCGGGTTCTCCCAGAAAGGAGGCAGTGTTCCTTCGAGCGAACCGCGCTCCGGAAGCTCAATAACCTCCTGCAAGATTTGAACCGAAAGAGAAATCGCTCCACAGGTCAAACAGAAAAGTGTGGCAGCAAATACAATAATTCTTCTGCGCGCCAGTTTCTCGTCCATCAGCCTGGAAAGCACGCAACCACAGACAATCGCAAATGAGGCTGCGGCAATAGGATAAAAAAGCGAAAGAGCCCTAAAGTAACCAAACGGTGGGATATTGTAGAGGATCCAAGCCAGCGGTGTAGCGCTTCCAAAAGAAAGCAAAAACGCCATAATGCCAATCACCAGCCAAAACAACGTTACGGCATTGCTGCGAATCAGAAGAAACGCAGCGCAAAGTGTGATCATCGGCAAAAGGCCAAAGTACATAAAGTGTGGCGGTCTGAAATCGAGACCAAAATAGGGAGTCTTGAAGTATGAGCTGTTCATCGCGCCAAACACATTGGGCGTAACCAGTCCGATTGCTTGTATCGGATGGCACGCATACGACAGGAAGTCGATGAAAGCAAATTTGCTCCGCACACTAAATCTGGTCAGCTCCCAGGTCGGCAATATCTGTATCGCACCGATAGCCAATCCTGCGCAAATTAGAGTGGAGACCTTGAGCAGAAAACGTGATTGTCCCTCCTTCATCGTCAGGGAACGAAACACCGTGTACAAAACCATCACTACCAAGATATAGACGACCAATTGCATGTGCCCATTCAGCACGCACAATCCCAGAGCGGCAATTCCTGCAGCCAGCCACACACATGAAGAGCGCCTCGATAGTTTTTCCACAACGAATAAGAGCGCCATCAAATAAGCCATCGAATGAATAATCGGGGCGTGCCGCAATTCGCCCAGCATAGAGCCGGAGAGAGGGAAAACGAGCGCCGCAACGATAGAGGGGAAACGCTTTCCGGTAATCAGGCGGACATATAAATAGAGGAAAACAGAGCAGAGCGAGTAACCGCTCACGATGAACAAATTCCATCCAAAGGGCAACGGCAACTTGCTCAGAATGATAGACAGCGGATACCAAATCTGTGCCAGTGGATCAGCATGCACCGGCCAGCCCGCAGCAAGAAGCGGCGACCAGACTGTTCTTTCGGAAAGAAAAGCCGGCAGACTCTGCATTCGATCATCATCAGGCGCCAGCAGATTGCCTCTCAAAACCACAGGCGCAAAGAAGACTAAAAACAGAGCAGTAAAAGCACCATAGAGAATGCCAAAATGCTTCAACTTCTGCAAGAACTTTGCTTTGTTGGCAGTGAGCATTCAGATCCTATTTTCTGGTTTGAAAGGTCGATTATCACACAAGCTCAAAGACTTGGCAGGCTTTTGAGCAGATTGGTACAAACGTCCAGCTTGAGCTTCTTTCCAGGTTCGCTCAGCGACCATACAAGCAAAGTTTTCTTCTTATCGACATTGCGAATGCAGCCGACTAACCCCTCATAAACTCTACCGTTATTATCTTTGAGCAATCCAGTCATATAGAGCATTTTCTCAGAGCCCAAGTCAAGCTCGCCTTTAGTCTTTACGTCGGTGAACTTGCAAGTTGTCGACTCCGTGGTTATGCCTATATCGTAAAAACGATCTAGTAATTCCTTGGCGGCGACGGCATCCGCACTATCATTCAAATGGCAAATAAAGTAGATCTTCTGCTTGTTGGGAACATGCTCCACAACAAGAAGTACGACGTTGAACCAATCGAAATCAAGATCATACGTATACTCATACCCTTCAGGCAGCGGCTGCGGGAATGACGCGATCTTCTGCGCGCACACAGCCATGTATGCCTTATCGGTCGAGCGCAAGCTTATGGTGCGAAACTCGAGAATTATTTGCGTAGATGCATAGAGAAAACCGGCGACACCGATAAACACAAGTGCAATCAGTGATTTTGACCAGAGCGGTAAAGACCGTTTCTCTTTTTTCACTCAGTCAGTTGCTCCGGTTTTGCGCTCATAATTTTCAAAGGTATTGGCAAGCAGCATGGCTACGGTCATAGGACCGACGCCACCAGGTACGGGCGTGATAAAGGAAGCGATTTCTTTCGCTTCGTCAAAGCAAACGTCGCCGGCAATTTTTCCTTTGGCACCGCCTTCTCCTTCGGAGTGGTGAATGCCAACGTCTATAACGACAGCGCCAGGTTTGATCCAGGAGCCACGAACAAATTCACGCTTGCCCATTGCGACAACGAGAATATCGGCTTGCTTGCAAACCTCACTCAAGTTGGCTGTTTTACTGTGGCAAACAGTGACCGTCGCATTCTTCTGGGTAAGCAGCGCTGCCGCCGGCTTGCCGACGAGATTGGACCTTCCTATCACAACGGCGTTCTTGCCGGAGGGATCTATTTTGTACTGTTCGAGCAGTCTCATTACACCCTTGGGAGTGCATGGCGTCGGTCCTTTTTTACCGCAAAAAAGCAAACCGAGATTATAGGGATGCAGACCGTCGGCATCTTTTGACGGATCAAGATGGTCTAGAACATTGTCTGCCGAGAGCTTGCCGGGCAGAGGCAGTTGCACGAGAATACCGTCGACTTTGTCGTCCTTATTGAGCTTCTCGACACAATCAATCAACTCTTTCTCAGTGACATCAGCGGGAAACTTGTGGAAAAAACTTTCGATGCCGGCGGCTTCGCAGGACTTCACTTTATTTTTGACATAGATAGCGCTGGCCGGGTCGTCACCGGCGAGAATAACCGCCAGACCCGGGCTGCGTTTTCCCTTCCGGGTGTGACGCTCGATTTTGACTTTCAACTCGTCCTTAACCAGCTTGGCAAGCTCCTTGCCGTCCATAAGAGTTGCAGCCTGTTGGTCTTTAAGCACTTCCGGCACTTCACACCCTCCCGCAGTCACCTCGCATAAGCTTACGGCGTTAGAGCCGATCTTGCCGGTTCAAATAACAATTTATGTAGGTGGAAAAGGTTGTAGGGAGCCACGTGAGCCAGAAGGACAATTAGAGATGCTGAAAGCTCTTGCTCATATCCAGCGGGGGAGCCGCTGAGCCATGACGGGTAAGGTCGATGGAGGAGCCGTCAGTTACGATGCCGATTGGGACAAAAGGATTGCCCTTACTGCCTTCCTTGCGCCATTCTCCCCACACGTTGGCATCGATGCATCCGACCAGTTCATAATCTTCGCCGCCATACAGAGCCCAATCGACGGGGTCGACATTGGCGAGCGCGGCAACTTTCTTGGTTTGCTCGTGTATCGGAATGGAACCCAACTCGACCATCAAACCGACTGAGCTGGTTCTGGCCAGCTGCACGAGGGCGTCGGCAAGACCATCGGAAGCATCCATTAGCGCGCCTTTCGAGCCGGTTTTCTCGACCAGCATCCAGGCCTCGGGCAGGCGAGGTACAGGTCGAATGTGCTTGTCCAGAGTGTGAGACGAAACACTCTGCTGGTTTCGCTTTTCGGCGCGCTCTCCTGACAAAAGCTGCCAGAGTCCTGCCTTGCTCGCTCCAAAATCGCCGGTGGCTATCAGCACGTCGCCAGGCTTGGCGCCTGAGCGGGTCAGGCAGCCATTCTCATGCACATCACCTATGACCGTCACAGAGAGCATAAGCTGGTCGCTTGCGGTTATGTCGCCGCCGGCGATTACGGCCCGGAATTGCCGTGCACAGTCGCCTATACCCTTGTAAAGGCTGCGAAAGTCATTCTGAGAGAATCCAGCCGGCGCGCAGACAGTAACGAATAGGTATCTGGGGCGACCCGCCATCGCCGCGATGTCGCTCAAATTGACCGCCACGGCTTTCCAGCCGATTTCCTCGAGAGTCATTAGGTCGCGCCGAAAGTGAACCCCCTCTACCAGAGCGTCAGTAGAAACTAAGGTCTGGCAAGCAAGCACTGCACAGTCGTCACCGATCAGATTGCCGCCCACCCAACTCTTAATTGAATCGATCATTTTCTGCTCGCCTGTGAGCAGTCGGGCGAATGAAGACGCCGTTCTCATGATGCTGTCTTGCCCCCGAGCAAACGCCCCGCCTACCAAAAATTAATAACAGATAAGATGCTACAATCAGGCAGTAAGGAATGTCCAGCTGTCGCGTAAAACAGCCCAAAGACCAAGGCTTCGCGAAAGGGAAAAAGAGAAAAATCAGGAAAAAGGACATTCAAAAGCTGAAGAAGATCAGTTAAAAGTCAGCTAAGAGTCATCTAAGAAGTAGTGTCGCCAAAGTATGGGTATCGCATAAGAGGAATAAATCAGTGAGCGCGGTCGGAAATATCATCGTCGGGCTAGTCCAGCTCCTCAACCTCATCATCATCATCTGGTGTTTGCTAAGTTGGTTTCCCAACATTCACTGGCATGAACAACCTTTTAGAACTCTCGATCGCATCGTGCAACCTATCATTGCGCCCTTCAGGCGTATCATCCCGCCGATTGCCAATATCGATCTGTCGCCAATGGTGGCCATTTTTGTGTTACAAGGAATCATGGTAGCTGTAAGGAACTTCTTCTAAGTCCTGCAGGACCGTAGTGGTTCGTTGGTTTTGTGATGCTCACTAGAAGGTCATTCCTCTTGGGCTCGCTCATCAGCTGGGCGGCCGCAAGCGATTTATTCGATCCCGCCTTTGGTTTACCCAAATTGAAGGCAAAGCCGGTCGCGCCGGTTGCTGGTCCGCATACAATTTCGCGCGCCGAGTGGCCTCCGGCAATCATTCCCGATTTTGCCTCGGTCGCCAACCCGCAGGGCTTTTCGCTCTTTTGCGATGAGTTCGGCAGAATGTCGACTGTGGACTTGAGACGACCAGGCAACCCCAAAACTCCTGTGAAGGTTCTGGGTGAATTGTCCGGTCTGGGCAAGAAGGTCTTTGACTTCACGTCCTTCGGTCCGCGCGCCTATGCCCTCGTGGCTCTCAACTCCGACCCAGCCGATTTGCAGCTCCATCTCGTCACTGTCAACGTGACGAATTTTGCCGCACCGTCTGTGGTATCAAAGATGCCTCTGAGGGAATACGCTGAGTTTACTTCCATAACGTCCAACAACGACTTGGTATGTATTGCCGGAACATCGCTGTCCGGAGAGAATCTGGTGACGCTGTATCAGGCACCCACAAAAGGTCGAGCCACAGAACCAGCGCTGCTTGCATCGTTCTCGGTTCCATACCCGGTTGCAGCCATGGATGTTCAAGACCGCACCCTGGTTGTTCTCAACTGTGCTGCGCAAGCACCGATTTCACAACTCGACATTTACAACATCGCCTACCCTCGTTCACCGCAGGCAAAAGAACCGATAAAGCTAGAGGGCGAATTCAAACGCTTGGCGCGTGTTCGTTCTACAGTCGTAGTTTCGGGACGTCCGGTCATCAACGACAGGCTGGCAAATGCCTGCGAAGCGCGAACCATTTTCCTCGATCCTGCACCGCGAGTGGTGTCATCGCTAACACTGGAACCATTGACGTCAGTGCTGAGTGCCGCCGCTCAACGTGACCGATTCCTCATCCTTGGCGAAACGAGGCAAGGGCGAAAGGTGCTTTCTATAGTCGCCGATAAGACCGGGCATCTGACCAGAGAACAGGTGGTAAATCTACCCACGCCAAAAGGCAGCTATGGTCAGCATGCCAGCATCGTAGCCAAAGACCGCAACATCTACGTCTCTTCAGGCTGGGCGGGAGTTGAGATGCTGACCGGCGGAAAAGAAGGCTGGACTCCCGTTTATACCTATTCGATCCCGCGCCTTCCGGCATCCGGTGTTGCCAGCTGGAACAATATGGTTGTCCTGGGCGGTTCCGATCTAAAACTCTACGACATCTCCAATCCTGACAAACCAAGCCTCATCTCGACGCAAGATTTGACCACTTCGCTAAAGGCTATCGTAGGCGCAGGCAGCTATATTCTGTGCCTTTCCAAAGACGGCGTTGCCCTTAGAAAAATGGACAGCCTGGGCAATGTGGCAGCCACGCTGAAAACGCAAGGCAGCCAGCTCTGCTATGACCCGGTGATTCAAAAAGCATTCGTAATCGCCGAACAAGAGAAAAAGTCGATTGCTCAGCGCGTGAAAGTTTACTCCAATAAACTGGAAGTCGAGAAAAACATCGACCTTCCCAAGGGCGTCAATCGTGGAGTCGCACAGGGCGGTTACATGCTTTGCGCGGCACTCAACGATCTCTACCTGTACGGCGTCGCCGACAATGTGGAGCAATTTTCGACACGGCATTTTGAAAACCTCGCGCCTCGTGATTTCGCTCTGACAGACGATTATGTGATCGGGACATTCGTAGATCAGCAAACCAAAGGATTTTTCCTCGTCCTCTCTAAAGACAATAAGGACATGCATGTCCTCGGTTCTGTCGACCTGCCCCATGACGGCACAGCTGTAGCTGTTCAGGGCAAGCGGGCCATCACAGCCGGAAGAACTCCGGATGGAAAGAGCATCGCTGCCATCGTCGACTTCACCACTCCTTCGGCACCACGGATAGTTGCAACACTGCCAGTCGTCGAATCGGCTTCGGCAATCTCCATAAAAGATCGCATGGCAATTGTCGTCGGTCGCGGATTAGAACTACTCTCCTTAATGTGAGCGCATCGCCATGAAAGCACCCAGTCTGACTGTGCAAATATTCATCGGGCTTGTAGTCGGAATCGCAATCGGCGCATTATTTCCGCAAGTAGGCACGGCGATAGCACCGGGTGGGACAATCTTCATTCACCTGATCAAAACCATCATCGCCCCGCTCGTGTTCGCGACCTTGGTAGTGGGCATTGCAGGCATGGAGAGCGCACACTCTCTGGGACGTTTGAGCGCCAAGGCGTTTCTCTATTTCGAAGTGGTGACGACATTTGCTTTGGCAATCGGGCTTCTTTTGGTGAACGTTTTGAAACCAGGTGTTGGAGTGCAGCTCGACGCCGCGGCGAAAGTGGGCGAAATTGCCAAGCAACCGTCGGTTTCAGATTTGATTGTGCATATTTTTCCAACCAGCGTCATTGATTCGATGGCTCGTGGCGATGTACTGCAGATAGTGGTCTTCTCAATCATATTTGCTCTGGCCGTTAGCGCTACCAGGGCGACCGTGATCCTCGAGTTCTGCCAGAGCCTCGCCAATGTCATGTTCAAATACACCGGCTACGTAATGAAGTTTGCCCCTATCGGTGTAGCATGCGCGATGGCAGCCACCGTAGGAGAGCATGGATTGCACGTGCTTTTGAAACTTGCGCAGCTTGTCGGAACTCTTTATCTCGCCCTTTTCGTTTTCATCGTTTGCGTGCTTCTGCCGGTCGCAGCTATGGCCAGGATTCCTCTGGGCAAATTCGCTCGTGCGGTCAGGGAGCCATTTTTCATTGCCTTCTCTACGACATCCAGTGAGGCTGCGCTGCCGAAAGCGCTGACTGCGATGGAGTCCATAGGAGTGCCGAAGAAAATCGTCAGCTTCGTTTTGCCATTGGGCTACACGTTCAATCTGGACGGAACGACTCTCTATCTTTCGCTGGCGTCTGTCTTTGTCGCACAAGCCGCCGGTGTAAACCTGACCCTCGAACAACAAATTCTGATGATGCTCACGCTCATGCTGACCAGCAAGGGTGTGGCAGCAGTGCCACGTGCATCGCTGGTGATTCTGGCCGGGACACTCGCCTCATTCAATCTGCCCCTGGCTGGCGTTGCGCTCATTCTCGGCGTCGACACGGTGATGGACATGGCGCGCACGTCAGTCAACGTTCTGGGCAATTGCCTGGCGTCATGCGTGCTTGCGCGCTGGGAAGGCGAATTCGACGATACAAAGGACGGCACGACCGGATTGGGTTCTGGGGATGAGCATCACAATTTGAGCGTTCACAGTCACTCGGTAGTCCCGCAACCAGTCGAGCCCAGCGCCGAACCGATATCCAATTCCGCCGAAGCCAGAACAGTTAGCGTCTAAAAGGTCATTAGACCGCGAAATTAGTTTGCCTCATCCCCAGGCGGTTTCCCGGGTTAAGACTGAAGTTTTGTGATTTCACGATGTATTTATCTTGAGCTCGCTCCAAGGCGAGCTTTTTCGGGTAAAAACGGGTTAGAACAATCTATTAAGTGAAGACGGCAACCAATTCCGAGCCGCCCGCGAGGGCAACCAAAACGGATACCGAGCAAGCCGTACGACCGGTCAAGCTATAAAGCCACTGGAGGCTAAATGACTACCGCTACATCTAAAAAGAAGTTTCCGCGCCTCACTTCAGGGGCTTTTGAACATCCTGCCGACAAAGCGGCGCTGGATGCCCTGAAGAAGATTCCCGTCCTGGACGTCGTTCTGCGCAAGTTCTTCGAGCTTGGATTTGAAAAGGTCTTCCGTATTCAAATGATCGGTCAGGCTGTTCACGTGACGCCGAAGCAGTGTCCAAAGATCTACGCGATGTTCCGCGAAGCTTGCGACATCCTTGATGTGCACGAACCGGACTTGTTCCTAGTCTCCAGCCCCTACGTCAATGCTTTCACATTCGGCGCCGAGCGCCCTTTCATCGCCATACACTCGGCGCTTGTCGACCTTCTTACGGAAGAAGAGTTGATGGGCGTTCTCGGTCATGAACTCGGACACGTAAAATGCGGACACGTGCTCTATCGAAGCATCGCCGTTCTACTTTACGAACTGGCAAAGACGATGGGGCTGGCGAGGATTGCATCGGCCGGAGTAGCAGTGGCATTGTACGACTGGTTCCGCAAAGCCGAAATGTCGGCAGACCGAGCGGAGCTTCTCGTCACGCAAGACGTCAATGTTTGCTTGCACGTTCATATGAAACTTTCTGCCGGCTCGAAGTGCATCTACGATCAAATCGATCCAAAGGAATTCTTGAAACAAGCCGACTCTTATGAAGAGCTCGATTACAGCACGCTCAACAAAGTCTTCAAACTGTTGAACGAATTGTGGTTGACACACCCCGTGCCGGTTTACCGCGCCAAGGAAATCAAACTCTGGTCGGAAAGCAAGCAATACAAAGAAATTTTAGCCGGTCGCTATCCGACCGAAGAACCAGGATTGGGTCTGCGCCCGTGCCCGCATTGCGGCTCGAAGATCAGCCCATCGTTCTTCTTCTGTCCGGATTGCGGCAAAAATTCCCGCGTGTAGCAGGCTCTGCTGCAGGTCTCGGGGATTCAAACGCTATTGTTTTTTAGTGGGGGCGCATTGCATGCGCCCTCATTTTTCTATAGAACCAAACGGCAAAAGCGGCCAAACAGCAAAAGCGGTCAAACAGCAAAAGTGGCCAAACAGCAAAGTGGGCAAACAGCAAAAGCGGCCAAACAGCAAAAGCGGCCAAACAGCAAAAGCGGCCAAACAGCAAAAGCGGCCAAACAGCAAAGTGGGCAAACAGCAAAAGCGGCCAAACAACAAAAGCGGCTCATGCAATTTGCCCAATGCAATGAGCCTTCATGCCATGCACCTTTATTTGTTGTTCAGAGATAAATAGCAAGAAAGGGCGCATGCAATGCGCCCCCACGCTAAACTGAAATGTTTGGAACTAGTTGCCGTTAGGCTCGACATCGACGATATCATCGGACGGCGCCGACGATGAGCCGGCCTTTTTCAGCGACTCGCCGCAGCTCGGGCAAAAAGCCTTGTCGCGAGCGGCAGGAGCATGACAGTTGGGACATTCATAACCCGGCGATGTATGGAAGCCGGCACCTTTTTCTGCTTTTTTAGATGTAGGCACTTCGGTGTCCACTTTCAGGCTGTCCATCTCGGCTTGCAAAATCTGCATTTCGCTTTCATAACCGGCGACTTCATTGGCCTTGTCTTTGAGAACGTCTTCAGCGACATCATCACCTTTGACATACTTATCCGTAACCAGACGACCGATCTCGAGGAGTTTTCCGGTTTTCTTCTTCTCCAACTCACGAATCTGGTTCTGCAAGTTGAAGCTCTGCATCATTTCCTGACCGCGTGCCTGTACACGGCTGACTTCTTTGCCGATCCCCTGGACAACGTCATCTAATAATCCCATTGCGTCTTCTCCTTAGAAAACTGCCGGCTGTTTCAGTCCTGCTTATTACTTCCTACAAAACCCGATCATAGACTTCATGCCCGCAAGATAGACTTAAACGTCAGTCGATCACTCATCTTTATAGGTTTCTTCAGCTTTGTATTTTCACTCGGCGTCATAACTTGTTTTATAACCGACCAGAACTTTCATTGCCTCAGGACTTTCCCTAGACAAAAACTTACCGTCGGGTCTCATCCAAGCAGATTCCGGCTGCCTGAGATGTCCTGTTTCCTCTTTTGTCGTCGTCTAGCCGCTAATGTGTATCGACTAGCTTCTTAGTTGAACTTTTTTTTTCAGGAGGAAGCGAGGACTTTGGTTCCGAATGCCCGTTTCCTTTACTGTCAGAGGCGTCTTCGCCGTGAGCGCCCGACTCGATGATGTCGCTCATCTTGTCGGTGAAATGTGTCAGGTGCGTGGTGTCGTCCTTGTTTGCCACATGAACGCGGTTGCGGCCGCTCTGCTTGGCTGCATAAAGTGCCGTGTCGGCTTTCTGGAAGAGCAAATCCGGATCGTCCGCATGACTCGGATAACTAGCCACACCAATTGACGCCGAAATATTACCCGGACCCTCGACATGCACTTCGTTGATCTTGCGGCGAATCCGCTCAGCAAGCTGTTCGGCCATATCGAGCTCGGTATTCGGGAGCAGAAGACAGAATTCTTCACCGCCGTACCGGGCAGGCAAATCACTGACCCGAGATGATTGTTTGAGCAATTTTCCGATACTGGCAATCGCATCGTCGCCGGCTTTGTGACCGTAGGTGTCGTTGATCTTCTTCAAGAAGTCGAGGTCGATAATAACCAGTGAAAGAGGCTCGTTATAACGCCTGGCGCGCTCGAACTCGCGGCTGAAAGACTCGTTGAAGCTGCGGCGATTGGCCACTCCGGTCAAGCCATCCGTCACAGCCTGTCTGGCGATTTCCTGGTGCAATTCGGCATTTTCAATTGCCACGGAAAGATTGTCGGCCAGCGATCCGATTGTCGATATGTCGTCAATGCTCCAGTCGCGCGGATTCGTGCAATCTTGAAGAAACAGAACACCCAGAACGCGTTCACGCATGATCAGAGGCACAATCAGTGCCGAGCGAATGCCAAGTTTTTTGAGAAACTCGCGATCGTAAGCAACATGCACATCGGAATCGGGGTCGCCGAAATCTTGCGGCGCCGTCTTGCTCAGAGCCTGATGCGCAAACTCAAATCCAGCCTCCGAGAAGAACAAATCTTTGATCGATTTGACGGATTCGGTTCTGAATTCGCTGACTTCCAGCCCTTTCATATCCATCGAACGAAGTACGATGCAGCGGTTCAGTGCAAACTCTTCTCCGATTTTCTCAACCGTGGTGTCAAGCACTTTCTGAATGTCCATTGAACTGCGAACAAGATTTGAAATCAGGTAAACAAGGCGTTCGCGCTCGACATTCTTGGTGCGAATACTGTCGCGTATCGTCACGTCGTGAATGAGTTTCATCGTCTGCTCTTCGAGCATGCCGGTCTTCTTCTCTATTTCTTCATAGCTGGAGCGCAAACGACTGTTTTCACGGCTCAGCTCAATTGTCGTCCAGGCATTGTGGAGCGCCAGGGCAATCGGCAGCTCGGCAAAAGCAGGGCCTATCTCTTCGCACTTCACTCGGGGGGCGGACAGAAGCAGGCAGGCGACCAGTTCTCCTTGCTTGCGCACCTGGTGACAATATACAGGCAGCATGGACTCCGGCAGGTCTATACCGAGGTCCCCGAAATTGACCTCGAAGGTGTCCTCGTCATTCTCCTCGTAGTCTTCACAGAAAGGCTCGCCGACCACGCTCAAGTCTTTTTTGTGTTCGCCAAACCAGTACCTGTCGCTCAAAGCTTCCATGTCGGGGTCGTACAAGACGACTCCTACGGCTTTAGCGTCAATGAGTTCGTGGGCTATGGCGGCGACAACGCCTGATAATTCCTCCAAGTCCAGAACGGACAGGAGGCGAATCTGTTGCAGATAGCTATCTTTGGCAGACGACATAGAATCAATGTGCCCCTTTGGATTCTAAAGCAATCCCATTACAAGCTCTGAGCCGGTCTCAGCCGACAGGTATGCGTTTAATCTACGCTCTTAGTGCGACAGGCACGGGGCTTCCGGAGATCGCCAGCCCGGACAACCAAATCAAAGCGGCTCCACCACCGCCCACCACCGCCCACATCCGCCCACATCCGCCCATCCTAACCCGCCTTGCCGCCTATCCTAAACCGCAGTGCAGTGACGGGGTGTTCCAGTTACAATTAGCCTGTAGAGACATTCGTCCAGGAGATGAAAAGCAATGCCCGTTATCAATACAGGCAAATTCGGCAAAGGTGGCGGAAGCAACACCGACGGGCTCGAGCGAATTATGGCCGGGCTCAACTACCTGACCCTAGGGCTGTCGGGATTGATTTACACGATCATCCAGGGTCGTTACGCACGCACGACCTTTTTCCGCTTTCACTTTCTCCAGAGCATTCTCCTGGCCATTATGGGTCTCCTGATTAATATGACTGCCAGCATATTCGTGAATATCGTCGGTGGCATGCTGCAACTGGTTCCCGGTGGTGGAGAACAGCTAATCGGCTGGCTGCCCACGGCCATCGGCTGGGTGGTTCAAATCGGCTATTTACTTCTGCTCTATGGGCTGGTCTTCTCGCTCATGGGCAAAGAGGCAGAAATACCCGTCGTCTCGAAGATTGTTCGCCAGCAACTGCGCTAGGCAATTTAGATCTTGCTGCTTGCTCCATGCAACGGTCAGTTCTATCGGACGCACAAAACTTATAATATCAGCAGCTTCGCAACTAAGTTCAGGAGCACTTAAGCATAGCGAGGAGCAGCGGGAATAAAGAATTTATCGCAATATTTTCTCCGAGCGCAACTGTGGAATCTCATCACACTCTCCACGTCGATATATTGGTAATACTGCTGCTGGTGGCATCGGCAGTCGCAATCGCCGTCAAGTGGGTGCGTGTTCCATACTCGATTGCGCTGGTCATTGTCGGACTGGCAATCGGTGTCAGCCAGGTTTCGCCGCCAATTGAAATGACCCCTGAGCTGATCTTGCTTGTTTTCCTGCCGGCGCTTCTTTTCGAAGCTTCCTGGAATTTGCATCTGGATGAATTGAGAGCTAACTGGGTCTCGGTCTCCGTGCTTTCCACGCTAGGTGTCGTTGTCTCTATGGCTGTCGTCGGCTGTATCATGAACCGCTTTGCCGGCATGGCACTCGGGACAGCGTTTCTCTTCGGGGCCCTGATATCAGCCACAGACCCTATTTCAGTGCTCGCGCTTTTTAGAAAAATCGGCATCGACAAACGACTGACAATGATTCTGGAAGGAGAGAGTCTTTTCAATGACGGTACGGCAGCCGTACTTTTCAAGCTAATTCTCGCCTTAACCCTGGCAAAATCTACTTTATCGCTGGACACCACATTAGGGCAGTTTTGCGTCGAAGTGGCAGGTGGAGTCGGCGTTGGTTGCATCCTCGGCATGGCAGCTTCGACCATAACTCGGTATTTCGACGACCACTTGTTGGAAATCACTCTAACGACGATTCTTGCCTATGGGTCATTTCTTGTCGCAGAGCAGATGCACGTTTCACCGGTCATATCGGTAGTAGCGGCAGGGATTGTTATGGGCAATTACGGCGGTCGCAAGGGTATGTCGCCGACAACACGGCTTGCCGTAAACAGCTTCTGGGAATACGCTGCTTTCGTTGTAAACTCACTGGTCTTCCTCTTCATCGGGTTGCAGGTGAAGATGAATCTGCTCTTGAAATATAGCCCGCTAATTGGAATTGCTATTGTCGCAATACTAGTCGCACGAATTCCCGTCGCTTATATTTTGACTGCGCTATGCGCAACTAAGAAACATCCGATTCCTTTACGCTGGAAACATATGCTTTTCTGGGGCGCATTAAGAGGGTCGCTTTGCATGGCGCTGGCACTTAGCTTGCCTTTCAATTTCCCCGACAGAGAAGCCTTCATTATCACCACATTTGGTGTCGTACTGTTTACTTTGTTGGTTCAAGGCCTAACTATAGAACCTCTGGTAAAGCTTCTAGGTATCCGCCCAGCAAACCCGAAGTTCAAACAGTATCAAGCGCTGAAAGGTCGTCTGATAGCTGAAAGCCAGGCTTTCACGGAATTGAAGAATCTGAAAAAATTAGGGCACATCTCCCCAAGCATTTTTCAAAAACTGGAAAACGAGATAATCGAAACCCAGAAAGAACTGCAAAATCAGATTGAAGATCTGCACTTGGAAGATGCATCTGTGAAAAAGCTCGAACTGGAGAGCGCCCGCTTGCATATCCTGGATGTACGCAAGGACTCGATCAAAGGGTTAGTGCGAGAAGGTACAATCAGCCACGAACTGGCAGAGAAAATCCAAGCAGAACTTGACGGAAAAATGTTTGAAATTGCCTTTCAAGAAGAAGAGCATCTCCACAAGCTTGAGACTGCAGCCCAGATGAGACGAGAAGTAGAAACAAAAGAAACAGCGAGCCAGTCACAAGACGATATTGAGCAAGAGAAGAACCAAACAATCGCACGCAATGAAGCCACGGGCGAAACAGAAACTGTCGGCAAAGCGAAAGAAGCCTAAGTGGAAAGCGCTTTGCGCTTCTGCAGAAAGGCTTTGTATATCAGCGGATCGTCTGTGATCACACCGTCCAACTCCCAATCGACAGCCATAGCCCATTCGCGAGGAGTATTTATGGTCCACGCATTGACCTTCAATCCGGCCGCGTGAGCCTCCTCGACCGCCTCTTTTCTGAGAGATCCGAAGCACGGGTG
>JAIETE010000046.1 GCA_019745505.1 Candidatus Obscuribacterales bacterium | reverse complement strand
CTTCTCACGATAATGCGCATCCGGCGTTCAGCAATTTGTTTGTGCAGACTGAGTTGATAGAACAAGGTCAAGCGATTCTCTGCAATCGCAGGCCCCGCTCCGACAGCGAGCATCAACCTTGGATGTTCCACCTGATGTCTGTGCATGGTGCGTCAACCGGTGATGTTTCGCGAGAAACTGACCGAATGAAATTCATCGGTCGCGGTAATTCCCTGGCTAATCCTGCGGCGATGAAAACACCCGGTGATCTTTCGAACACACAAGGCTCGGTGCTCGATCCGATAGTCGCTGTGCGTTATCAGATTGTCCTTGAGCCGGAGAAATCAGCAACCGTAAATATTGTCACCGGAGTTACCGAGACGCGCGAAGCTTGCATTTCTCTTGTCGAAAAGTACCAGGACAGGGGTATGGCAGACCGTGTTTTCGATTTGGCCTGGACACACAGTCAGGTCGTGCTTCGACAGCTAAATGCCAACGAATCGGACGGACAGCTTTATGCGCGGCTGGCAAACTCCGTTATCTATGCTAATTCGACATTGCGAGCCGAACCTTCGGTGATTATCAAAAACAGGCGTGGGCAATCGGATTTGTGGGGGTATGCGATCTCAGGCGACTTGCCCATTGTCTTGTTGCAGATTGGAGACCCGAACAACATCGACCTAGTCCGGCAGGTAGTTCAAGCTCACGCATACTGGCGTCTGAAAGGATTGTCCGTCGATCTTGTCATTTGGAATGAGGACAAGGCAGGCTACAGGCAGTTGATTCAAGACCAAATCATGGGACTGATTTCCGGCGGAGTAGAGGCTAGTCTAATTGATAAGCCTGGTGGAATATTCGTTCGCCAGATTGAGCAAATCTCTATAGAAGACAGAGTGTTGCTTCAGACTGTCGCAAGAGCAATCATCAAAGACAGCAATGGAACTTTGGCAGAACAGTTGAACCGGCGCATATCGGGGGAAGTGCGCGTCCCGGCTTTCACACCCGTGCGCACGCGGCAAGCAGAGAGCATCTCAGCTCCCCCGCTGACCAGAAGCGATCTCATGTTTTTCAACGGAATCGGTGGTTTTACTCCTGATGGGCGCGAATATGTAGTCGTCACCGCGCACAATCATTTGACCCCCTTGCCGTGGGTAAATGTGTTGGCTAATCCGTATTTTGGATCTGTCATTTCCGAAAATGGACTTTCCTATACTTGGTTGGAGAATGCCCACGAGTTCAGGTTGACTCCCTGGCACAATGATCCTGTGACGGATGATTCCGGAGAGGCATTCTATGTCCGTGATGAGGAGACCGGCTATTTCTGGTCGCCCACTCCCATGCCGGTCCGTGGCCCTACTCCATATATAACGCGTCACGGTTTTGGCTACAGCGTATTCGAGCATACAGAGGGCGGTATCACCACTGAATTGTGTGTATTCGTAGCTCTTGATGCGCCCGTGAAAATTGCGGCACTAAAGGTTCGCAATAACTCAGGCCGTCCCCGTAAGTTGTCTGCTACTGCATATTTCGAGTGGGTGTTCGGAGAAATGAAGCCGAAAACAGTAATGCATGTAACCACCGAAATTGACTCGAAAACCGGTGCTCTTCTTGCTCGCAATCACTACAATCGAGAATTTGGCGAAAGGATTGCTTTCGTTGATGTCGACGAAACGAACCGTGGTGTCACCGGGGACAGAGCTGAGTTTATTGGTCGTAATGGCAGTTTGCGCAATCCTGCCGCTATGAGCAGGCAAAAGCTGTCCGGCAAGGTTGGAGCTTCGCTCGATCCTTGTGGTGCGGTTCAAGTTCCTCTCGAATTGCAGGATGGCCAAGAAAGAGAGGTTGTCTTCAGGCTGGGTATAGGTCAGGATTTGGCTGATACCAGCAATTTGATCAATCGTTTTCGCGGCATCAAAGCACGCAATGATGCGTATGAAACACTGTGCCAATACTGGAAGCATACTCTGGGTGCACTGAACGTACAAACTCCCGATCCAGCCTTGAACATGCTGGCAAACGGCTGGCTGATGTATCAGACGATAGCTTGTCGTTTGTGGGCTCGAAGTGGTTATTATCAATCGGGTGGTGCTTTTGGTTTCAGAGACCAATTGCAGGATGCAATGGCGCTGGTGCATGCCGAGCCGTCCCGCTTGCGCAAGCAACTGTTGTTGTGCGCTTCACGGCAGTTCTTGGAAGGCGACGTTCAACACTGGTGGCATCCTCCCAGCGGTCGTGGTGTTCGCACGCGCATCTCCGACGACTATTTGTGGTTGCCGCTGGCTGCCTGCCGCTACGTAATGATGACCGGCGACACTGGCGTACTTGACGAACAGGCTCATTTTCTCACTGGTCGCGCTGTCAATCCTCAAGATGATTCATATTATGATCTGCCGGGGCGTTCGCAGCAAACAGCTAATTTGTACGAACACTGTCAGAAAGCCATTCTCAATGGACTAAAATTCGGCGAGCATGGCTTGCCTCTGATCGGAACCGGCGATTGGAATGACGGAATGAATCTTGTCGGTGAGCATGGCAAGGGCGAGAGCGTCTGGTTGGGCTTTTTCCTCTATGAGGTACTACGCCGGTTTATTCCGCTGGCCAGGTCAAGGAAGGATGATACTTTTGCCGACAGATGCGAGGCTGAAGCGGCTCGGTTAAGGCAGCACCTGTCTAGAAGCGGATGGGATGGAGATTGGTATCGTCGTGCGTATTTCGACGATGGAACACCGCTTGGTTCCGCTACAAATGATGAATGCAAGATCGACTCTATTTCCCAGAGTTGGTCGATTCTTTCAGGCGCCGGAGAAATCGAGCGTTCTCGAAAAGCTATGGATTCGGCGTATGCACATTTGGTGCGTCACAAAAGTGCACTTATTCAACTTCTCGATCCGCCGTTTGACAAATCCGGATTGAATCCTGGATACATAAAGGGTTATGTGCCCGGTGTCAGAGAGAATGGCGGTCAGTATACTCATGCCGCAATCTGGCTGGCAATGGCGTTTGCTGCATTGGGTGATAGCAAACGTGCCTGGGAACTGTTTGCCATGATCAATCCAGTCAATCATGCTCTAGACCCAAATAGTACGCAAATCTACAAAGTGGAACCGTATGTGGTGGCGGCAGACGTGTACGGAGTCTCACCGCACACTGGGCGGGGCGGATGGACATGGTATACGGGGTCGGCTAGTTGGATGTATCGGTTGATCATCGAATCCATCTTAGGGATTCGTCTGCAGGTCGATAAACTCCGCTTTAAACCATGTTTGCCGGCCGAGTGGAGTGAATACAAAATTCACTACCGATATCGTGAGACTGTTTATCACATTACTGTGTTGCAGCGTGCCGATAGTGATGATTCTCAAACCGTCTCGGTGGACGGTGTAGAACAGTCCAACGGAGCAATATCACTCGTGGATGATCGGCAAGATCACAATGTTGTAATCAGCGTCGGTCGCTGCCAGGAAAGAACAATTCCACCATTGGAGAGTAATCTTCCTGTAATTGATTCAAAGTAGAAGCGCGTCGAAGTGCCGTATATAGTTCGTGCTGATTCTGGATATTCGATGCTCTTCTGCGCTGCTGCTGCAAATGATCCGGCGCTTGTTAACGAATCCGGCGAAGCGTTTGCTATGTCCAATGCGCATCTCGATAATGCCAAGTATGCGATCGTTAAATGATCACTGGGGTAGTTGATCGTATGTGTGGGCGCGATATACTAATCACATAACCGGTGAGCACGTCACTTAAGTGTTGAGTGCTTTGAGCCGAGGGGCTTTGTGGAAACTTCAGGTTGGCGTCAACCGGAAACCGTAGCAAGAAGCCCGCACCACGTGAAGGACTGACTGAAGCGTGATGAAATACTGAGCTCTAATGCAAAGAGCAGTCAGGCAGTAGTAAGAATACCAGCGCAGAGCAATCTGGCTGGTATTTTTGTTTGCGCCGCTTCGCTACTCGGGTTTATCGGCATCGCACTTTCGGCGATGTTTGATTCGTTCGATGATTCCACCAATAACCGCACCCACATAGTAAATCAACAGTACGGGAGCCGCATACCAACTTATTGTTCCCAGTGGACGAATGAAAAACATAACCGGGCTAGGCGGCAAATAATGTGGATCATCCCAGGGAATTTCTCTTAGACCAGGCGGGATGGGAGCGTTTTCTCTGAAACCGCCTTGAAGAAAAATGGTTTCGCCCGTCTTGTTATTGTCCGTTTGATACGGCACCGGAGTCGAGTATCTGGAGAGATACAACTCTCCTCTGGCAGCAGCGAGTTTTCTCTGCGCTTCCTCGCTCTCTTTCCATTGGCTGAAAGCACTTTCGTCCGATATTACGAGGTATTTTCTGATTCCACCCATCGCGGAGAAAGTCTTTTCGAATTTTTCTTGAGTAATGAGTAAATTGATGATCAAGAAGAGTGGCAGGAACAAAGCCACTACTAGATGGGCAAAGCGCATGTCCGTAGTCTTCGCCAGGAAATAACCAAGGATGACAACGCGCCAGACCGCCACGATGAAAAGTAGAATAGTGTTGCCTGCTGCCGCATCGCCGGGCTTCAGAATCATCTCCAGCGGAATCGCGTATAACAGTCCAGGCAGAGCCGTCATTGATACAAGGATGAGCAGTCTGCGATACGACCAATTCTTTGGTCTAAGTAGAGCAATAAAGAAGTATAGAAATGCAGATAGAACAAAGATGTAAGCAACGGATGGTAATCCACTGCGCATCAATAGTTCTTCCGCCGGATTGTCCCAGGCGCGTCCAATCCCCGCCATGAGAGTAACGGGCACCCCCCAGAGCAGTAGCTCCGGCTTGAGGTTTAACAACTCTTCTCGCGTCGCCTTTAGTGTCAATATTTTCCACTGTAGATTCCAACTACTTCTTAGAGAAAAGGTATTGCTCATCTCAAGATTCGGCCTCTTTGAGTTTTTGGATTTTTCCAACTAGGTGCTTATTTTTGACTACCCTTCGAAATGTCGAAATTGCGATCGCTGTGACTTTACCTCTGCTTGTTGATCCGGCGCTTGTTAACGAATCCGGCGAAGCGTTTGCTATGTCTAATGCGCATCTCGATAATGCCAAGAATATCATCGTTAAATGATCAATGGGGTAGTTGATCGTATGCGCAAAGGCGATAGACTAATTGCATAACCGGTGAGCACGTCACTTAAGTGTTGAGTGCTTTGAGCCGAGGGGCTTTGTGGAAACTTCAGGTTGGCGTCAACCGGAAACCGTAGCAAGAAGCCCGCACCACGTGAAGGACTGACTGAAGCGTGATGAAATACTGAGCTCTAATGCAAAGAGCAGTCAGGCAGTAGTAAGAATACCAGCGCAGAGCAATCTGGCTGGTATTTTTGTTTGCTCTGTTCTGCTTATCGCTACTCACTGGCGTAGATTCTGTTGAATCCACCGCTATTGCTGTTGTAGACGCGGTTGAATGAACCCTCGTCGCCATTTCTCAACATTCGCCTTACGGCGCTTGCTCCGACTGCGGCTCGCATTGCTTGAGCGGAGCCGAAACTCTCACCCGGCTGCGCATATCCGTTGAAATTGTTACCGATCGCAGTCGCTGCCGGATAGGTGTTCGTAAACTGCTGTGGGTCGGCGAATCTCTGCTCGGCGCGTGGTTGTTCTGCTTGCATCGCGTTGTTGTATCCGCCTTGTTCAGTTGCTTCAAAGCGGCGTTTGTAAAACTCGTTCCATTCCTCTTGCCTGTTTTGCATTACTGCGGCATTCTGAAAGCTGCTTCCTGTAGCGTTTCCCCAGCGCCTGTTCTCGCTGCCGCCCCAGCGTCCCCCCTCGCTTTTTTCCGGCGAAGATGGCGGCGCAAAGCAATTCATTCCGGCTCGACTTCTCGCTTCTGTTGCTCGATATCCATTGGAAGGACTTGAAGGTTCCTTGTAGCTTCCGTGAAAGTGGTAAGCGGCTTCGGTAGCTCGATAGCCATTTGGTTGATTTGGATTGGGTGTTCGCCAGTTTTGCGCAAACGCGGCACTGGACAATGTCCACAGACTGACAAACATGACAAAGATTCGTAATTTCAAGGCTTGTCTCCGGTTGTCGACATATATGAATGTTCCCTTTTTTGTTTCGAAGTCCTCTTTTTAGAACTGATCGTGGTGATGGTGAACGTGTCTGTTGATCCGGCGCTTGTTAACGCGTCTCTAATGGTGATCGCTATGTCTGAAGGGCATCTTTGTAATGCCAAGAATGTAATCGTAAAATGATCACTGGGGTAGTTGATCGTATGTGTGAGCGCGATATACTAATCCCATAACCGGTGAGCACGTCACTTAAGTGTTGAGTGCTTTGAGCCGAGGGGCTTTGTGGAAACTTCAGGTTGGCGTCAACCGGAAACCGTAGCAAGAAGCCCGCACCACGTGAAGGACTGACTGAAGCGTGATGAAATACTGAGCTCTAATGCAAAGAGCAGTCAGGCAGTAGTAAGAATACCAGCGCAGAGCAATCTGGCTGGTATTTTTGTTTGTTGACGAGTTTGTCCTCGCGGTTGCATCAATCTGCATGCACCGTTTTGCAAAACGTTTTAGTACAAGAAATGAACCTTCAATACTGCTGCCGTCTTCTTCTGCGATCAGTATTTTCTCTTGCTTAGTGCAAAAATCCGAACAACCAGAGCAGAGCGATAATGCCGGTCGGAACCCCGCAAATCCACAATATGAATGCCTTACCCATGATTTTTGATACTCCATTTTTCGGTACAAGGGCAAGACTGAGCGCCAGTGGCAAAAGTTCCAGCTTGAAAAAGGCAAGCTTGGGAAGTCAGTGGGCGTGGGCGATATCGGGATCGCGTCCCGTTGTATATCCTTTGGTTTGTTGTTGCATATTCGATCCTCGCCGGCTTTGCTGAGTACATTGATCCGGCGCTTGTTAACGCGATGCGAATGGCGAATTCTATGTCTAGAGTGGTTCTTTGATGGACCCAAAGCAGATCTTTAAATGTCTTCTGGGGTAGTTGAACGTATGTCTGAACGCGGTAAACTAAATGCATCAACGGTGAGCACGTCACTTAATTGTTGAGTGCTTTGAGCCGAGGGGCTTTGCGGAAACACTAGATCGGCGTCGATCGGAAACCGTAGCAAGAAGCCCGCACCACGTGAAGGACTGACTGAAGCGTGATGAAATACTGAGCTCATATGCAATGAGCAGTCAGGCAGTAGTAAGAATGTCACCGCAGAGCAATCTGGGTGACATTTTTGTTTGTGCCGGTTTTGGAGGCGTCATGGAAGTTGGTGTAATTGGGCTCGGCAGCATGGGTTTCGCTATGGCGTCGCACCTCCTTGCTGCGGGTCATGAGGTGACGGTCTACAATCGAACTGAAGAGAAAGCGCATCCACTGATGGAAGACGGTGCGATGTTTTCGCATGACCCAGCCGGTGCGGCTCAGGGAGACGTTGTGATCACGATGCTATCCGATGATGCTGCTGTTGAGAGTATCGTGTTTGGAGAATTGTCCGGAATTCACAAAGAGCTTGGCGCTGTTGATGGATTGTTAGAACATCAGGCGCAAAACTGTATTCATGTTTCCATGAGCACAATTGGTGTTCAACTGGTTAGGCGGATGGAGCGAGAGTATTCCGCTCGGGGAAAGACTTTAATCTCTGCTCCAGTCATGGGGCGGCCTGACGTCGCAGAGCGAGGTGAGCTTGTCGTGATGGCTTCAGGAGACAAGGCTGCTATTGAGAGATGTCAACCAGTGTTTGACGCGATAGGTAGAGTCACCCACGTTGTGGGCGAAAGTCCGGTACAAGCAGCGACCATCAAGCTGGCGGCTAATTTCATGCTCAGCTCAATGATTGAAACATTTGGCGAAGCGTTTGCACTTGTTCGCAAAAATGGAGTTGATCATCATAAGTTTTTGGAGATCGTTGCAAAGGATTTTTTCCAATCTCCAATCTATGAAAAGTACGGAACGATTATTGCCGATGAGAGATTTGCAGGTGGTGCATTTACAGTGAAATTGCAGGAAAAAGATACCAGGCTTGCGGTCGCTGCTGCGATTGAATCGCAAGTACCCATGCCGCTTCTGTTTGCAATCGAAAATGCTTTTCTCGGTTCTATCGGACAGGGGAAAGGGGACATGGACCCATGCGCAATTGCACAATTTGCTGCAGAAAATGCAGGACTAAGTTAACTACTTCGTTTTAGCTGGTGAATTATGCCTGGACCTAAGACGACTACTCTATACAGACCTGTCGGTGCCAAGGAATTGGAACTCATTGCTCAGTCTCAGTTCTTAGCCTTTCCTCCACGGCTCTATTTTCAGCCAATCTTTTATCCAGTCATGAATGAGGAATACGCAACCCAGATTGCGCGTGACTGGAATACGAAGGATGAAGCCTCAGGATATGTAGGATATGTCACCAGGTTTGAAGTCAATAGTGAGTACTTAGCGAATTTCGAAGTCCAAGTAGTTGGTGCGGCTGATGTGCATCAGGAATACTGGATTCCCGCTGAGCAGCTTGACGAATTCAATAGAAACATTCTCGGAAAGATAGAAGTAATTTCTACTTTTGTTGGTGAGAAGGCTAAGCAGTAGTTGATTACTTCGCGGCCTTTTGCTCGAAGTATGGATTTGGAAGAATTGGAGCTTTTTCCGTATTTTTGTCGGCTTTCTGTGTATCGATTTCTTTGATGAGCACGGATGGTGCGACGATGCTCAACGCGTCACCCTGAGATACAGTCGGCAAAAGAATTGGATAAGCGGTTGAGTCATCACCTGTTGCCACAATATCGCGCAAGGTGCTCAATCCAACTCCATTGAATGGCGTGATTCGCGCGAGCGTCTCTGCACCCGTTTCAACATCGACTTGATAGACAAGTGATGCTGGAAGCAAGCTGAAACCTGATTGTTTGCGCATCGAACCCAACATGCCCATGAGGATTGATTTGGGGTCGAGGACGGACGTAAACAGGTTCTGCACGCGCCTTACGACAAGAACAGATTTCAGACCTTCCTGTTTTCCAAGCTCCCGCAATTTTTTATACATCTGGTCTTTGCTGGTTGTGGTTTCAGTGTTCACAAACAGATTCGTCGTGCTTGCATTGCCGTAACGCGAATGACCGTTGCTCTGTTTGACATAGCGACTTGGAGTTCTTGTGGAACAGAATGTTTTGAGAATTCCCTTATCGATCAGTGTAAGCTTTTCTGTCTTCACCCCTTCGTGATCTATATTCATGCCACCAAAGAGTTTTGTACCTTTGAATTCGGTTGCGGAGGGATCATCAACAACAGACATGAAGGTTGGTAGTACACGTTGCCCGAATTTATCCTTTAGCGGGTTCGTGCTGCCCATCATCGATGCGATGCCGCCACCAAGCGGTTCGATCGGATTGCCGAAATTTTGTCCAAGCGTCTGCGAGAAGAACTCTCCGGCTGCTTCGCCTTCAAAAAGTACCGGGCCATCGTAGTCTTCCAGAAGCGGTGCCTTGATCGAATTGGTCAGCCGCTCTCCCATCGCCCGCAAGCGTTTTTCGAGTTCGGGCAGCGTCGGAAAATCAGCTTCCGTGCGCCCTACAAAGACCTCGCTGTCGCAAACAACATAACCGTCATCTGCGCGCGCAGAAGCTGTGACAAGCAAGACATATTCCGGTCTGGCTGAGAATGTCTTGGTTCCCTCGCTGTTGACGAACCAGCGATTGAGCGTGTCCAGTCCGAACATTACCAAGGACTGATCTACTTTTGGATAATCTTTGTACACAGCGGAGAGCTGGCGCACTATGTTGCTCCACTTCGTTTCATCGCACTGCACTTTCACCGGCGGCTCCAAAGAAGTTAGTGCAGGTTCTTTCGAAAAGTCGGCCGGTCGATCCTTTACGATATTCTGTTGCAAGAAAGCCTTTTTTGCTTCCAGCTTTTCAATGGCACCTTTGTAGGCGTCGTCTGTTTCGCTCCATATCGACTGGCGCAGAACCTTGTAATCATCATCAACGGTGATTGACTCGCCGCGCGACATTCGTCCGCCCAAAATTGCGCCGAAAAGACCACCATCCGAAAATCTTGTATTGTCCAGGTCATAATCGCCTACGCGCAACTCCACATTCAGATCTCGGTCGCGTTCAATATTCTTTGAATCGATGGCGCCGAAGGAGCCGGTGATTCTCATTAGATCTTTGTCTTTGATCGTGTATGAAATGAAGTAAGGAGATTCATGTCCTTTTATTTTCAGCTCTTTCATCGAGCGATTCATCTCGTCTTTCATCGCTTTGAAGACGATATCATCCTGAGCCAGAGCGGTATTTGAAAAGGTGGAAACGATTGAGATTAGCGTTACTGGAATTACAAGTTGCTTCAAATATCTCATTTTGCCGCTCCTTTCGATGAAGACTCGGATTTCGTCTCTTTGTCCGGTTCGGACATTGGGGAGGGCAATAACGGCGGCTTGTCTTGTGCCTTGTGCTGGCGTTCGACTTCAATTGTTCCGACCAATAAACTGGGAGAGGTAGCTGACACGGGAACCCATCCGGATTCTGCCCCGCACGTACCATTGAAAGTATCATCGTCATCCGCACCGCACAAAATGCGCTCCAGCGATGCTAAAGGAGTTCCTACCAGATCCGCCCCTCGCATTAGCTGATCCGGCTTACCATCCGGGTAGACTTTCCATACTCGCAGCGGCAGCAGTTTGTAGACTTGCGGCAAAACCGATTGAGTCATTGTAAAACCACCGGCAATTTCGTCGAAGATCAGTCCGTATGGTTTGCCTTGTTTTTTTACTTCCTCGATCAGCAATTCTCGAAGCTTTGGATAAGGGACTCGTTTGGCACTGTCGATAATCAGATTAGCCTGCCGTGCTACCGGATCTCTTCCCGGTGAGCAACGTCCATGTCCATTTGATGTCGCGAAGTCTTTAATGGGCGAGCGACCCATCAAAAATGTTTTCAAAACGCCTTTATCCACTAAAGTGACTTTTGTGCCTGGTACGCCTTCATCGTCAAACTTGTAGTGCCCGTTGAGCGCTTTCGTACCGAATCTGACACGCGTCGGATCGTCGCTTACCGTAACGAATTCCGGCATGATCTGCTGTCCGACTTTTTTCGCAAAAGTTCTTCCTTCGTCTTCACTCTTCTGTCTGTGACCTTCGATTCGGTGTCCGAACGTCTCGTGGAAAAATACACCTGATGCTTTTGCTTTCAAAATAGCCGGACCAACATATGGCTCAGCCACCGGAGCGTTTCGCAATGCAACGAGATCTTTGGCGACATTTGCCACCATTTTTTCCAGGTGTGCTTCGTCCGGGACATCAGCCAGAGTTGGAGCCTCGACACCGTCATACAGCGCAAGCCTCATTCCGTCTGATGCAACAGTCTTGGCTGTGGTGAAAACGCGGTATTGTATGCGTTCGTCTTGAATTTCCGTGCCTTCACTCGTCACCAGATAGCGTGTAGTTTTGGTGGCTGTAAATTCTACGGCAGCATCTTCGATGCCGGGGTAAGAACGATAGATTTTCGAGAGGCGTCTGATTCGATCATCCCACAGCTTTCTATCAATATTCAGTGATTCGCTGACTTTCAAATCCTTCTGGGGCGTCTCGAGCGAGAAGTCGGCGGAATTATCTTCCTCCTCCACTTTCACATCTTTGTTTGCCAGAACCATCATGTATTTCTTTTGCGCTGACTTGAACTCCTTGTCTGTCAAAGACCAGAGCGCGACACGCAAAGCATCCTCGTTGTCCTCCATCGGCGTGAATTTGAAAGGGGAGCCACCGGAGAACATGCTGCCGATATCAAAGCCGCCACCTCTGACCGGGTGACTGCTGTCCCGTTCGGGAGAGCCGACCCTCAGGTCAATGTCCACGACTCGAGTTTTTCTTGGGCGTTCGGCACCCAAAAGACCGCCGAAAGTTCCCTTGATGTCCACTGTCTCGGTGTCGTAGATTCGGTACGCCAGAAAGTAAAGAGGTGCATTGCCTGCGTTTTTGAGATGCTTCAATGAGCGGTCCAACTCCTTTCGCATGGCATTCAAGACAATGCGGTTGTCATTCTTAGAGTTTGAGGAATGAGAACCCGAACCTTTCGAGTGCGAACCTTTGTCGCTGGACGGGGGGGCGGGGGATGCCTTGGCTGGCGACTGCTTGGCTGCAGTCTTCCTTGCGGTAGCGTCTTTCTCTGATTTTTGGGGTGCCCCGTAGGCTGCCAAACTAATCGAGATTGCCAGAGTTACCATGGTCATAGTCAGGCAACTGCGCGCACGAATAAATCCGTTCATTTAAGCCTCTGATAGGTTCTATAAATGGTAACTACCACTAAAGCCTTGGCCGAAAACCTACTTGAATCTGATTTGTCATGGTAGAAATGATGCGGGGAGACCGGTGGACTAATGGGCTAGATTAAATGGCACGGACCGCGATTGTTATTGGTGCCGGATTGGGCGGACTTTCAGCCGCGCTTGCCCTTCAGCGCGTCGGATTCGAAGTCGAAGTCTACGAGAAGTCCCAGGAGCTGAAAGAAGTCGGCGCCGGCATCGTGCTCTATCCTAATGCGATTAATGTTTTGCGAAAGCTCGATGTTTACGACGCTGTTGCGTCCGCCGGCAGCTTTGGAAGGCATGGAAAGTATATGACCCCGAATGGGAAAGTCCTCGTGGAGATGGATTTGAAAGACGTCGGGCTGGAGAAAGAAGCGATTGCGATTCATCGAGCTGATTTGCAGCATGCGCTTGTGAATAAGTTGGGCGCCGATAAAATTCATCTCGGCATGCCTCTGACAAGCTTTGACGACAATGGTAAAGTGACGGCTCGCTTTCCGGGCGGCTCTTTTGCTTCGGGTGATTTGCTGGTCGGCGCAGATGGACTGCATTCTGCAGTTCGCAAACAATATCTCAAAGACGGTGATCCACAATTCGCGAATTGCTTCGCATGGCGGGGAGTCGTCACTGGCGAGTTCGAAGGATTGCCGTCCGACAGCGGCTTGTTGATATTAGGATCGGGTTTGCAATTCGGAGCTATGCGCATTGGGCAAGGGCGCGTTTACTGGTTTGGTGCCGTTGCGGACAAGAAAGGTGCTGGAGCGCGAACGAGCAAAAAAGATGTTCTTGAATTGTTCGGAAACTGGACAGATCCAATCCCTCAATTGATCAATGCAACCGCTCAAGAAGCGCTTCTGACCCACGATCTATACGATCGAAAACCTACCTTCAATTGGGGTAAGGATGGTATCACCCTGCTGGGAGATGCCGCACATCCTATGGTGCCTTTTATGGGTCAGGGCGGATGCCAGGCTCTGGAGGATAGTATCGCCCTTGGTGCTTCACTGAAGGAAGCGTCTTCAATTCCCATTGGTTTGCGCAAGTATGAAAATCTTCGCAAGGCACGAACCGCGAATTTCGTTACCCAATCACGAAAAGCGATGAAGGCTTCGATGACCAGCAACCCGCTCATTGCCGCCGCACGAGATCTTGTATTCAGTAAAATGCCGCCGCAAGTGCTGATGAAGAATTTTCACACACTCAACAGCTATGATATGCCGGATTTGGATTAGGCAATCTACGGCGCTCCGGCAAAGGTGCTAAACTAGGCACCCTTTTAGCCTTCTAGTGGTTGCAAGGCGGTCAAAAGGTTTTGGGAGCGTAAATCATGTCGGTTGTATCAAGCTGGGGAAAAATGAGAAAACTTTCTCTGGCTGCAGTTTCAACACTATTGGCCCTGCAGGCGCTTCCAGTCTCGGCTGAAGGAGAGCTTGCCGGTGCAAGTTCCGAGCTGCCGTCTGAGAACCCACCGGTGGCATTTGATGCTGTGTACAAACCGGCTATTGCAAGCGCCAAGAAAGCCTTGACGGAGAGGTTGGATAAGCTGATCCAGACCGACAAAAACTCAGCATCTGAAGCAGCCTCGAAATTGGCGGCATGTGAATTTGCCGAAGAAGACTTCAAGTCAGCGGCTATGCATTTGAACCAAGCAATCAGCTTGTTGTCCGATACTGCACCGAATCAGAAGGCTAGATTGGTTGGTTTGCACAAACATCTCGGTGATTGCGAAATTATCGAAGGAAGGGTGGCTCCTGCTATTCAGCATTATGAAGCGGCCGCCAAATTGCTGCAGTATTTAGAGCCGAACTCTCCTCTTAAGAAGAAGGTCTTGAGAGGGTTGGGCGATGCATACATGCGCGAGAAAGACTATGTCAAAGCGATTGAAGTTTTTAAGGCACTTTTTGATTACCAGAAGGCAACCAACGATCTTTCGCTCGGTTGGACGGCGGTAAGTTTGCGCGATGCTTATGAGCAATTAGGCAGGAAAGCCGAGGCTGACAAATATTTCGATATCTCATCCGATATTTTTCAACCTCTAATAAAGAATGCCGGATTTCGAAAACAAGATCACAACGTATCTCAAGTCTCACTCGATTTGTGGGATGCGCTGGAAGTAGAGCCGGAGTCTGCGCCGGCAATTTCTTGGGAACCGCCGGGCGGTGCAAAGCCCTGGGCGACTTTGCTGTGCATTCATGGCATGGGACTGCACAAGTCGGCTTACGAAGCTTTCGGAAAAGCGATGGCCAACAGGGGTGTGACGGTATTTGCTTTAGATGTTCGCGGCTTCGGCTCATGGTGCAAGCTGGATAGACCAAAAGTGAATTTTGAATTGTGCGAGTCTGACATCTCGCATGTCGCGGCGATGATGAAGAGGAATTACCCTGATGTTCCAATATTCTTGCTGGGCGAATCAATGGGTGGTGCCATTGCTCTTCAATCTGCGCTCAGCTGCAAGGACGCGGTTGGTGTCATTTCCTCTGTCCCTGCTGCGGATCGATACAATGGCACCAAAACAAAGATGAAGGTGGCATGGAAAGTGATTGTCGGTGCCAAAAGCGACTATGACATCACCAAAGATGTTATCGAGAAGGTCAGCAATGATGAAAGACTCGTCGATGAGTGGAAGCAAGATCGCGAAGCCCGTTTCAAACTTGGAACGGACGAGTTGATAAAATTCGATTCTTTCATGAAGAGCACCAAAGAGAAGGTCCAGCAGCTCGATAAGCCGGTGTTGATCGTGCAAGGCGGCGCGGATCCCTTAGTGAAGCCATCTAGTACGATTGAGTTGTACGATGCCATTAAGTCCAAGGACAAAACTCTCATTATCATGGGTTTCAAGGAGCATTTGATTTTCGAGAACCAGCAGTTCTTTCCTATGATGCTGGAGGGAGTGACGAATTGGTTGCGAGCACACTCCGGGTTGGATGGAGCACCACCCTGGCAGCAGAAGCAATTGCCTGATGTAATGCAGCGTTCGACGGCAATGTAAATTCACCAGACCTGCTCTTCCCAATCTGCCAGTTCCGCTCTATTGATGAGACCGCGTCGAAAGGACAGGTTTAGCGCACGGCAGCGATGATTGTATTCGTCTTCCTCCGATGCGCCCTTTATAGGAATGCCTAGTTTGCTGTAAAGGCATTTCAGGCGAGCCTGTACAGCCTTTTCCGTAATATAAAGTCTGCGAGCGATCGCCTTGTCGGTAAATCCGATTGCAATACAAACCAAGACTTCGAATTCTGCATCTGTCAAACCGGTGGCACCACTTTCGGTGCGTCGAACGATTCTCTGTATTCGAGGATGTATCCAGCAGTCACCGCCGATTACTGCTTTTGCGGCATCGATTACCTGCTGGTCTGTTGAGTCTTTGAGGACATATCCGAACGCACCGTCGGGAGGCACCAGCTTCCATAACTTGCGCACGAAGATTTCGTCCGAGTGATTGGATAGAATGATCACGCCTGTCTGCGGAAGTTCATTCAATATGCTCTCCGCTGATTTTATCCCTGAAAGCACCGGCATCTCAATGTCGAGAAAAACAACCGGCGGCTTATGCGCTCTAACGAGTTCTAGAGCCTTTTGACCGTCTTCCGCTTCGTATATCGGGGCTCGATTGCAGAAGTGCTTAGCCAGCAATTCTCGCAGCCAAATTCGTTCGCGCTCCTGATCGTCGGCTATGACAATTCCCAATAGTTCCAGCTCCGTTTTGCGTTCTTCGATTTGTGCCAACATTCTTGTTTCACCTTTTTATTGCAGTCTGTTCAGAACAAGCTTGCTCGCTTGTTTAAGTGTTGCAAAGACTCCTGGTCCGTCTGCAGCCACTGATTCGAAGGAAGGAAATTGGTAGGGGTTGAGATCGTCTTCCATTATGCTCAGTGGCATTGCGTTGGTGAGATCTCTTTTGTTGTATTGGATTACTACAGGAACGGAATGTATAGTCAGACCGTAAGTAGACAGATTGTCGACCATGTTTCTCAACGCGGAGATGTTTTCTTGCCTTCGCATTGGATCGGAATCAGCAACAAAGATAATTCCGTCAGCACCGTTCAAAATCAATTTTCGACTGGCATTGTATTCCACTTGTCCGGGCACCGTATACATCGAAAAACGAGTGGTGAAGTTTTGAACCTGACCAAGCTCAAGTCCCATATAATCGAAGAATAGAGTTCTTTCCGTTGCTGTAGCCAAACTTACAAATTCTCCCCTGGTCTCTGCTGCCAACGAGCTGTATATGAATTTCAGATTTGCCGTTTTGCCACCGAGTCCGGTGCCGTAATACACGAGTTTGCAGTGAATTTCCTTTGTCAGAAAGTTGATTATCGCCATGTGAAGCTCTCCTGGACCTACATTGCGATTATTTCAACCTGGCTTTGCCTGCGGACTGTGCTCCTCCTCAAAAGTGACTTGGGGTACACCCTAATCGTATTTGTGCTTTACCCTTGCCCTCCCGAGTTTGCAAGCGAGATTTTGACGAGTGTGCCGGATTCGAAGTGCGGCGCCTTTTGCCATGTGACTTTTGCACCGATGCCATTGGCTCTTTCTTTGATGATTTTCAAACCCCTGGATAATGTGCTTTTCGGGACTTGAAGACCCTTACCGTTATCCTCGATGCAGATGATCAGTTCATCGTCCGCATGTTTTACGGATACGTGCGCGTGCGACGCGCCTGAATGTTTCTCTACATTATTCAGCGCCTCTTGTGTTACCCGGTAGATAGCGAATTTTGCATCCAGTGATATGTCCAGGTGGTCGCAAAAGGCGTCCGAATCGAGAGTGGTTTCAATCAAGCTTGCGCGTCTGAAGCGGTCGACTAGTGTCTTTATGGAAGGGACCAATCCTGCTTGCGCCAGCAGCCGTGGATGAAGTTCCGACATTACGCCGGCAACACTGTTGGCGATTGCTTTCATCTTCTCGCTTACATCGTGAATCAAGGTTTGATTCGCGGAAAGTGTGACGATATGGCTGATGTTATCTAGATGAGGAATAATCAATCGGTTGATTTCCGAAGATATTCGTTGCCTTTCCGTTTCGATGGCAAGGCTTTCAAACAGCGGGCGGTCCTTCAGAATGAGATTGGTCCATTCTTCCTTTGCATGAGCAAGGATGCTGTTCAATTCGTGCAGGCGTGCTTGCGTGAATTGTCCGAGCGCTTGTCGAACCTCTTCTCTTTCTTGGGTTGTTTCTGCAATTCGAATGATAAGATCGCAGGGAAATTCATTGAACTGTCTGCTCACTCCATAATCGACAGTCGCGCCGGCCATTGCGCACCATGAGTCGAATACGATGAATTCCGGTTTTTCAGAAGAGAGCCACTCTGCATCCAGCACGCTCTTGTCGATGCATCTTATCGAAATTATGTTGGTCGAATCGGCATAGTCGTGTTTCAAGAGAAGTATGTCGTTTTGCGATTCTGCAAACATTCTCAAAACGGATTGAACGGCTCGATAGGCGCAAAGCTGCTGCAGGCTCGACAGATTGCAGGTTTCGCTGTCTTCGACGAACACTACGAAGCGTTGCGTCATGCGCGCATATCTCTTGCAGATGTTCGATAGCGCCGCTGTCAGTCCCAGCTCTTCGAGATCGACCGGATGCAGCTCCCCGAGCAAATCTCTGAATGCAGAGACTGTGGCATGAAGTTCGTCTACTAATGTTTCACCAATGCTCTTGTCTGTTTGTGATTGAACGAACCGGATGAGGCGGGCGAGATTCGGCAAGATTTCATCGTGCAGCTCTTTTGCAACTCTGCTTCTCTCTTGCTCAACGGCTCGAAACTCGAAATCGAATTTGATGTCGCGTGCCTCTTTGGACCAGCGCGCACCTAGTTCGTAAATCAGAGCATTTAGTGCGGCGAATTCGTCTTGCACCAAACCGCGCACAGGGGCGGACAGCAGCTGCGTCGGTTCTGAAAGCAATAGCTGCAGTGAGGGCGGCAAAAGACCCGCCCGGTTCCGGTCGTATGGCATGGGGATCTGAACCACGCCGTCCTCCTGGTTTTTCTGTCTAGATTTTCCGCCAAATGCCAGTGGAGCTTTTGAGGCTCTATTTCGATTAAATCACAAAACGCGATTCCCCGTGCTGGGAGTAAGCGCACCCACCACTTAGGGTGAACCCTAAGTCCTGATCTGTTGCATTCGCTGCATTCCTAGCTGCGGCGCTTCTCGGCAAGCATGTGCGAGATGGGGGGCGGTCCGTCGCCGAGATGGAATTGGTTGGCTCTCTTTTCGGCATTATTATCATCAACTGTTCCGCGTTGAGTGTGGCGCAGATACTCCCCCCAATTTTCAACAAAAAATGTTTCTACATATCTTCCGGCTTTGGCAAGGTCGCCGAATAGATACCACTGATACGCTCCATTGCGTCGGCGCAGCACCTCGAGAGCCGCCATTGTCTGCCGAAAATCGGACATGCTCTGCGGGTCGATCAGATACTCGACTGTGACGAGAACAGGTCCGTGATCAGGGTGTGGTTCTTTGATGACATTTGGTTCGGGAGCGCGCGGTGTGCGAAGGTCGCTTTTCTCTGAAGCAACGACTTTGAATGGAGCCGAGCAGAATGTGCCGACTGTCAGCAGCGCTGCGGCAGTCAAAAGGGCAATTGGCATGCTGGTGTATGAAGCGAATGTTCCCCAGAACAAGCTGCCACCGGCAAGGCAGCCCTGGAAAGTAAGGAGAAAAACAGCGATCGCGCGAGCACGCACCCATGCGGGAACCGAAGTCAAAACACCGGCGTTGAGAGCGGCGTTGACCATGATCCAGACCAAACCAGCAAAAAACATAGTCACGCAAGCAAGAGCAAAATTGTGAATGAAGGGCAGTGCGCCCATAGCAGCTGCGAAAATGAGTGCGCTGATCATGAAAAGCAGGTCCATGGACAAATGCTTTCTAGCAATGGGAATTATCGTCGCGCCCAAAAGATTACCGATGCCGAAGAGGCTGAGAACGATCCCATATTGTGCGGCGTTGAGACCATATTGTTGTTTTGCCATAAGTGGCAGGAAGGACCAAACGGCGCTGGCACAGGCGACAAAAACGATTGTCTTAATGATAACTGCTCGCAAAGCGTCTGAGTGGCGAACATAGCGCATCCCAGCCTTTATCGCCCCTACGACACGTTCTGCCGGTTGATAGCTCTCTTTGGGAGCCGGACGCCACCAGAGGAGTGCTGATAGCATGGCGATCATCGAGGCGGCGTTGATTAAAATTGCAGTGCCCGGGCCGGAGCTGCTCACGACGACACCACCAATTGCGGCGCCTATGCCTCTGCAAAAATTGAAGCTGGCGGCGTTAAGCGCAATTGCATTCTCCAGCTCTTCTCGCGGTACTAATTCCGGTGCCAGGGCGTTCCAAGCCGGGGAATACATCGCCCATCCCAAGCCGACCAGGAATAAGAGAAGCAGGAGCAGCCAGGATGTCATAGCCCCGTTGAGGGTGAGTAGTCCGAGAATGATAACCCCAATGAATACCCAAACTTGAGCGCACAGTAGCACTGTTCTTCTATTGAAAATGTCAGCGATAGCGCCCGCCGGCAGCGAGAGCAGAACGAACGGCAAATAAATCGCCGTCTGCAGTAGTGCCACCATCATCGGTTCCGGTGCCAGAGTCGTCATCAACCATGCGACTGCGATGTCCTGCATCCATCCACCGAGCAAAATGGCGACGTTGCCGATCATGAGAATGCGGAATGCCGGGTGCTTCAAGGGCGCCCAGACTGATCTTGTCTGTGTCTTTTCGCCAGCGGTTAGGGATGCTGCGTCAGTCATTATCGTATTCGTGTTTGTGCACTGAATGCCTCTTAACTCGATTAGCTAGTCGCCGTGTTGCGCAATAGCTTTGCGGACTTCCAATGACTGGTGTCGACGCCATATCGTTTTGTCAGGTCGGCAACCGATTCTGCATAGTAATTTGTCAGGAATTTTTCTACTTGAGACCCGCTCATATCTTTGTCACTCGGCAAATAGGAATTCACCTTGCGTGCCATCGAAGGAGGCGAGAAGTCCGATTTTATATTGAGAAACTCGAACAAATCACTGATTGCTCTTGCGTTGTTGAAGAACACTTCGGACACCAAGATCTTGATTTGACTGCGGTCGAAGTATTCGAGGTATTTATCCAGATATCCTGAATATTTTCCGCGGCGCAAATAGTAATAGGGTGGGCAGCCTATTATCTTCGCTTTGTCGTACGGTCGCTCCGCGAATGATTCGTCCATGAGCGCCTGCTCAATGGTGGCATTTTCTAATTGGTTGCCGAAGCTGTACCAGTAATTTGAAATAGCTCTGTCCACAGGATCGCGCAAAATGAATATTATGCGTGCGTCCGGAAATGAGCGGGCGATGCGTTCGATGACTTCAGTGTGTTCCATATAACAAACTGATTTTTCACCGTGCAGAGGCTCGTCGTTCCTGAAATAGTACTTTTTCAGATATTCGTCGATGCGGGAGGGGGCATCCTCATTCAAAAAGAATTTTGGTTCCGGCCACCATGGTTGATTCAATTCTATTTCCGGGTGTTCGGTGAGAATCGTATGCAGATAGGTGGTGCCGGATCTTTGTGCGCCGGCGATGAAGAAATGTCTACTCACCTTTTATGATGCTTCCGATTGCGTAGCTGGAGTTCATGGACAGGGTTTCCATCACCTTCTGGGCGTATTGCCCGAGCACGCCCACCAGCAGCGCCAGCAATGCGTTGCAGAAGGCCATAATCCCCATAACCGGTGCGAACTCGGGCAGTGAAGAACCGAGCATATAGTGCTTGGCGATGAAGACAGTTCCGAGCACGGTGCTGAACCAGGCTGTTCCGTATCCGATATTCGCGATCAGTCTTGGCAGTTCAGGATAGTTGAAAATGATCGTGCAAACTAGTTTGGCAATGCGCAACGGCGTGTATGTTGATTCACTGCCGATTCGCTTGTGATGCTCAACCGTGACATTCGCTCTTTTGGACGGATCGGAGCAGACTAATGCCAGCCCGTTGATGTATGGAAAAGCTGTTTTGTGCCGGCACATTCGAGCCACCAGCTCCTTGCTCATCAATCTCACGTTTGAAATATTGAGGTTCTTCGGCTTGGCAAAAATAAGTTCGTTCAGCCGGCTGATTATTCTGCTGCCGATATTTCTGTACAGGGCGTGCTGCTTCTTGGTGAACTTGGCAAAGATCAATTCCAGCTTCTTTTCGACCGCCGGCTCGATCAGTTTGAAAAGCTCTTCGGGCGGATTCTGCAAGTCCGCATCAATGGTGAGCATGTAGTCGCCCGAGCTGTTTGAAAGACCGCAAAGCACGGCCGGATGCTGACCGAAATTGCGTGTCAAATCGATCGCAACTACATTCGAATTTTTTGCTGCGGCTGATTTGATAACATCCCAGGTGTTGTCCGTGCTGCCGTCGTTGACTATGACGATTTCATAGCGGCACTGGCGGGAGTCGAAGGTGCCGGCGATTCTGCTAAAGAGCTCATCTATTTTGTCGGCTCCGTTGAATACGGGAACCACGACGCTGTACTTGAAATTGCGCACATCCGCGGCGCACCGATCAGCAAATTTGTGATCGGCGTTTGTCGAGGTTGTTTCGAGCGGTGGATGAAGCAATTTCGTCACCATTAGTGCTCGCTAATCCGGCTCGCCCAAAGTGCGCCGGGCCTGACTAGCATGACAATCCTAAATCTTACACCCCAACGGCTGAAAGGGGATGAAGCGGCTGTCCTTTTGGCGTAAAAAATGGGGTGGTTAAATCGCGTCTCATTTGTCCTCCGGAGCAGCGTTCTTCTCCACCGGGCGCCGGGTTTCCATTTGCAGCAGGCCGACCATTGCTTTGGCGACATATGGGCGGGCGCTGGAGGCGCGACCGAATTCGTCGTAATAGGCGGCAGGTGCCAGGAATTCATACCAGCTGGGTGCCAGCATCTTGCTGTCGTACTTCCAAATGTCGAAAGGCCCCTTGTCCGCCGGCGGTGTCAGCTGCTCGTTGAGATGATTCAGCAAGGGTTGTTTCAGGTTCAATCGATAGCGAAGAAGCGCCAATTCTTTGCTTTGTGGTTCTGCAAGGTAGGTGGCTACGTTCTGGTTTGCACAGCCCAGCGAGACTAGCGCGGCGGCAAAAAGTGCCCCGGTGACAATATTCTTGCTCACTGCAAACTTTTGCGAAATTCCCTGAATTGCACAGAAAAAATACAGCACCATAAGGGCGGAGAGTGCATACAGCGTTCGGTAACTTGCCCACGATTCGGCAACTATGAGATTGGGTGTGTAACACAGAACCGGTAATGCCAGAAGGAGGAAGACCCGCTCTTTGAGCCGTTCTTTCGGCTCGAGTGTTTTGATGAAAAGGAACAGACCGGTCGCGATTGTTGTTGCCATCGCTAAGGCAATCAGTGGGCTTGCAGCCAGATTGTTGAAGTTGAGGCTGTTGGTTAGCGGTTCTGTAATGAACCACTGAATTTTCTCCAGGACATCGAAGGAGAGATGGTCTCTGTCTGTCAGCAAATAGGCGGAATAAGCGGATTTACCCCAAGCGCAGATGGCATATTCAAGCGTGCAGGCAATGCCGAATGCCGAAAATGCGATCGCGACCAGACGCCTTGAAATATCCCACTTCTTCGGCGAAAGAGCATCTTGAGCCATTCCGATCCAGAAGAACATCGCAGTCGTCTGGTGCATCGCCATGGATGCGGTGAGAGCAAATACTGTCGCCAAATACAGTGCAGCAAAGGTTGGCGACTTGAGCGGCTTTTCGGCTGCATACTTAGCCAGAAAAAAGGACACATATGCAAGCGGAATGCGAATTGCCCCGAGAAAACCAACCAGACTCCAGCCTGCCAGAACTTGAAACGGAAGCTGGGAGAAAACGAGCAATGAGAGCACAAATGACTGTGCCCTGTTCCAGCCGACGTGCATTGCGTGCCTGAAAAAGAGCGTCGCCAGCAGTGCGATGCCTAAGGTCGCTATCAAGCGAAGATAGACCAGGTCGCTGATGCCGTGAAGCGATGAGAAGGCGGCGGCGATGAAAGGAAGATTCAGCGGGCGCCCTTGAGACATCATGCTGCCGACAATCTCAGGACACCATGCCCCCTTTGTGAGAGTGAGGAAAAGCAGATAGTAGTCGTCCAGAAGTCCGTAGCTGTTCTGAAAACAAGGAAAATAGGTGACTAAAAAGATTGCCGAAAACAGCGCAAAGGTCGTCAGCGGATGAGGCTTTTGTATCTTTGATGAGGGGGCTTTTGCAGTTGTGAGATTGTCGACCTGCATGACACTTTTGCCGTAAGCGGCGGCAAATCCACTGTTTCGGAGATGAGCACAAGATAAGAATCTCGACAATGATACCGCCCTGTGCATTTGGTCACCGGACGGTGAAAATAAGTTCAGCGGATCGGCGTTTTCTGAGAGTCTGGCTGTTCTGGCTTCCTCCCGACAAGTGCTATGATCGCCTGTCCGTGGGAGCCGCCGCGGGTGGGGTGACGGGTATTAGTTGCTTCTAATGCCGCTTTGTGGTTCGATCGATTGAGGTTGGCGCCGCAGCGATGATTTCCGGAAAATTTGCGGATTCGAATAATTCTGCTTTGCTCGATGATAAACATCATGTGGCGGCAGTTTCACCTGTTTTGGAATCGACTGTCGAGCAGCAGTCTTACCCTCGTGCGATTGCCGCTGATCAATTGCTGTCGCGTCGCTTGCACTTCGACACGATGCGTGCGTTTATGTTCATTTCGGTTTATGCCGGTCATGTGAGCACCTCTCATATCAGTAATTATTGGGGCAGCGGGCTGGTTAATTCGGCTAGCAGCTTTGGGTTCTATGCGTACCTGGTCTTGAGCGGATTTTTGATCACTCGAATTCTGGTCGGCAGCGACACCGGAAAAACCTGGAGTGATGTGCGCGAGTTTTGGCTTCGGCGCACACTGAGAATTTTTCCAATCTATTATTTGACCCTGGCGGTTTTGCTCATCTGTGGATGGTTGCCTGAGCCTTTGCCGTTTTTTACGTATGTATCGAATATCTATCTTTTCTTGATCAATCAAATGCAAGGTCCAGTGTGCCATCTTTGGAGCCTTGCCGTAGAGGAGCAATTCTACTTATTGTTTCCACTTGCTTTTTTGTTTACGCCAAAGAAGCACCGCCTCAAGTTGATCGTCTCCCTTTTAGCTTTGACGTTTGTTGTTCATACGGCATGTGCCACCATGTTTCCTGGTTACAAATGGAAATTGTTGATGCCTTCCTCTGGACAGTGTCTGCTCTTCGGTGCCATAGCCGGATATTTTGATATGACGCTGAAGAAGAAAGATGAAACGCGGCTCTTTCTGGTTGCCTTAGTTCTCAACATTGCGCTGATAGCAATTCAGTCTGTCGATAAGGCATTGCCGCATACGCTCATTTTTATTGATTCGGCGGCTCTGGCAATTTTCTTCTATTCTCTCTGGCGCACTCGCAATCAGTTTATCTGCAAGTCTCTGTCCAACAGGGTGATGGTTCATCTCGGGCAAATTAGTTATGGCATGTACCTATTTCACCTGCCGATCTTGTACTTGTTGATCGATTTTCCGCTGCCGGAAAAGATCGCCATTGGTTTTGTCAGCACGGCACTCTTAGCTTCAGCATCGTGGTATCTCTTCGAATCACCCATAAATAAATTACGCAATAAGCTGATACCCAGCCGAGTTTGAGTTATATCGGTTTGAATTTGATTCGGTAGACTTCGAAGTCCGCACTGGGATCAGCGAAGACGCAGATAAACAATGGTCTGTATTTGTAATGCTCCGCGCAAAAGTCTGCAAAGAGTTGGTTGGTCTTCTGGTCGCTGACGAAATACACGTTTTGTGATTTGCATGCATCATAGAGACTGCTGATTCCATGATTTTCCAGCATGTTATAGCCACTCGGCAGAATGCCCCACAAACTGGTTCTATAGATATCGAAACGCGAAAAATACTTGCGTAGATTTTGAAACGGACGCATATATTGATATGGAGCAGCTGTTCCTAACACTATGTAGAGATGCCCGGGTTGTGGATTGAGTCGCTGAATCGCCTGGGTTATTCTCGCCAGCTTTTCGTTGTAATAATGCAAGTCGCGCTGCAATTCGCTGATCGTCGAATATGTGAACCAGACTGCGACTGAGCACAGTGCTATCGATATGAGCGCCTTCTTGGGGTTTGCTTCATGCTGGAGCTTTTGGATGATGCGTTTTAGTTTTTGTCTATCCGTAAAAACAAATAGAGTTGTCATCGCACAGGTCATTAATGCAAGATGGAGTCTTGGTGGCATCTTCATCCAGAATGACAGATACAGAATTAGTGATGATAATCCTGCAAACCAAATCAACAGACCGAACTTGCTGATTATGCGAGTGTCGAGAAGAGGCAAGAGAATCAAGCACAAAAGAGCCAGCGGCAAAATCTCTGACTCGAGAGTCCAGAGAAGTTTTCCGGTGGTGAATGGCAATTCCGCCTTCTGTGCTGCCTGAGAGAGCAGTTCGGTGGTAAAAACCTCTCTATCCGCCACAAAGAACTGCTTCACCAGAGCAAAGTCATTTTCGCTGAGTTTGACACCACCCGGATACATGCGGTCTGAATCGGCAATGTCGCTAAATGGCTTGAAGAACTCGCGAATGCCTGCATAAGCCGGCTGGCTGTCATAGTAGAAATTGTTGGCAAATTTCAGCCCTACTCCCAGAAGCACTGAAACAGCAAAGCAAATGATTGGTAGCGAATTACGCTTGATGAGCCTCATATTCCACGGTGCAACGGCCACTGCAGTAATCAGGCAATACAAGATGATGAGCATGAATGGCTCGAATCTCATCATCGCGGCAAAGACCGTTGCCACCACGGCGGCGACAATAGCCCATTGCGGGTATTTGTTTGACGAAAAGCGCATTGTAAGCGGAAGGCAGCAGGCGAGCAAAAAAGCTGCCTGAGTCAGCAGTGCCGTGGTGCTTGTGTATTGGAGCCCATTGACGATAAATGCGCCGACCAGAACATAGTAGATAAGGAAAAGTGTCGTTCCTACCCCACGATTGAAACGCAGCATCAAGACCGCGGCAATAATGGAGAAACCAAATAGCAGAGAGGAAAATAGATATATGGAATACCAGGGAATATCAGGCAGAGCTTTGTACAAGCACATCAGAGGATAAGTGATAAGGACATTGGTAAACCAGGTCGAGTACGTCGGCGAATGCGAGAGCCCTACCCCTGAAAGAAGAAGCGTAAAATTGATGTCGTCAACTGTCTCGAAATGAGCGGGAAACAGCAATTGAGTGACAGCGATACAGCAGCCGGCCAGCGCAAATGCGCACCAAAGAACCTTGCCAACAGACTGTCTTTTCACCATGCTGGCGCTATTGCCCATTCGTTGCTCCGGTATCTGCTCGGCTGAATTCGACTCGGTCATGAGCGATGAGGCTCCAACGAACAGCAAACCGGGGATATCTGGGGACCTTGCAACTTCGATTTTAGCACCCCATCTAGCAAGTTTTATATAGCCAAAAGGGGCTACCCCTCTGTGCTTTCGGGACTGGAAAGCCTTGTGCGGTAAGGTATTGCGGTTGATCACGACTTCGTCATTATTGGGCGCTAAGATGGCTGTGTCGGATCTAAGACGACTCCTTAGTATTGAGCCATAAACCTTTCAAGTAATGCTGCCGTGAAGGGCATTCAGTTGCTCTTGTGCTTGCTGTTCTGGCGATGCCCCAGCTGCATTTGCCGGCTCGTTTCTATCTCTCCTCCGGAGGATGCTTGTTGTGGGCAAATTTTCGCTCGAAAATGTTTTCTCCGGTCTACCGGGACCCAGTGATCTAGATCTCGATTTCAATCCGGTCGGTCTTCTGAAAGATGGAGTCCAGTTCAATCCCTCCCGTATTTCCAGCATACTTCCTGAAAGTCTGGATTTCAGTGATCCGTTTGAATCGAGCACGTCGATTTTAGACAAACTTCCACTGTCGAGAGGGTTTGATATTCCGGCACCTCGAGACATTCTGGGAATGGATTTCCACTCTTCTTTCCTGAAGAATCCACTGAGCTCAGATGGCATTTTGAGTGGAAGCTTTGGAGACAGCTTCGGTTTTATGTCTAACTTGCTCAGTGGTCCTGAAACGCTCACAAGTTACGGACTTTTCGGTGGTGCAGAGGAGGTGGGCGGCATACTGGGACACCTTAGCAGTCCGGTCGGAGGTCTCTTCAGCCACATCGGTGATATTGGTGGACCGCTTGGCGGGATTCTTGGCAGTGTCGGAAACTGGCTGGGTCCTCTGGGCGGAATCGCGGGAGGTCTATTTGGCCGGGGGCATGAAGGTGTCGGTGGAATGCTGTCCAGTCTTGCCGGTGGTTTTGCATTCGGCGGGCCGCTCGGGGCAGGCGTTGCGGTTCTTATGAATCTTGGACTCGATAAATTAGTAGGTAAGGTATTCGGTGGTGTTGCTAATGCTTTCGGTGAAGTTGGAGGCTTGCTCGGCAGGGGAGTGAAGGAGCTTGGTGGCGCCATCGGTGGTGGTATCAAAGCCATTGGCGGCGGCATCAAAAAGCTTTTTGGATTCTAGGGTGCGCACGGCGTAAGCGAACAACGACTTAGGAGAGAAAGAAATGAATGCAGAGACATCTATGCAAGTACAATCCAAAATCGAAATGCTAAAGCCTCTAATTCCCAGACTGCAGAAAGTAATTGCTCAGTCAGAAAAATTACTAGCCTGTCAGGATTCCATACTGATTTCACGTGCACTTGTGGCAATCGGGTTGACGAAGCAAGCACAGACTGAAGTTGGTGCGGCATGCCAGAATATGGGTTTTGGTCTCGAGGTTATGGCGCAACTGGCTACTTCGAGCGATCCAAAGGCCGTTCGTGAAGTTGAGGAGCAGCTGCCCGCTGCATTTTCCGGAATCGTCAGTATGGTAAGCAAGAAGCTGGGTCTGGACGAAGTTGCTGTAGCCGCCAGTTTGCTTTCCTTTGTTGATGAGATTTATGTTGTGGCTGAATATGCTGTGAGCAGAGCGGAGGCGCAAGTCGCAGTCACTGTGTGAAGCTTAGAGGTCATGCGCTAAAGAGTGCGCTTGTTTCGGCAATGTTCCATTTCGGGAAGAAATTAGCTGAGTTTCTGAGTTATCCTATTGAGGATTTCACGCTGCTGCCGAATGAAGGCCTCAGTTGAATTCGTCAGCGGTGGGCAGGAACAACGATTTTTCGAGATGTCTGAAACGTTGTCAATTAAGTTCGGAAAGAGGGATGCGATGGCTTCCTCTTTTCTGGTTGTTCTGGCTTTCGTTTCTTTCGCTCCGTCGCTCTTTGCCGGTTTTTTGAGTGATGACGGACAGCAATACACGTATATCTATAACTATCTGCACAGCAATCCATTAATGCTTTTGCAGAATTTCGCGAGTTGTTGGATGCAAGAGCCGCTATGGGGATTGCACTATCGACCGATGATGCTGCTTCCGCTTGTTTTCGACGTTGTTGTGTGGAATCAGAATACAGTTGGTTGGCATATTACGTGTTTAGCGATTCACGCATCGTGCACGGTTTTGACCTTCATTCTTGCAAGAAAGTTGCTGAAAGGGCTTGCCGACTTTGATGGAATTTCGATTCCTTTGCTTGCCGGGGCTTTGTTCGCTGCGCATCCGCTTCATGCAGAGTCTGTAGTGTGGCTTTGCGGAAGGGTCGACAGTGTTTGTACTTTTTTCTACCTGTCCGCATTCATTCTATTTCTAAACTCTCTGGAAATTGAGAATAAGCATGGCAGGGCGGCGCGTGTTTTGAGCTTGCTGGCTTTCTCTTTTGCGCTTCTATCGAAAGAAGTTGGAGTCACTATTCCAGCCGTTTTGCTGTGGTATTCGTTTTGCTCCAATCTAAGGGTGATTCCCTGGACAAAAGCGATCTCGGCGGCGATCAAGGCGACCAGAATTTATTGGCTCCTACTTACTCTCTATATGTTTGTTAGAGCTCTGGCGCTGGGCACTTTCTATGGCGGTTACCACGGATTCGGATCAGTGGCGCTGGATGCGATATGGCTGACGGGTTTGTTGAATTGGCAGCTTTTGCGCGGTGTCTTCGTGCCTATCTCTTTGCCGCAAATGATCGAACTCGATTCCGCATTTAGAACGCTAATCGGTCTCTACGTGGCAATTGTATTTGCAAGTGTTCTGCGTTTTTCTGTTATTCGTGACTGGGGAGTCTGGCGACCGATTCTGTTTCTTGTCGGCTGGCTCATCATGGCATTCGCGCTTGTGGCAAGGGTTTGGTACGCTGCAGGCGGTCTTCCCGGTGGTCGTCACTTCTATCTTGTAAGTGTTCCTCTATGCATTCTTTTTGCCTTGTTTGTTATTCCTACTTCTATGAAGAATGCTGCAGAAAAAAAACTGCAGAAATTTTCAATCGGGATACTGGCAGTCTACAGTCTGCTTCTTTCTGCACTGTCTTTCAAATCATCAGAACTTTGGATTCAAGCAAATCGCAATGAGGTTTCGATCGAAAAGGGAATTGCCGCATTTGCAGTAAAGAATCCAACAGCGAAGCGGCTGCTTTTCTTAAATGCCGCTGCAACTTATGAGCATCTTCCTCTATATCCGACTTTTGTGAATTTGCGCGGCTGTTTGATGCCACCACTTTTTCAAAAAGATCTCAGCGAAAAGATTGCCACTCTGAAGGCGCATATTTTCAATCTCGACCTGGTAAACAAAAGTGCTTTGCTGGCTAATCTGCAAGAGCCTGGCACTATCGCCTTCGGCTTCGACGGTGACAAGAAAGAAATTTGCCCGATTCCCTCGGATTATTTTTCGGATGGCGGTCTGCCTGATTCAGCTTGTTCTGTCGATGTGAGTTTGCAGCCTGTCACCAAAGTACCCAGCGTTACGGTTTATTCATTGACTACTGCGCAGCCTATGAAAAAAGGTTCGATTGATTGTCTGGAGGTAACGGCTTCCTGTGTCGCCGCAGAGAATACAGGCGGTATAGAGCCTTCCATGATGCTGTCCTGGACCAGGGAGACGGAGGGCCGTAAGTGTGGAATTCTCAATGCCTACAAGACGCCTGATGGCGCTCGTTCGCTCTGGCGAGTTGATGATACTGACGGTTTGGCCAGTTCACTGACTTGCTTTTTGGAAGCAGATGGAAAGCCGCACAAGTATCGCTTTCATCTCTCAGAGATTTCAAGCTGGATTCTGTTTGGCAAGCTCTGCGATCTGCAATTGACAGTTTCGCCTCCCAATACAGAATTAGTGTCGGTCCGTTTTCTCAATCTGGAGAATGAAATTCCCAAATTGTATGCCTCGAAGGATAAATGGATAAGGCAACCGAATGGCACTCTTGCTCCCAAGTCGAGCGAATCTTTGATACTCGATTTTGACGCGACGAAGATTCGCGAGGCAAATCATGTGATGGTCGAAATTTCGAAGCCTTTTGAATATTACGAATACTTCAATTCAACTTACAGGCAAGATGTTTTGTCGCCGAATAGTTTGAAGAAATATTCTCTCGAAGGCTTGAAGGGTGAAATGGAATTGTGGCGTGAAGATTTCAAAATGCCTGGAGAGTATGACGTTAGAATTGCCGCTTTTGATAAGAGTGGAAAGATGATCGGGTATGTCAGCGACCCCGTGACTATTTCTATCAAATAGCGGCATGTCTGGGCATCCGGCATAAAGGGTGTGAATGTATATATAAAGGATGGGTTTGTCGTTGGGGCGATTTTTCGGTCTTCGAGCGAAAGTCCCGTCCGGCTTGACATGGCTGGCTTTAGATGATATTTTACCAGTAGGTTAATTAACTAATAGGTAAAGTACGTTGAAATCCCCCGACCAGCTCAGCGCTACATTTGCAGCCCTTGCGGATCCCACCAGGCGAGCCATTCTTGAGCGTCTGTCCACCGGTGAGTCTTCCGTCACTGAATTGGCAGAGCCTTTTGAAATGAGCCTTCCTGCCATTACGAAGCATTTGAAAGTCCTCGAGCGGGCTGGGCTGATCTCGCGCAGTCGAGATGCGCAGTGGCGTCCGTGCCGACTTGAAGCAAGACCGCTTCAGCAAGCTGCAGATTGGGTCGAGCAATACAGAAGGTTCTGGGAAGACAGCATGGAGCGGCTTGAGGAGTATCTCGCCGAACTGCAAAGTCGAGAAGCGAAAAAAGATAAAGAGCAAGACAAAGACCAAAGAGGAAAGAGTGATGCCAAATAGCGAAGGACCCGTTCCGTTTGTGCCGGAAATTGTTTTCAAGCAAGATCGTGTCATTGATGCGCCAAGAGAGCTTGTTTTCAAATTGTTTACTGAGCGCGAGCACCTTGCGCACTGGTGGGGCCCGAAAGGATTTGCTCTTACAATCGAAAAATTTGAACCGAAACCCGGCGGCGTTTTTCTCTACAAAATGGCTGTGCCGAACGGCTTTGAAATGTGGGGAAAATGGATAATTAGAGAGATCGCTCCACCGGAAAGATTGGTGTTCGTGAGCTCATTTTCTGATCCCGAAGGCGGCGATGGCTGCCATCCGATGGCTCCTGATTGGCCTAAGCAAACTTTGTGCATCTACACTTTTGAATCGCAAGGAACGAAAACCAAGTTGGCTCTGGAGGCATTTCCGATCAATGCAAGCCAGACGGAGCGCAAAACTTTCGAGGATGGTTTCGAATCTATGAATGGCGGATACAGCGGTATGTTCGATAATTTGGATGCTTACCTGAAAACATTGGGCTGAACTATTCAATTCGAATTTGCGGATCCAGCCCCCAGCTTTTGATAATTTCCTTTTCTTCGCTGGGGGATTTCGCCTTCTTGAATTTTGCTCCGGACTGACCTTTGACGCGGCGTTCGCATTCGGCCCATGTTCTGTGTCGCTGCAGTACTCCGTTGTGATAACTGAGATAGGTCGCCGGACCGGTGCTGCCTGAGCTTCCCGATCCGTTTTTGTTCCCGAAGCTGGTACCGCCGCCGGTGCCGGAGGATTTCTTCTGTTCCGGTACCGGTTCGGCATCAGGTAGCTCGCTGAGATCGATAAAGTATCCATCACGAGGCCCTACATAAAGTTGTTCGGGTTTGTTCTTCGCAAATGAGACTGCAATTTCGTCGCAACGCTCATTTCCGGCATATCCTGAATGACCTCGTACATATCGCCATTCAACATTGGACGGTTTGAGCCTGGTTACTTGCCGCAGGAGTTCTTCCCAGAGTTCGCGGTTGGCGACATCTTTTCCGTCCGCGCTCTTCCAGCCGCGCGAGCGCCAGCCCCAGATCCATTGAGTTATGCCTTTGATGACGTAGGAGGAATCCGTGTAGAGAACTATGGGCGTCGGTTCTTTCAATTCCAGCATGGCCAGGGCGCGAATTGCTGCTGCCAATTCCATGCGGTTGTTGGTGGTATCTTTCACGCCTCCGCCGAGTTCGTGCACTGAGCCGTCGGGCAGAGATACAATGCACGCCCATCCGCCGGGACCTGGGTTGCCGGTACAGGCTCCGTCTGTGTAAATGAGAATCGATGATGCTGCTAAAGTCATGTCACAACTCAGCTTTTCAATTTCTTGATGGCTTTCTCGGCCAGCTCTCTGTCCGGATAGGTTTTCTCCAGTTCGGAAGCTAGTGTTTCTGCCATCCACTTTTCGGCGCCCTTTATATCCGCCCACAGATAGCCGCAATCCATTACATACGCCTCGGCTTCCCGCTCGTCGCCAAAGCCGATCGTGCTGGGAGCTGTCTCCGGCAGTGGCAAAACTTCAGCCAGATAAATCGGCACATGGTTATTTACCTGAAATGCTTTTATCAAATACTGGTTTGTTTTTTCCGACTCACCATATTTTCTGAACAGATGAAGTGCTTTTGTATAACTCAAAACTGCGCTTGCTTCGTCCTCGTGTTTGGCAAGCAGCCGCTCGAGCTCATCTCCTTTATTGGCTTCCAGCAAGCAGGCGGCGAACTGATAGTGCACGCCCTGATGGTCCGCGGGGTTCCACTCCATGAGCTTGCGATAAATTTCCAGCGCTTCGTCGATTTGATCTTCCCACTGGAGGTCGATTGCCAGCATTGCCATCGCATGCATCAGCGGCCTGGTTTCGCTCGAGAGCCAGAAGCTGCCTCTGTAGCGGCGTTCCCAATCAGTGCCCAGCATTTTTTCGGCGGCAGCAATGGCTTTTCTGTAATGTTTCATGCGTGCAGGACGCTCGGCTGTTTCCTCCGCAATCAGCGTGTGCGCTTCGGCGCAGTCAGGAAAAATTTCAAGCGCTTCTTTGGCTAGAGTCAGGCGCTTCTTTCCGTCTTCGGAGCGCGCTTGAGAAACTTTCTTCTGCGCCAGTTTCAATTCTTCGGGCGCTTTCGGTGCCCCGACCGCTTCGCGGCGAATCAGAAAAACGTTGGATTTGGTGGTGCGCTTTGTCACAGTGGAAGACCTCGGTCTATACACGATTACGAAACCATGATTCTATCAGAGGTCCGGAAGTATGTAGAGTCAAGAATGCGAGTTTACGCGCAAACTGCAATCTTTCGGGCGCGTGTATTAGCAGGATATATGGCGGATGTATGTCTCGAATGTGCTTTGGGGCTGCCGGCTTCACTTGAGGGTTTGAAGCTTTTTCGCCAGAAATGGCGCGGTTCGGCTGGTCGGTACTCTGGACACCTTTTCCGGTGTTCCTTTTGCTGTCACCTTTCCTCCCAAAGCCCCGGCGCCCGGTCCCAGGTCGATTACCCAATCGGCCGAAGCGACTACGTCCATGTCGTGTTCGACGACAATGACGGTGTTGCCCGCATCGACGAGTGCGTGCATAAGGACCATCAGTTTTTCCACATCGGCTGGATGCAATCCTGTCGTAGGCTCGTCGAGCAGGTAAACGGTGTTGCCCGTCTGCACTCGCTGCAACTCTGTAGCCAGCTTGATGCGCTGTGCTTCGCCTCCGGACAATTCCGTCGCCGGTTGGCCGAGTTTCAAATATCCCAAACCTACATCGCGCAATGTTTTAAGCGCGCGTTCGACTGCCGGAAGTTCGGTGAAAAATTCGCTTGCTGCATCGACAGTCATATCCAGAACGTCTGCGATGTTCTTGTCGCGATACTTTATCGCCAGCGTCTCTTCATTGTACCGAGTGCCGCCGCATGCAGCGCAAGGGCTATACACGCTTGGAAGGAATAGCAGCTCGACTGAGACAAAGCCTTCTCCCTCGCACGTAGTACAGCGACCGCCATCCACATTGAATGAGAATCGTCCGGCATTGTAGGCCCGCGCTTTCGCTTGCGGCGTGGATGCGAATTTTTTGCGTATGAAGTCAAATAGACCTGTGTACGTCGCCAGGTTCGAGCGAGGAGTTCTGCCGATTGGTTTTTGATCTACGCACACCAGTCGCTTGATGTTTTCGATTCCATCGATTTTTGCCGGGCGCTGTTCTTCAATTTCTTCTTCCAGCTCTTCGGCATCCTCTTCCACTTCTTCTTCGGATTTTTGGTTTCCCAGAGCGGCACTGAGCGTATCGGCCAGCACCTGGCTGATCAGAGTCGATTTGCCGCTTCCTGAAATTCCGGTCACCACCGTCAACACCGAGAGCGGCAGCTCGATTTCCAGGTCTTTGAGATTGTGCCTGTTGATGGCGCTTAGCTTCATCCAGCCTTTCGGAGTGATCGGTTTTCTCTTGCTTCGAGAATTTTCATCGAAGACATATTGTCGTGTCAGAGAGTCTTTTGCCTGCGCAAGACCATCTATAGATCCGCTGTAGAGGAGGGCACCACCTTTATCTCCTGCATGAGGACCAACATCTACGATCCAGTCGGCGGCGCGCACAAGATCCATCTCGTGCTCCACAACGAAAAGTGAATTGCCGTCTTCTTTCAATTGCATCAGTGTTTTCAGCAGTGCTTCCGTATCGGCTGGATGCAGTCCGGCTGAAGGCTCGTCGAGAACATATACAACGCCGAATAGTCCTGATTTCAGCTGAGTCGTCAATCTCAGTCTTTGCAGTTCTCCTGCTGAAAGCGTGGGTGTGGAGCGATCCAGTGATAGATAGTCCAGACCCAATTCGCTGAGCAAAGTTATTCTGTCTTTCAGATCTGCGACTATCATTTTTGCCACTTCTTGGTTTGCCGCAGTTTCATCGATGCCGCGTGAAGCCGGCTTTTTCGAATCGAGTTCTTTTTGCAGGATGCAGGAAAGCTCAGAAAGTGGCATCTGTGAAAGTTGCGCAATATCGAAGCCGCCAAACTTAACAGCAAGCGCTTCGGCTCTCAGCCGTTTGCCCTGGCATGAGGTGCATGGCGATTTTTCCATGAAGCGGGCGACGCGCTTTCTCAGGGTGGCGCTCTGAGTGGTGGTGAAAGTGTGCCGAACATATACCGCGGCGCTCATGTATGTGCCTTGATATGGGCGTTGAATTCGATGCGCTTCGCGTTCTGCATGAACCGTGACGACTGGTTTTTCTTCGGTGAAGAGAATCCAGTCGCGGTCTTTCTTTTTTAGTTCCTTCCAGGGTTTATTGACGTCATAGCCGAGCACATTCAATATGTCGCGGTAATTCTTTCCTTGCCAGGCGCCGGGCCAGGCTGCTACCGCCCCTTCTTTGATACTGAGGTTGTCGTCCGGCACCAGCGATTCTTCGCTTACCGTGTGCAGAATTCCTATACCATGGCAATCAGGGCATGCACCGGTATGTGTGTTTGGAGAAAATGCATCCGAATCCAGTCTTTGGGTGGCACCCTTGGGATAGTTGCCGGCGCGGGAAAAAAGCATACGCAGCGAGTTGGACAAATTAGTAATTGTCCCCACCGACGAACGCGCGGTCGGCTCCCCGCGCCGTTGTTGCAAAGCAACAGCCGGAGGCAATCCGCGAATCTCCGTGACCTTTGGTGCCGGCAGCTGTGCAATCAATCGGCGAGCATATGGAGCAATAGAATCAAAATAGCGCCGTTGCGCTTCGGCAAAAATTGTTCCGAAGGCAATCGAAGATTTTCCCGATCCGGAAACTCCGGTAAAGACTACAAATGCATTGCGCGGGATATCGACGTCAATGCCACGCAAATTGTTCTGTCTGGCGCCACGAACCTCGACGAATCCGTCTTTGTGCTGTGTATTTTTCGAGGCAGTGGTTTTCATAGAAGAATTCATTTAGGCGCGAAGCATCATTAAATCACACCGGCATGACGCTAACAATTGTTGTCGAGAGCCTATTTATAAGGTTGTCTGACTTGTCTGGGGGTATAGTAAACGTTGCGTAACTATAAGTCGATTTGCCTGATGCAAGCGACACCTGAACATGAAATGGAGACGCCATGAAAAGGACCTCGTCATTTAAGGAATCCGGAAATTCTGCTGTTTATAAGTTTCCTCGTCATTTCCTTGTCCTGTCTGGAATTGCCGTTAATCTGGCGGTTTCTCCCGCGCTTGGCTTGGCTCCTGATTTTGTGCAGAAAGAAAAATCTTCAGGCACCCGGTTTTTAGCTCAGAGTCCTTCGGCGACCGCTTTCACGGAGCAAGCGGCCGTGCTGCCGAAAGAGTGGAAATTTAAAAATGAGCAAGAATGGATTGTCGATTCGACGGGGCACGATGTTGCGGAAATGTTGGGTTATGCCAAATACTGGAAAACCGATTCGAAGTTTGCCGCAAAAGATCTCGATTTCAAGACCAGTACTGTCGATCTCGCAGCAAATTCCTATTCGTTCAATTATGCATTCAGAGGCGAAGCACCTGACGAGTACAAGTTCAATTTGCAGGATTACGCGTGGTCTGCGAAAAACTATGAGCCGCTTGCAAAAAAGCTGATAGAAAAACTCAAGTTGTCGCCGGCATCACCATCGGTAATCCCTGATGACTTCATGAAGAACGTATCTCAGGCCAATTTCGAAGCATTGTTCAAGGAAAATATTCGACTGTCTGAGGAGCTCTCTCGAAATCCGCTGGATCCCTCACTTCACGAACAGGCGGCCATGCTTCAAGCCGTCTTCAATATGCTGGAGATTTGCGGATTGTTCAGCGATACTCGCGCACCACTATCAAGAATGAGTGCCCATCTAACTCTGGCGAGAGCTTTGAACAATGACAAGCTCAGCTCTGTCGGGCAAATCGCCAATATCGCGCTGGAGAGTATGTCTTGCCGCGATGGTGTGGCTGTGCCGATGATAGAAGAACTCGAAAAACAGCAGTTGACTGCGACTGAAAAGTCCGTCCTTCGCGCACTGAAGATTCGCGGCACTGCCAATTGGCGTTATTACGTCGAGTCTGAAGCGACGCCCTTAGAAGAGAATCAGTATGGTTTGCGCTTTTCTCAGACTCGCGGCATCGAAGAGACTATGAATAAAGTGATGCGCAAGCATGGTTCGTTGCCGATTCAGTGGATGCGCATTCTCGATTCCGGTCGTAAGTCAGTGCAAACGGGCCATGCCATTCAAGCCGGCATTGTCTCGGCTGAGCTGCGGGATTTTTTGAAAAGTTATAACGCCTACAAAGGAAGCAATCGCGAAGATGTTCAGAATCTGATCCCGGAATTGAATCTGGCATCGACCAGATGTTTCATCGCCGACGGTGGTGCGCAGCCTTTGACCGTATTGAGCTGGGACGATGTGGCGGCATTTCACAGCAGGCATCTTTCTAATGCAATCTCTTCCGAGTATCTGTTCAATGCCAGAATGTATGGAGTGGATCAATTAGCAAAACAAACAGCTTCGCGTGCTCGATCTCTTTTCGCCCAATTGAATATTCTTCCTCTTGTTTGCGCTCGATTCAATCTCGAAGAAGCAGAGCGGGACAAAATGTTCGCTGATTTCCAGAATCTGGTAGTGAACCACCCCGAGCTTGTAACCTCCTACAACTGGACAACGATCACTACTACTGCGGGCAAATTGGCTCCCAATGCAAGTTTGTTGCAGCCTGAACTCTGGTTCAATCCGCCCATGCCTATGGGGACTGTTTTCTACTATTGTCCTGACTTGAAGAACCAAAAACTCGACCTGGCTGAGCTCACTGAATTGAAGAAGCTGAGTCCGTATTTTCCCCCGATTGCGATAGCCTGGCTCGAGAAAAAATATGGAAAGACTCCTACGAGCGAACAGGCTCGAGAAGCATTCGGTCCGCTCGCGGATTTCGATGTTCATGCGATGTCCATCATCGCTCATGCAGAGATTCCAAACCCCGACAAATACATTCCTTTAGCGGAAAAATTGGCGGAAGAAGACCCCGATCAGTATTCCAGTCTTGGCTGGTATTGCGTGTTGCATGATAGACCCGAGCAAGCTGCAAAATATTTCGAGAAGATGGTCGCGGTGAATCAAGATGGAGTAAACGTGGCTAATTCCAGCGATTGGCTGATTCGCTATAGAGCCGAGCATGGGCAGAAGGAAAAGGCGCGAGAGCTGGCAGAATTTGCCGCTCGGGTCTATTCCAATATGGGATTGCAGGCCGAAGCGCGATACTTCGAGCGAGAAGGGAATCTTAGAGCCGCCGAAGAGGACTATCGCAAAATTGCCAGTCGATATGACGCCGAGCAGTTTCTCGCTGCTTTCATGCTTCGCAATTCAGGAAAGAATCCAAAGTATGCAGAGGGCGGTGAGCAGCTTGCGAAAAAGTTCTTCCCTGCCGGCATGAAAAGGGTAAAGCTTGCCGATTACGCGACGAAGCCGACCCAAGGAATGAAAGTGACGCGTGCCGACTGGAGATCTGCTGATCCTGTCATTAAGGAGGATGCCGTAATCGTTGCCATAAATGGATACGCAGTGGAAAACGGCAAGCAAGCGGACTTTGCGCGTAATATGGCGACGACGCCGATTCAAACTCTAATAGTCTGGGACGGAAATGCGTACAAAGAAGTTAAGCGGCAAACCGTCCACAATAATTCGCTGGGCATATATTTCGAGCCGTTAGTTTACGAAACCGCTCTGGACAAAGCTAAAAGACAAAAGGCTGTTCAATCTTTGTCAGACTTGAAGGACAACATGATGAAGCAGGCTGTCGAGTTGCAAAAGCAAAATCTGCCGCCCGAAGAGATGCTGAAGCGACTATTCCAAAACAATAATATTCCGCCCAGCATGTATCAGAATTTGCTCCAGCAGAGGGCGGGAAAATCGGCTGGTGCGGAGAAGGCGCCAGCCCAAAAACATCCTTTGTCCCCCGTCAAAAAGCGATGAGCCGGCGGTCCGCCAGAGGTTGCAAACAGGTTGTCGTGACCTGTTTCGCTTAGTGCGGTTTTCAAGAAACGTGCTGTTACTTTTGGCCGCTTTTCCCTGCCTGGCTCTGCCTTTAAGGGTAAAATAGCCTTTCCTAAAGCATATTTCTCGCATCACAGGGGACCAATCCGTGAGTTCTTCCGCACCTGCACCCGCGAAATCCACTGATTTCATCAGAGAAATCATCAATGACGACCTGCAAGCCCAGCGCCATAAGAAGGTGTTGACTCGCTTCCCTCCAGAGCCGAACGGTTTCTTGCATATAGGACATGCCAAGTCCATTTGCTTAAATTTTGGACTCGGAATCGAATATTCGGAGAAGTTGCCAGGCAGTGGCAGCGGTTGCAACTTGCGCTTCGACGATACCGACCCTGCCAAAGAAGATACTTTGTTTGAGGAAGGCATTCAGGATGATGTTCGCTGGCTCGGTTTTGAGTGGAGCGGATTTTTTCACGCGAGTGATTACTTTGAAAAAATGTACGAGTACGCTGAGCATTTGATTGAAACGGGCAAAGCGTATGTTTGCAGTTTGAGTGATGCAGAAACCAAACAGTACCGCGGTGACGTGAAGACTCCGGGGACAAACAGCCCTTATCGCGATCGTTCTGTCGAAGAGAATTTGGATTTGTTCCGCCGCATGCGCAAGGGCGAATTCAAAGATGGCGAGCATGTTTTGCGCGGCAAGATCGACATGGCGAATGCCAACATGAAGATGCGCGACCCGATGCTTTATCGCATTCGTCACACCCCACACCACATGACCGGTGATAAGTGGTGCATCTACCCGATGTACGATTATGCGCATCCAATTTCTGATGCTTTGGAAGGCATCACGCACAGCATCTGCACGCTTGAGTTTGAAAACAATCGCGAGTTGTATGACTGGGTCATCGATAATTTGATGGATTATGCAAAGTTTCCCAGCCGCCCGCATCAGTATGAATTTGCCCGTTTGAATCTGAACTATACAGTGATGAGCAAACGTCGATTGCTCGAGCTGGTCGAAGGCAAGCACGTTGATGGATGGGATGATCCCCGCCTTCCTACGATTGCCGGTATGCGCCGCCGCGGCATCACGCCGGAAGCGATTCGTGCATTCTGCGCGACGGTTGGTGTGGCGAAGGCAAACAGCACCGTGGATATGGCTCAACTGGAGTTTTGTATCAGAGACGATCTGAATCAAAAGGCACCACGCGTGATGGCGGTTCTAAAACCGTTGAAAGTCGTAATTGAAGGATATCCTGATGACAAAGTAGAAGAGTTGGATGCTTCTTACTGGCCTCATGATGTTCCGAAGGAAGGTTCGCGAAAAGTGCCTTTCTGCAAAGAGATTTACATCGAGCAAGATGACTTCATGTTGGAGCCGCCTAAGGACTATTTCCGCCTGGCTCCGGGGCAAGAAGTGCGTTTGCGCTACGCCTACTGTGTGAAGTGCACCGATGTAGTGAAAGATGCCGATGGCAACGTAATTGAAGTGCGCTGCACTTATGATCCGGATACTCTGGGCAATAATCCTGTCGGTCGCAAGGTGAAAGGAACGATTCACTGGGTGAGTGCACGTCACGCAGTGGACGCGGAAGTTCGCCTCTACGATCGTCTGCTTTCGGTGGAAGCCCCTCCTACCGGCAAGGACAGTGAGTTTCTCAATGCCATAAATCCGAATGCCCTGCAAGTTCTTAAAGGCTGCAAGTTGGAAAGAAGCCTGGGAGAATCACAAGCAGGCGACAGATTTCAATTCGAGCGTCAAGGATATTTTGTTGTCGATGCGAAAGATACGAAGCCGGGCGCTCTTGTATTCAATCGCATCGTGACGCTGAAGGATTCATGGGCGAAGGCACAGAAGAAGTAATTGCGAGGTGCCGGTGAAGGATTTTGGAGTCTGCCTGTGGTTTGATGATCAGGGCGAAGAGGCTTTTGCGTTCTATCAAACTGTTTTCAAAAACATCAAGCGTCTTCGCTCTACGAACTACAGCGATGTCAACGCAAAGATGGCAAATCGAACCAAGGACAGCCTGATGGCATTGGAGTTGGATATCGAAGGGCTTGAGATAATGCTGCTCAACGGCGGCCCGATGTTTAAGCCCAATCCTTCTATCTCGCTGCACGTCAGCTGCACATCTGTCGCCGAATGCGATGAGCTGTTCAATAAATTGGCGGCAGGTGGTGATGTGCTCATGCCTCTGGACCAGTATCCCTTCAGCGAAAAATTCGGCTGGGTGAACGACAAGTATGGTGTCTCCTGGCGCCTTAACGTCGATGATTCCGCTCAGAAGATTACGCCGTGCATCATGTTTCAGGGAGATACAAACGGCACGGCTGAGCGAGCGATGGCGCACTATATTTCAATTTTCGCAAATTCGAAAGTCGTCGCGGCGCACAAATTCGAGGCAGGCGAAGGACCTGTAAATTTAGTCAAGCACGCGATCTTCGAGCTGAATGGAGAGCAGTTTATGGCTTTCGACAGCCCGATAGAACATGCATTCAATTTCACCGAGGGTGTCTCATTTATCGTGAATTGCAATACGCAAGAAGAGATCGATAATTTCTGGTCGAAATTATGCGAAGGTGGAAGACCTAGTCAGTGTGGCTGGTTGGTCGACCAATTCGGAGTGTCTTGGCAGATTGTCCCTACGGTATTGATAGAAATGATGCAGGGCGGCGATCGGAAGCGATGCGATAACTTGATGCTCGCTCTTTTCAAAATGTCCAAACTCGATATCGAAACCTTGAAGTCTGCGTACGCCTGCAAATAAAGCTGACGAACTTAATTACTTCTTGCGAGCCATTGTTCCTCTAATGGTGCCGTGTGGTTCGCTGGTGTTCACGAAGATTTCGTTCTTGTTGTCCATTCCCAAGGGTTCCAGGTTGAACGGAATGCGGTGCAGATTTGGCAAGGTCAATGAGATTTCCTCGATATCACTTACTTTTGCGATTACCGCATCTCCCATAGCAAATAAAGTTTGCTGGGCTGAGAGGCTGTGATGATGAGCGAAGGTTTCCAGCATGATTTTTCTGGCCGCTTCGTATCCGGCATTAAAGTCCGCTTTGTGGTTTTTCCAGACCCATTTCGCTTCTACTTTTGTGCCGAAAATTCTGTCGTGCGTGTCCTTTAGAGTTGTGTAGGCATCCTGGATATGACCGGCGAATTCTGAGTTGGTGATTTTGGCAACAATCAGATTGTCGATGCCGGAGGTGATTTTTGTTTCCTTTCTCGTCATCCAAATGTGAGCGCAACGCAAATCACTTTGGGCTTTGACGAACGATGTCGGGTGCACACCGCCTTCAATGGGGATCTGAGACCAGATGTCTTCGCTGATTCTGATATTCGCTTCGTCTACGTGTTTGTAGTCATCCAGAAAGTGTTTGGCAAGGGCCAGACCGTACTCTTCGATACTGTTCAGATCGTTTCTTGCACCGATGACGTAGACGGTGTTTTTCATTGAATCAGTGGCGACGATTTTGCTGTTGTCGCCTTCGTAGTAGCATCCACCGAATTCTGGACCGGCAAGTTCTATTTCAACTGTAATCTCTTTCCAAGTAGGAATTTTTCCGGACCGATTGATTTTGGTCAGGCGCACAAGGCTCTTGCCGTAAGAATTCTTGACAAGAGTGCTGGCGAATGCTTTTTCGTTTGCCGTTCCCACGCTCATCGGTTTGCCCTCCTCAGGACCGCTCCACACAAAGAACTAACGGGCTACCGCCGTTTCACCAACCGAAGTCAGTTAAACGGTACCTTTCAATAGCTGCCAATCTTCCCGCTATAGTCAATGTTGTGTCAAGGTAGAACGCCGTCAAATTCCTGATTTAATCAGGAGCGATTCGGCATGCAATTGAGGAAAGTCTCGATAACCGCGGCCTAGTTTTTTGCCGATTTTGCTTTTTTCGGTTTGTCCGATTTCTTTTCTTTTGGAGCCGGGGTTTCCGGTTCGGCAATGTCGAGCGATGGATTGCGCTTGAAGAATGATTCCGGCATGATTTTGAATCCCATCGTTGCCGAAGGCATTACCGGCCAATCTTCAACCCGCGGAGTGTGGGTCAAGCCGACGGTATACCAGCAGACGATATCTTCGTTGTCGATGGAGTCCGAACTCACCCACACCGGCAGGCCTTCTCCACCTACGCTGGAGGCTGGATAGTCTCCGGCAGCGAAAATTTCATCAGGCTTGTACCGGGTTGCCCAGAAATGGTGCTGCAGAAAACCGGCTCTCTTTCTGTTGTATGAGTCCGGGTGGCTATAAGGATAGGCATTCGTGCTCGGCTCAATCAAGTAGCCGGGGAAGTGACCCAGGTAGCGGCTAGCATTCTGGTTTACGACTTTCCAGCAGCGGTTTTGAACTTCATTCAGATCCCTTGCTGCTTCTTCTTCGCGACGCAGCAGAGTGCGTTCCAGTGTGAAGGTGTTCTGTTCCAGATGACCGCGACTTTCACCGAGCGGCTTGACGTTCAGCTCGTAGAGATTGTTTTTAGTGCCGTCGACATCGAAGTCCATTCGAAAGCAGAAGAAGTGCTGGTGATTGATACCGACGATATTCGGCGCCAGTAATGTTCCGTACCGCTCCGCTCCTTTTGCAATTATCCGGCCTTCCTCATCGGGTTCTTGAGCGCAAACCCGGCATTCTTTATCGGGCACGCCCTGGGCAAGGACGTCTCCGTTGAGAGTTACTTTGACGTCGATAGAGCCGTCTTGATTGAAAAAGTACTGCGAAAAATAGTCGTAATTTCCTAGCGTAAACATGTGCGCGATTACGAGTTGGCGTCCACGGCGCGTTGATGTTCTATCGGCATCGTCATCGTGGTGCTCCCAGAGAATGCCACCATCTTGCTCCCAAATTGCCAGAGCGCCGGGTTTGATTTTGATAGTGCCGACACTATTTGCATACGGTTCGTCGATTGTTTTTGCGTAACCCGGAACTTCATGTCCGGGGCGCAGTGTTGTGGTCAAACGACCCAGTCCGTATTCGCCCTCGTCGATTGGGGAGCGCCATACCCAGTCCTTTCCCGGCGCACCATACGGAACCGAAACTTCAGAGACGGCAAGGCGATGCATGATCGGACGAACTCTTCCTTCGTCTTCGTAACCTATGCAATGAAGAACCAGTCCTTCGCGCGAGTCTAATTCGTAGCGGAAGCGCCATTTCTGCCAGTTGATCTCATGCCCGTTGATAGAGAACGAAGGACCGTCCGGCTGCGATGTGATCAGTGGCTTGCAGGGCGGGCGCAACTTGCCCACATATCGCGGATTCAAATAATTGGAGGAGATCCCGGCTAAAGGAATGATGTCTTTCGCGTCACGCACTTCGGCACTTTTCTTTGTCAAATTGACGAGTGCTGACAAACCTTCGATTGGTTCTCCGAACGAGTTGTCCCCTACCGCTCGATAGAAGGGGTAGGCGCGCAGCAGTCTGTCGTTTTGGGGATTGTTAATGTCGACCGGGTTGCCGACGACGAACATCTCCATATGCACGTTGGTCATATCCTTGATGCCGCGCCGCTCCAGACCTTTCATCCAGGCGGAATTCGCCTTTAGAATATCAATGCCGACAGGAGTGTCTTCTTCCAACTGCATTGGCTGAATATTCTTGCGCAGAATATCGGAGGCGATTTTTTTGTTGTTCAGATCGGTAATAACTTCATGCGTCTGGTTGTTATCCATTCCGTAGAGGACAGCAATCGACTTGCGTTCGATAGGATCTCCGTGTTTGAAATTCAGGACGATTTGCTTCTCCGGCTCAACTAGAGTGAGAGAAACTAGCGAAACATTTTTTCCAAATTTGCCGGACTCTTTCAAGATCAGCACTGAATCAGCAAGTTCGGATTTCGTCAGGGGATCCAGCGGGTGAAGGATTGGTTCGGGCGCTAAATTGCTAACGTTGCCGTCTGCATCGGAATCGACGCTGTTGGCGTCGGATTGTGCCTTTCCTGTCGAATCTGCATGTGCAGGTAAGCTGCCACCAAAATAGGTGCTGCCGGTCAGGAGGAAAAGCATGATCCAAGCGATCGGTCGAATTGATTTCCGCATCAGGTAATCCGTTTGCTGCAGGGTTTAATTTGTCTGGATTCCAAGTGTCTGTCGCAATCCAAGAATTTACGATTGTAGGGCATCGCTATCGGATTGGGAATGCCTTTGACCGAGCGCAATTGCTGCAATCGCGCGCTAAGACGCAATGATGGAGTGATAATATTCAAGCCTCTTTCGATATTCCATCGATTGTGGGTCCACATTCAATTTGGTCAACCTGATACCTCTGTATGCCGCTTCAATTGCCGTTTGCGTGTCTTTTGCCGCGAGCGCAATTTCTATGACTGCGTCGTTCAGGGAGAGTTTTTCGCTGAAGGATGTATTTTTCTCGATCATCTCGAATGCCTGCCAGGCTATCTCATCGGCCTCCTCATTTAGCCCCAATTCCTCCAGCTTGAGGCAGAGCCCGGACATTTGAATCGCCGCTTCCTTGCTCTGCGCTCCGTATGCTGATTTTGCCGCGACTATTGATTCTTTCAATGTTTTGATACAGTCCGCATGACCTATTTCATACTGAAATTTTGAAATTAGAGAGAGTGTTCTAGCTGCCGCCGCAAGGTTTTCCTCATCCTTCGAGATTGCAAGAGCCTTCAATGCGTGTGCTTCAAATTGCGCGTAGCCCTCCTTTCGTTTGCCTCGTCTGGAGTAGTAGATTTGCTGAGCCTTTTCGAAGTGTAATTGCCAGGTTGGCTTTTCACAGAGCATCTCGTCGATTTTCACACGGGCACCACCGAGAATCTTGAAAGGAAAGGGAAACAGAGCTTTCAGTTTTCTATTCATGACAATCACCTCGCTCTTTGTCGTTACAGGCAAGTACGTAGATTTGCCCTGGAAAGTTCAAAGTGCGGCATTAAAAATCGGTCTTGACAGGCTGCTGGTGCGACTCTACACTCGACAATGCAGTGGTGCTGCTGGTTGCCGGTGATAAGACACTCGATCCCCATAAACTGCTTGCGAAGCGCCGGCGATGAATTTGACGATTGGGGTATCGACCAGCACCGAAGACTGCAACGGCAAAATCTAGAAAGAAGGATTTGTTCTTACAAAAACTAGCTCCTGGTGAATTGGGACAGATCGCTTCAGTGGATTATTAATCCACCTAGAAAGTTTGTGCAAAATGAAAGTGCTGCTCATCAGTCTTGCACTGGTGGTTTCCGTGCATGATGGCGACACGTTGAAACTTTCCGACGGACGCACGATTCGATTGGAAGGTATTGATGCACCGGAGATTGCCCAACCCTATGGAATTGAGTCGAGGAATCTTCTGGCTAAGCTGACTTCCAAGAAGAAGATTCGAATCGAGTCGCACGGCAAAGATCGATATGGAAGAACGGTCGGCAAGATCTATGTGGGTAAAAGGTCGGTCAATCAATCAATGGTTGGTCGTGGTGCCGCCTGGTGGTTCCGCTCCTTTGCTCCGACCGACAATAAGCTTCGCAGGCTTGAGCTGGACGCACGCAAGCACAAAATCGGGCTCTGGAAGTCTGCGCATGTAATAGCGCCGTGGGATTGGAGAAAGGCTAATGACAGGCGCGCAAAAATTGCCAGTGGGGCAAAGCCCGATTACTAATCGTCTCTTTTGGGGCTCAAACGCCGGGACCGGACGAAACAAAATGCCCATCTTCGCCGTCATTGGGGATCTTCACAGATTCCTCACATATCTCTGAGAAGGTTGAAATGTTGGAGGCATAAGGAGACCCGCTATGAGAATCGAAAAGTATAAAATGCTGCTGTCTGCGGCCCAAAAGGCTGCTCCCGAGTTTCAGCGTATGCTTTACCAGCGGGCCTACCAAAGTGCGCAAGAGTCATATGGGCAAAACAGCCCCGAGGTTTATGCCGTTCTTTCGGCATTGACCAGTCATCTCGAAAACGTCGGTACTTTTGGTGATTCGTATGCCTGTCGGGAGCAGGCAAAGTGCATGTTTCGAGTTTCATAGAATTTTTCCCCACCAATAATTGCGTATACTAGGGCTCCCCAAAGAGCCGGAGGTTTCGCAATGACAAAACGTTGGACACTTGAAGGCAAAGTGGCCCTTATTACCGGAGCGTCCAAAGGGATTGGTCGAGCTTGCGCTCAGGAATTCCTGGAACTGGGTGCCGAGGTCGTAATGGTAGCGCGCGGACTCGACGAACTCGAGAAGGCCTCGGGCGGCAGCCGTTATGCAGATAGGGTTCATCTGGTCGCGGCAGACGTGACAACGGAGGAAGGACGCTCTCATATATTCAAGGAAGTCGGAAATATTGGCAAGCTGGACATTCTAGTCAATAATGTCGGCACCAATATTCGTAAGAAGTTTATGCAATTTTCGAGCGATGAGCTCGATCTTCTGCTCGAAACCAATTTGAATTCCGCATTGGCCATGTGTCGTGACGCACATCCCTGGCTTCTCAAAGGCAGTGATGCCAATGTTGTGTTTATCACCTCCATCGCCGGTATAGGAACCGTCGGCTCCGGCTTGATGTATGGCGTCACAAAGGCTGCTCTCAATCAAGCGACTCGCGCGCTCGCCCAAGAGTGGGCGCCGGAAAAAATTCGCGTCAACGCGATCGCTCCCGGTTATATCGAAACACCTCTCACCGAGGGTATTTTGAAGAGTCCGGAGTTTCGCGTTGCCGTCGAAAATGTGGCGATGCTCAAGCGCATAGGCAAGCCGGAGGAAGTTTCCGCCGCCGTTGCATTTCTATCAATGCCGCTGGCGTCGTTTATTACCGGTCAAGTGCTGGTCGTCGATGGCGGCACGACAGCCCAGTATTTCAACGCGCAGGAATTGCTTGCCGCGCGCTAGAGATCTTCGCCAGCGGAGGTCATCTCATCGCTTACCTCCTTCTTTGCCGATTGGCTTTGTGTATTGCTTTCCATTTCGACTTCTCGGCCTCCGCCGCGAAGCGATCTGTCTTGCGTGTTTCATAGGCCGCTTCCTTTTCCAATTTATTCCAACTTGAATAGGTTTGCGCATCCACTCCTTCTTTTACAGCGCAACCCGGCTCGCTTCGATGTTTGCAGTCCCTGAATCGGCATTCCAGAGCCAGTTCCATGACCTCGCTGAAAACTGAGTCTACTCCGCTTTCGGCATCGGCCAGTGCAAATTCCCTCATACCTGGAGTGTCGATGATGCAGGTTCCGTCGGCTCGTTGCAAAAGCAACCGTCTTGTTGTGGTGTGACGCCCCCTTTGAATTTGCGAGCTGATGCTGCTTACTGCCAGTCTTTCTTCTTGCAGCAGAGCGTTAATCAGGGTAGATTTTCCAACTCCGCTCGAACCGACAAAGGCAATTGTTTTGTCCGGTCCGAGAAACGGATTTAGTTCATTCAATCCTTGCCCGCCCAGCGCGGACAGTGCAATCACCGAGTTTTTACCGGCAACGGCTTTTGCTGCATTGATGAATTCCGAGGCTTCTTCGACCAGATCGATTTTGGTCAGAGCTAAAGCGCAAGGCACATCGAATCCTGCTGCAGCAACCATGTAACGTTCCAGCCTGCGAACGTTGAAATCTCGGTTGACGGATACCGTTATGAAAAGGGTGTCTAGATTCGCGGCGATAGGCTGTAACTCGTCGCTGCCGTATATTCCTCGGCGTGCAAACAGATTTTTGCGCGGCAGCAGTTTGTGAATCATTGCGATATCACTTTTCATAGACATAGCAACAAAATCGCCAACGATTGGAAAATCGACGGCAACTTGCGCAGAGTAGCGAAATGAGCCTGTAACTTCAGCGCGCATTTCTCCGTGGACTGTCGCAACAATGTACGCGCCACGATCTTGCGAGACTATACGCCCGCATTCGAACGGCGGCTCAACAAGAGCCGCAATATTTTTTGGCAGCATGACTTTATCCTTGTTTATTTGCTGTGCATTTCACCAGGTGCAAATAAAGGACACGAGCGTCGATTCACAATGCTTAAAGCCGTATCTTAGCGATTTCCAGCGCGACTAATAGACATGGCGCAACGGAAGACAGCATCGTATCCATGTGTAGCAATGACATTTTCCATATAGCGCCTCCTTTCTTCGCGGTCTGCGATTGATCTAGACTGCCACTATATACTGGGTTTTGCAATCATGTCAAGCTGGCTTTTGGGCCGGCGAGGATAAACCCTGTAAAATACATGCATTGATTGAATGCATTGAGTTAACGCTTGAATGCCTGAAAGTCTGATTAATCGATTTTGGAATCCGCTTGCTTGAAATTTGTCGATTCAATTATGTTTTTTACCTTTGTGCGCCACCGCCGCGCTCTTGCTTTGTCCGCCTTGACACTGTTTGCTTCAGCAATATTTGCACCGCCGTCCTTTGCAGTTAAGGACGAAGAGCGCAAGTACGACTTACCCTTACCTGTTACCAAGAAAAAATTCGTTGCTGTTTATGGTGACAAGTATTTGCGTGCTATTGAGGCGAAAATAGCAGCTTTTGCAAAAGAGAATAATATTGATTGGACTGAGAAGAAAGAAGACCATATCAGGCAGCAAGTGAAAAAACTGCTTGCGCAGGAAACCGAGCCTCATGCTTTGGCGACGCTGGCGATATGGGCGATCATGAATCGCGAAGATGATCCGCTTGTTCGGCGCGTGTACCATTACGACAAAATTATCGAATCTGCATACTATCAAGCCATGTTCAGAATTGCCGATATAGGAGGTGAAGAGGCGGCGCCGGCTCTCTACAGAATCATGCATCAGACCAATATGGATAAGGACGCAATGGAAAAGTTGCGGGACTGTTTGAATAGTGTGGAACCCGATGGATTCAAGAGTCAGTCTCGAGTAATCGTTAAATTTAGCGACGCGCGTCTAAATGAGCGACCGGCACCGGAAGACGTCGCGCAATTTGTGGTGCCGTTGCGCGAAGCTCTCTGGAGAATTTGGCAGTCGCCCACTCTCATTGCCTCAGAGCTTAATGCCAGCGCTCAATTCACTGTGGACGAAACGCTCTCGATTTCCGGAATAAAAGTGACTACGGTGGTTAAGGATTGCCCCGCGTCGGTTTTTTCCATGAGAAATGAGTATAAGAGAAACGCGCTGAAAGCCCTCAACAAATTGCGAATTACTCAAAAATTGCCGATGTTTACGAAGAGCACCGACGTCTTTGTAGATTTTTACGGTCCCTGAGCTATTGCAAGTCTATTACAAAGATCAGGCTTGCCCCTGTTCCGAATGCGTCTCTTATTTCTCGAATCAGTCTCCCGCCGTTGTGCTCAATGAGCCGGCGAGATGCCGAATTCTGCGGATTGCACGAGACATAAATCTGGTTTATTCCTCGTTCTTTGAAGTAAGCCCCGGCCAGTTTCCAGGCAAGCGATGCAGCTTTTACTCCGTATCCTATATTCAGCAGCCCGGGTCTTATTGCTAAACCTATGTGGCCACCGAACTCTTCGATCACTTCCCTGTCTCCTGAAAATCTGAGTGAAACGGAACCCAAGTAGCGATCTCCATCGACCAGCCAGAGCAGTGAATGTTCTGCAACAGTGAATTCCGAGCCGTCCGGCATCACAACTTTTCGTGCTGACTCATCGCTGATTTTTCGAATGTATTCATCCGGATCATTCGCAATTTCTTCTGCCGATTCATCTGCAAATGCTCCCAGAGCCATGTTGCAGAAGTCCCCTTCACGCAGGGCTTCGAGATATGAAGGCAGAATCGATTTGCTCGGTCTGACTAACTCAATTGGCATTGTTTACTCGGGGGATGGTTTTGCTCGGTCTAATGCGTCCCAGTACCGTGCTTTGTTTTCAACTGTAGAGAATGTAGTTGAGTACATGCGGTCGATGTAGAGAATTCCATTGAGATGGTCGATCTCATGCTGGAGAATTCGCGCGTACCAACCTTTTGCGTCGATAGATATTTCTTCGCCCTTCTCGTTCAGTGCTCTGACGTTGACCTCTCTATATCGAGCGACATTTGCCGCGAATCCTGTCACGCTCAGACAACCTTCAAAAAAATCAACTTTTTCATCACCAATATTCGTGAGAATCGGATTGATCAAGACATGAAACGGCACTGGATATCGTTCTCGCAGATTGAGCTCTTCTTCGCTCATCTTTGTTTTTTCGCCTGCTTCGTCTTCGATTACGGCAATCCTGAGGGACTCGCCGATTTGCGGTGCGGCCAGTCCAACACCTGGAGCTGCGCGCATCACTTCACGCATGATTTCGATCAATTCTCGAATTTCTGCCGACTTGATTTCGTCGCGAGTAAGTTCGCGTGCCTCGGCACGTAGTACTGGGTGACCTGTTTGAACGATTGGATTCGGCATGACTGTTTTTACAAGTGTGAGGTCGGTTTGGTTTGATGTGTGAATTTTACCTGTTGTGGTGGCTTGACAATGCAGCCTGAAAACGGATAATGGGAGTATGGACATATTATTTACACCTAGTCGCGAACAAAGAATGAATGGCACCGTTGGACGGGGCTGGGAGTGACGCAGGCGTAAGTAACTGATCAAAAGCATCTGTAGTCATTCAGCGAGCCCTTTCATAAACGAGAGGGCTTTTGTTTTATCTATATATGCGAATCGAGGGAAGATGGCTGAGTGGCTTAAAGCGACGTTCTGCTAAGACGTAGACGGATTATGAGCGTCCGTGGGTTCGAATCCCACTCTTCCCGAGGAAAATACAGGAAAAGAACCAGTGAAGTAAAGACAAATAGAGGACACGGTCATGGAGATTTTTACACCAAAAGATAAAACATACGACATCATGCGTACTGACGGCCTGGTGCCAGTCAAGATGTGGACCCGCGGGGTGCAGCTTGAGGAAGAGGCACGCAAGCAGTTGAGCAATATCACCAAGATGCCGTTTATCTTCAGGTGGGTCGCAGCCATGCCCGATTGTCACTGGGGTATGGGCGCCACCGTCGGCAGTGTCATACCTACCAAGAAAGCGATTATTCCGGCTGGAGTGGGAGTCGATATTGGTTGTGGCATGGTCGCTGCACGCACAAGCTTACGCGCATCCGACTTGCCTGATGACCTTGCCTCAGTAAGACACGCCATCGAAGCAGCTGTGCCGCATGGTCGTACCGACAACGGCGGACCCAACGACAGAGGCGCCTGGAAAAACGCGCCGAAAGCTGTGGAAGACGCGTGGTCTAATCTTGCGGAAGGTCACAAGACAATAGTGGACAAGCATCCCAAGCTTGCGCGTAGCAACACTATCACGCACCTTGGCTCGCTCGGCACTGGCAATCACTTCATTGAAATCTGCCTAGATGAAGATGATGCCGTTTGGATTATGCTTCACTCCGGTTCCAGAGGAATCGGAAATTCAATCGGTAAGTACTTCATCGAACTTGCGAAGAAAGATATGCAAAAGTGGTGCATCAATGTGCCGGACCAGGACCTTTCATACTTGCCTGAGGGCACGGACAATTTCAACGAGTACTGGAAGGCGTTGATGTGGGCGCAGAAATTTGCGCAAACTAACAGAGACGTCATGCTGAATTCGGTGATTGCGGCCTTGCGCAAGTGCAAGCTGCCCGATTTCGAGATTACTTCTGAAGTCGTAAACTGCCACCACAATTACGCTGCTCTTGAGCATCACTATGGTGAAGACATCTACGTGACGCGAAAGGGTGCGGTGCGTGCGCAGGAAGGAGACTTGGGAATCATCCCGGGATCTATGGGCACCAGATCGTACATCGTGAGAGGAAAGGGAAATCCGGAAAGCTTCAATAGCTGCTCGCATGGAGCCGGTCGAGCCATGTCTCGAGGCGAAGCGAAGAAGAAATTCTCTGTCGCCGATCACGAGAGAGCTACAGCCGGAGTCGAGTGCCGAAAAGATATTGATGTTATCGACGAAACACCGATGGCATACAAATCAATCGACTCTGTGATGGAAGCTCAGAAAGATCTGGTTGATGTTGTTCATACTTTGAAGCAGGTCATCTGCGTAAAAGGTTGAGCCCAGAGCTGTGCCGGAGGCCTGGTGTTGAACGCTGACTAGCGCGAAACACCCCTTTCAAGGCACAGAGGGGCGAAACTGCAACTGATCGCGCAGGCACTAAATCTGGTGCCTCGCGGTCGATGCTGTCCGCATTTGTAGAAAACAATTCGTCGCCGCAAGCAATATCGCTTGCGGCAAAGGTAGGTGTGCTATGAAAGTTTATATTCTTCTGAGGGATGGCGTTCCGCTTGGTTATGCGCTGGCTGCTGCCACGCACTGTACTCTCAGGCGAAAGCCGATTTACAAATGTTTTGCAAAGACCTGCCTAACCCACTCGCAGCGGGCCGCCTTCTCTTTCATATGTTCTTATTCTAGGTATGTGCTGCTCGAGATTTGCAGCGGCAGATCGAGTCGGGTTCAGTTCGGCAATGGTAGTTGGCGAGATCGTACCGGGTGCTTTATCGATCTTGTTTGCTAAATTTTTTGCGGCGCCGCCTGCGCCTTCGAAGAAGGTGATGCCGTTTTTCGCGAGATGCTTCAATCCCAATCTTGCGAAGACAGCTACAGCGGCTATCTCAACAGCTATAAGGCCGATGCTTGGATCTGAATCGGATGTTTTTGCTGGCTGAGGGCTATCTGTCTTGTCCCGCATCAAACGCGCCTGTGTGGCTCCGTCCAACGTAGCAGGAATGGCTTCCCTCGGTCCGGCGGTTGGCGTTCGATAGTCGGCCAGCCCGTCATGGTTTTCTCGAGCCTGCAGCGCTGCAATATTGGATTCGAAAAGTGTAGGCGATTCTCTTGTGGAAATGTGGCCAATTTGAGCCGGCAGAGAAGCGCGTAAGAACATGTTCTCGTTCATACTTCATTACTCTATGTGTTGCGGCGCCGAAACGTCTAGTTTTTTCGTGCCGAGTTGATATCGAGATTCCCTGTGCACTTCTGTTCAAAGACTATGGTCAATGTCTAACTAAAGTGTGACTAAATTTGGTCATGGGTTCGTAGTTTTCCCATGCCCATGAGGGGAGCGTTCAGAAGTTTGCGACGGTAGCTCCGTCATTGTCTTTTGCCAGCTTTGTGTTGAGAATGGCACGGATCTGCTGCATTGCATTTTCGGCTGCTTGCTCTCCTGCCTTCATTGCTCGCTCAGCATCCCGGGACTTTCGTGAGTATAGAGGCATTGGAGTCAAGGTCGGGTGAATCTCCACATCTGCGTAATCAGTGTGATGCCCATCCAGCTCTGAGAGCAGAATGCTTAGGACTCTATTTCCATAAGGTGTTGCGCGCGTAAGTTCGGCCGGCGAGATCTTCTGCAAATCCTCATCGACATTTACTGAAATGACTATATCGGCACGACTCTGGCGTGCCTGAAGTGTGGGCACGTTCGAGCGTAATGCTCCATCGACAAGAAGCTTGCCATCGATTGCAATCGGTTTAACATAAAAAGGAATTGCCGAACTAGCCTGCAGCGCTCTGCCGAGATTTCCATATTCCAGAGTTATCGGCTTTCCGTCCAGCAGGTTGGTCGCAACCGCGACAAATGGAATCTCGCTGTGTTCGATAGAGCGCCTATATGGCGCAACATGCTTGTTGACGAAGGCGGCGACGTTATTGCTCGAATGCAATCCAATTAGATTAGTCTTCATGCCTAATGCAATTTTTGCAGAGCGCACTAATGCCGATGCCGGGATTGACATCATTTTGACGGAGTCGGGCAGGGGCGCAAATGCTTTAAACAGCGAGCGGTCGAGAAACATATGTTCTATCGTTTCGAGAGGAACACCGGCAGCGTACATGCCGCCAACTATCGCACCCATGCTGCTGCCTGCAATAAAGTCGATAGGCAAGTTCTCGCGCTCGAAAATTTTCAAAACGCCGACGTGCGCTGCACCCCTCACGCCACCACCGCCCAGTGCCAGCGCTATGGTCGGTCTAGTCTTTCTTGCCGACACTGCAGGCAGTGGCGCAGAGGGAGTGTAGGCAGATGTGCTTGGCAGATAGGCGATTTCATTTGCCGCATAAACCGGCGTGTTAAAGGTCAGAATCGCTGTTAGCGAAAGAGCTGCTGCAAGCTGATTTCGATAGTTCTGTATAGACATTGTCCCATCCTCGCTTCCTCTTTCAGAGGTCTCAATCGGTCCAGCCCGAGAGAGCCGGGGTGCTCTCTCTGCTGGAGTCCGACCGGGAGAACTGGAAGAACTGCAACTATCCAATCGCTCCAAGAAGAAACTACTTGGATAGCGAGAAGAGAGCTTCCTTTACTTGATTTTTGAATTCGTCGCACTTCTGTTTGCCTTCGATCAAGTGCGTCCATTTCTGGTGATTGGCGTTTGCAACTAATTTTGCGAGCGCATCAAGCTTTGCGCCTGCGTTCTTTTCAATTTCCTGTTTGATTTTGTCTTTCAAAACCTCTTTCCAGGCTTCGTCCGCCAGGCAAAGCAACTTTTCCGGTGCATTGCAACACTCCCCTTCGCTTGCGTGATGTGCTGCTGTTTCTGCACAGGCGCCAGAACCCTGGGTTTGCTCGCATGAACTGCTCATTTGGATTTCTCTCCTTCTTAAATAGGCTTATCAATTTGGTAGATAGGACCGGTCTGTACTAATGATTGAATCATACCGGTCGGTCCTAATCAAGGCCCAAAATGGATACCATTAGAGGATGGGAAAACCTGGAATTGTTCCCCCAACTTTACACAGGCTGGCAGTTTCGGGATTCGCCCCTTGATCCTTGGCTCAATTAAGATATACTTAGGACAGAACGGTTCTAGAGTTGTATATGTCCACAACTACAGACGCTACCAGTGGCAGCCGGCAGAAGCTCATTGAGGCAACGATTGAGCTGATGTCTTCGCGTGGTTTTGAAGCGATGGGCATCAACAGCATTCTTGAAGCTGCCGGTGTCAGCAAGAGTAATTTCTACTACCATTTCAAATCTAAAGAAGACCTCTGTCTTGCCGCTCTGGACTCGATGACCGATGCTTTCTTTTCGATGTCGGATCCGATCCTTCTGAATAAGGCCCTCAGCCCTCGCAAGAGACTGGAGAAGTTTCTCAAAGGAATGGCTGAAATGATTGAATCGGAGTGCTGCAATAAGGGTTGTCCATTCGTAAATCTGGCTACGGAAACAAGCGATTTCGTGCCCGCTTTTCGCGAGCGCATTTCGGAGTATTTCGATCGCTATCAACAGTGCTTTGCCGATGTGATTCAAGAGGGGATACAGCAGGGCGAGTTTCGCTCCGATGTATCGGCGAAGCTCGCGGCGCAGGTTTTGCTGGCCAGCATGAACGGCACGATTGTTTTGACCAAGGTGCATAAACGCCCGCAAGTGATGAAAGAGAATATCAAGTCTTTCTTGGCAATGATGTCGGCTCCCTAGGAAACTATTTTGGCTAGCGTCATAGATAAGAACAGAGAAGCCAACGAAATCTTTTACGAGGAAGGTTTTGCCAAACTTCGTGCCGGCGAGATGGAAGAGAGCACCGGCAAACTCATTATGGATCTAATGGAAATTCGCGATGACAAAGCATTGCTGCCGTATGCTCGCAAATGGATCAAATTATTTCCTCGAGTCGAGAGTGCGCCGAGACTGGTCGGAAAGTGGCTGCAGAATTACGAAAGCAATGATGCGATGTATCTCGCTACCTCTTATGTGAAAACATACCCGGACGTTGGGGCGCTAATTCTTATCGTTAGAGCTTTTGCGCATTTGTCGAAGGCTTCGCCCAAGCTGTTTGATGCAATCGAGAAGCGTTTTGCCGCTGAGCCGAACAGTCATGTGTGGAGCAAATTGCAAGCCCACGAAAAAACAAAAGCAGAGGTTGATCCGCTGATTCTTCGATGGCTGGAAATCAATCGCTACAACTCAAGCCTGTCGGTAGAAGTATCATTCATTGCACTTTACTCGAGAGACTCCAGTGTGTTGAGTGAAGTCCTGCGTTGGATAGAAGTTAATCAGGACAAAGCTTCTGACATTTGGCTCGTCTACATGAATATGATGCGCGGGCTCTCCGAAGCTCATAAAGAGTTGCGTTCGAGAGTGGCGACGACTGCCGGTCATTGGTTGGCTAGAAATTCAGAGTATCGCAATGCCGGCAGACTCTACTATGAAGTGCTTTTGATTGAGCAAACTGCCGATCAAATTCATGCGGCTAAAGATTGGTTTTTAAGTCATCAAAAACAAGAAGGATCTTATATGGCGCTTGCGGGGATACTTACCGCGTCGCATTCTCTGGGCGAGAAGATAGAGCCGGAACTAGTGACTTATGCGAAAGAGATTTTGAAAAGCCAGTCGCCGGAAGATCGAACCGCGGTTCTGTCCGGCGCACTTTTAGAGGTTTGCGCCGACAGCGAAACCATCCGTCTTGCCAAAGAGGCTTTGCAAGATCACTATCAGCCGTCATGGCTGCATGCACTTCTGTTGCGAGTTGCGCCTGATGAAGAGTTGATTTCGAAGGCCGTTGAAATTCACTCTCAACCCGGTAGCAGGAGTCCTGAAGTGATTCTCGAGCTGCTGAAGCTGGACGGCAAGAACACGATTGTGAGAAAAGCCGCTCAAAAATGGATCAATGAGAATCCCGCTGATAAGACTGCCAAAGAGTTGAATTTGTTGTTGTCGAGCTAGCGCGAATATCCTGCTCGCCGCATAACAGCCTCGCTCAGAGCAAAAAGCCGGATTTAACCTGTCCCGCGTGAATGTGGCAGCAGTTTCACAGTCGTGAGAAAATAGCCCCTGCTTGCAATTACCGTTTAATCAAGGTGCCCATGAACAGAAGAACATTCCTGAAAGGCAGCGCCGCTGTTGTCATGCTGAGTGGAGGATTCGCTATGAGTTTGACGAAGGGTTTGGCCGAGACCGTCACCCTGGGACCCCTTCTCGCCACATGGACCGGCGACCACAATGGTTTTCCGAAGTTTGACCTCGTCAAGATATCCGACTTCAAACCTTCGATTCTGAAAGGAATGGATCTCAAGCGTGAGCAAATTAAGGCGATCACGAGCCAGAAAGATGCGCCCACCTTCGAAAACACGATAGTTGCCTTCGAAGACGCCGGCAGACCGCTTAGCAACGCCAGCCGCTTTTTCGGCATTTATACCTCGACAATGAACGATAAGCCGATGCAGGCTATCGAAACTGAAATGACTCCCTTGTTTGCGAAATTCGACGATGAGGTGATTCAAAACGACGAGCTTTTCCAGCGTATAAAGACCGTATACGAAGCGCGCGAAAAGTCAGACTTGACCAATGAGCAAAAGCGCCTTGTCGAGGTCTACTACAAGCTCTTCACTCGGCAGGGAGCAGGGCTCGATGCGGAAAAGAAAAAGCGCTTGCGCGAGATCAACGAAAAGCTTGCCACCATTTTCACGAATTTCCGCCACAATCAGTTGGCTGACGAAGAGAAATACACGCTTGTACTCGAGAATGAAGCCGATCTCGCCGGACTTTCCGACAGCTTGCGCGAGGCGGCTGCCGCGTCTGCCGAATCGCACAAAATGAAAGGCAAGTGGGTGATCACAAATACCCGCTCTTCCATGGAACCATTTCTCACTTTCTCCACACGCCGTGATTTGCGCGAAAAAGGCTGGCGCATGTGGACGCGCCGCGGGGACAATAATGATGCCAACGACAACAAAAAGAATATCGGTGAAATTTTAAAGCTGCGCACCGAGCGTGCTCGCATTCTTGGCTTCAACACGCATGCTGATTGGAGTCTTGATGACTGCATGGCAAAAACACCTGAGAATGCCATGAAATTGATGATGCGCGTCTGGGCTGCCTCTACGAATCGCGTCAAGGAAGAAGTCGCCGACATGCAGAAGATAGCTGATGCGGAAGGTGCAAATATCACTATCGAGCCGTGGGATTATCGTTTTTATGCGGAGAAGGTTCGCAAGGCGAAATACGATATCGATCAAAATGAAGTGAAACAGTATCTGCAGTTGGACAAAATCCGCGAGGGAATGTTCTGGGCCGCAAAACAAGTGTACGGACTGGATATGGTAAAAGTCGATGGATTGCCGGTCGTGCATCCTGATGTCACTGTTTACGAAGTTCAGCGCGACGGCAAACAAATTGGACTCTGGTATTTCGATCCCTATGCACGCGACGGCAAAAACTCGGGCGCGTGGATGAGCGAATATCGCACACAAGAAAAGTTCAAAGACAACATCACTCCGATTGTTTCAAACAACTGCAATTACATGAAGGGAAAGGCCGGGGAGCCGACTCTCATTTCCTGGGACGATGCAAATACCCTGTTCCACGAATTCGGGCATGCTTTGCACGGATTGCAGTCAAATGTGAATTATCCCTCTCTGGCAGGGACAAGCGTGAAGCGCGATTTTGTAGAGTTTCCCAGCCAAGTCAATGAGCGTTGGCTTTTGACTCGGGAAGTGCTGAGCAAGTTTGCCCTGCATTGCAAGACCGGAAAGCCTATTCCGGAAGAACTGATCGCTAAGATCGAAAAGGCGAAGACGTTCAACCAGGGTTTTTCCACAACGGAATACTTGGCGTCGGCTATTTACGATATGAAGATTCACCTGGCAGCAACACCGGATAAGACAATTGATCCGGATGAGTTCGAGAAGGTCACGATGACCGAAATCGGATGCCCGAAAGAGATAGTCATGCGCCACCGCCCGACAGCGTTTGGGCATATATTCTCGGATGATGGCTATGCCTCCGGCTACTATTCATACATATGGGCGGATACCATGTCGGCAGATGCTTCGGAAGCTTTCATAGAGGCAGGCAGCTTCTACGATCGCAAAACATGCGATCGCTTCAGAGACACTATTTTCAGTGTCGGCAATTCTGTTGCACCCGATGTTGCTTTCCGCAATTTCAGAGGTCGCGATGTTGACACCAATGCTCTCATGAGAGACAGAGGATTTCCCGTCAGCTAACGGATATCTTTTGAGAATTCTTTGCGCGGAGCCGCAGCTTGGGCTCTCTCCTGCTAAGCTTTGAGGAGAGTTGCGGCTTTAACATGGAGAAGAAGGAAAGAAATGCAGGTGAAGTTTCTCGCCTTTGTCATCGCTGCCTTCTTCGCCTTTTGCACGCCCTGTGTATTTGCCGCAGATGAGTTTTGTGATGTTTACGTCGGCAACGATAAGGTTTTTGCTGTTTCCAACACAAAAATCTTATCTGCAGTTGAGCGCAGTCAATTGGTCATGGACACAATTCAAGGTGTGATTGACGACTCACAAGCGGATCTCGAAGATCTCAATGTCAAAGTAGGCATGGACGGAGTGCCCGTCATTTACCTGAAGGACAAAGTTCTTTGCAGTGTGACCAAGGCGGACGCCGACGAAGCCGGAAAGTCTCAGACAAACCTGGCGATTGACTGGTGCGAAAAGCTCAGGCGATACATAACGCATGCTCGAGATTTAGAGAAGAAACAGTCGGACGCTGCTGCTGCTGCAAGTTCTAATTCTTCTTCGACATCGGCTGCAAAAGGCAGCACGACCCCGACTGCTCCGGTCGAGAAGCCGAAGAAGAGTCATGCCAGCAATAATCTGAGCGAGCACGCAGTTCTGCTTCTTTTCATAGAAATCACGCTTTTGCTGTTTACCTCACTGGTATGCGGTGAGCTGTTCGTCCGTCTCGGTCAACCAGCGATCATCGGACAAATTTTTGCGGGCTTATTGCTTGGACCGACGTTTTTTGGAGCGCTGTTTCCGGATCTCTCATCTCAACTCTTTCCGCGTGATGGTTCTCAGTCGAAACTGATCGAAGTTATTTCTTGGATTGGTGTTTCTTTCTTGCTGATGCTCACCGGAATGGAAACAGATATAGCCATGCTCAAGCGGCTTGGTAAGCCGCTTTTGTGTTTCGGAATCATTGGTTTGCTTGGACCGCTTCTGGTTGGTGCCGGCTTGTCGATGCTGCTTTCCGGTGAATTGCTTGGTGAAGCTCAAAACAAGCTGGCTTTTGCAGTTTTTCTTGGAACAGTCTTTGCGGCATCTTCTGTGCCTGTAGTCGCTAAGGTCCTTATGGACATGAAGATGCTCAAGCTCACCGTCGGTCAGTTGATCATTGCCACCTCCCTGGCGCACGATCTTCTTTGCTGCTTGTTGCTCGCAGTAATCGTGGTTTTATCCGGTTCTGCCAGTGAAGCCGGCAATCCCGTTTTGGTTGCGATATTTGGAACAATGGCATTTCTTGCCGTGATGTATTTTGGAAGGCCGGTATTTTTCACCGTATTGCGTTGGGTCAATGATCACGTCTCCAACAGTGACGGTTTGATCACGGGCATGGTCGTTCTGCTCCTCGCGTGCGCCGCAGCGACACAAGCGCTGGGCGTTCACATCGTACTGGGGGCATTTGCCGCCGGTGTAATCCTATCTCAGACACCTGTGGTCAATCACAAAGTGGTGCGCCCATTGGAAATCGTTACGATGGCTTTTTTCGCGCCGGTGTTTTTCGCATCCAGCGGTCTCAACGTAAATTTGAGTTCGCTTTTGGAACCTAAGCTCCTTGCGATAACGGCCTTGCTTTCCCTAGCCACAATCGTCGTAAAACTCACCTCCTGCGTTGCTGCAGGGCGTATTGCCGGCTATGGAATCTGGGAGTCTCTCGCCGTCGGTGTCGGCGCAAACACCAAAGGCTCGCTGGGCTTAATTCTTGCCATGCTCGGTTTGTCGTTGGAAATAATCAGCCAGGACATGTATGCGGTAATAATTTTCATTGCTCTCTTTTCCACTGGTGTTTCCGCACCTCTTATGAAATTGACTATGGGCAAAGTCAAGATCACCGACGAAGAAGTCGAGAAAATGAAGCGTGAAGAAAGACGTTCGCGCACCATACTCAGTAGCATAAGACGAGTGCTCTGGCCGACCTCTGGACGCGGCAGAAATGCCTTTATTGCCAAGCTTCTGAATAGTATCGGCCAATCGCAAGTGGTGGAGACGACTGCGCTCTGGGTAAAGCGGCCGACCGGTGCGAGCGATAAGCCTTTCTCGAGTATACGAGAGGCAGTAGACACCAGGCACGTCAGTGTTTTCGAAAGCACCGTTACGTCGGCGGATCCGCTTAAGGTTATATCCGAAGAAGGAAACCGAGGCTATGACTTGATAGTTATGGCGACTGACGAACCCCCTGGCGACGCCGAGTACGTTTTCGGTCACCTCGTAGACGGAGTCATCCTCAATACATCTACTCGCGTGCTGGTGGTGTACGAACCCGACCCGACGAGGCCGCGCGAGATAAAGGAAGTCTTGATTCCTGTCAGCGGCAACGAGCAATCGATTGCAGCCGCCGAATTCGGTATCTCGCTGGCGAAATCATTGAATGCGAAAGTTTTCTGCCTTTGCATTCAAGAATCCGAAGCTAACGATCTCTATAGTGAAGCAACGCAGAGTGGAAAGCAGATCGAGCGCAATGTGACGAATGAAATCACAAACACGTTGAAGGAATTAGCCGATGCTCTTGATGTAGAGTTCAAATCGATTCTCGTGCAGACAAGCGCACATCCGGCGCAGGCTGCGATACTTACCGCTCAGCAGCATGACATCGACCTGATAGTCTTAGGCGCAGAGCCCAAAATCGGCAAAGGTCTCTTCATCGGACATACGATAAATTATGTTTTGCGGCACCCGCCCTGCGCTGTGGCAGTTTTGAAGATTCAAGGGTAGTCTGCGGAACATACCCGGCTGATGCGCCGTCTCAGGTTGCTATAGGCAGCCCGGATGAAGCATTGATTGAGGCTCTATGCGGTTGCAGATGGAATCCTTAGATCACCCGAAATCAGCCTTAATCTGTTCTAAAATTAGACACCCAGTTTTCGATGTCAGTAGCGGTAACTATTGACTCCCTCCATCGTCATGCCAGAGGCAAATAGGAGAAATCAATACTATGTGGAAAAAGCTCATTGCATTGGCTGTGACAATTCCTGCGACTATTACAATTGCGTCGGCGCAAGCTGCGGTGGACGCGGACATCGCAGCTTACTCTCAAGATCTGGCTCGGCGCATTGCGCTCGGCCGCCAGACAGGGCAATTGACCCAAGCCAATTACAATTCTGTTCAATCGCTGTACAACAATGTTGAGATGATTCGTCGTGGTCTTGGAAATAGACCAATGAATCCGATGGTCCGCCAGAATATGATGACCTCGCTAACAAATCTCGACAAACAGCTCACAGGTTATTTGAAAGACGATGTTAACGCGAGATATCAAATGTGGGATCCCTCGAGAAGATCCTGGCGTAAAAACTGGTGGCAAGCGGATAATTCCGGCGCCAACAGTTTCAATCAAGAAATCGATGCCTATCAAAACAGCTTGAGAGAGCGCATCGACAGGGGGCGCGCCTCCGGCCGCATTACGCGTTCGGAACTGTCTCAACTCTCGTCGGCATACGACAACATCGACAGAGCGCAGCAGCAATACAGAATTGGTGGCTTTAGCTCCTATGAGCGTAACTCGCTGATGTCTATGTTGACTCAGCTCGACAGAGATATTACGACTCAAATGCACGATGACGAAAATTCGCACTATCGCAACTGGAATTCGAACGGCAACAGTTGGAAAGACAGTTGGTGGAAGCGACCTGGGACATCATCTTTTCCTGCTTCATCCAATTTCCCGGGCAATCGTCCGGACGGTGTCCGCGACGGCTGGCGTCCAGGTGAATCTGGCGAGCACGGCAATTGGAATCGCGGAGACTCGAACAGACCGGACTGGAATCGTGGCGAGAATAGTACACATGGTGATTGGAACCGAGGCAATTCGAGCGGGCCGGAGTGGAATCGTGGAAATTCTGGAAGACCTGATTGGAATCGCGGAAGCAATGATCGACCGGATTGGAGCCGAGGCAATTCAGGAAGACCTGATTGGAGTCGCAATGACGCCTCTCGCCCCTCTACAAGCTTGACTCCGAGTACGGGGTCAGCTCCGCAAAGTACTCCACCTGGCGCGACAGCGCCTGCGCAGACTAATCCGGCCAGTGCCGGCAGCACCCAGCCCACTGCGGGCAGCCCTCCTGCCAGCTCAGGAAGCGGCGGCGCGAGCACGCCGACGGCTGGTAGCACACCACCGGCTGGAGTTACTCCAAGCGCAGGTGCGGGCTCGACGAGCGGACGCGGAGGCTGGGGCGGTCGCGGCGACAGAACTGGTGATGGCGCTGGACGCAAATGGGATGGTTTCGGCTCCAATCGCCCGCAAAACTAGATCTCATATATAGGTAGCGGTCCATCTACTTCGGACTGCAGCAGGCGCTCAATCTGTCTAACGGCAGATAGGGCGCCTGTTACTTTTCCCTTGATTGAAAGTGTTTTGAAATCGCAATAGAATGCCGAACATATCGCCTGACGCAAGAGTATAAAAGGTGCAAGAGAAGTGCCAGACAATCATTATGAGAATCCGCGACTTGCTGCAATATACGACCTCGATAGCGGCTGGTCCGAAGACAGAGACTTCTATCTGGCACTGGCAGGTGAGCTGCCTCGGAAGATTCTTGATTTAGGATGCGGTACCGGTCTTCTCTGCGATGCTTACGCCGAAAGGGGACATGCGGTCACCGGAGTCGATCCATCCGCTGCGATGCTTGATGTGGCGAGGCGCAAGCCCAATGGTGCCAAAGTAGAGTGGGTGCAGTCTTTTGCACAGACTTTCCAGTCGAAGAAAACTTTTGATCTGATCATAATGACCGGACATGCGTTTCAAGTGCTCTTGGAAGACGCCGATGTGCACAGCACCTTTTGCGCAGTCAAAAAACTTTTGAACACAGGCGGGCAATTTGTATTCGAGTCGAGAAATCCATCTATAGAATGGCCTGGCAAATGGAATTATGAGATGGAAATCCACCTTCCCGATCAGACCGTCGTCGAGTCGAGAAAATTCCTTCGGATGGACGACAACATAATGGCTTTCGAATTGAAGTATCAATTTGAAGGTGAAACGCTTCTGTCGAGCAGCCATCTCAGATTTTCGAGCAGTCGCGAAATAGAGAATCAATTGAATGCTGCCGGTCTGGGCGTCGATAAGCTCTTAGGTGATTGGAAAGGCGGTCAATTCGATAGTGCTGTCTCGGAGGA